>NZ_JABAFB010000005.1:0-388262 GCF_012843405.1 Rhodococcus sp. BL-253-APC-6A1W
GGATGATCGCACCAAATAATTGGCACTGACATTCATCGGCACACTGTTGAGTTCTCAAAGAACACGCACACACCATCACTCACGAATTTCACAACTCGCTCGTTCCGGGGCAACTGTTCCAGCCTAGATCCCGCACCACACAGACGCAAATCCGTGCAGCTTCCGAACCCAGGGGCAGTACGAAACCTTACCAGAAGATTTCGAACCAGATATTCAGGCGCTCTCGTCCAACCTCGTTTTCCCAGTCCCTGTAGGTCCGGGTCGGTGTCCGTGTCGCTCTGACCTGGATTAAGTTACGCGAGCACCCCCACAAACACCAAATCGCCAGGTCAACGCCGATTTGCTGGGAAGAACCCGCCAGTCGATGTGCCGGCGGCCCACCGTGGCCCCCTATAGAGAGGGCGATCTGTAGAGAAGGTGTCCATCTATAGGGAGACAGGTACAGCACCTCCCCGGATTCCGGGAGACATCAGCAAGATGCCGAGCTCCGGGGCGTGATCCTGCGTCGGGTCACGGATGCCCCTACTACTCGAGTAACGTTCTCGCTTGAGTTGAGCGAGGAAGGGTGCCGTGACGTCGTCGGGGAACATGGTGGGGCTGTTCGCCGGAATCGGCGGCCTCGAGCTTGGGCTCGGGGAGAACGGGTGGAATACCGAACTCCTGTGTGAGGTCGACCCCGGTGCACAAGCGGTGCTGCGTGCCCGCTTCCCTGACGTTCCCCTCCATCCGGATGTCACCCAACTGCGTTCCTTGCCGCAGGGGACCGAACTGGTTGCGGCGGGCTTTCCCTGCCAGGACCTGTCCCAGGCCGGCCGTACCGCCGGCATCACCGGAACGAAGTCGAGCCTCGTGGACGAGGTGTTCCGTCTCGTCCGGCGCAAGAACGGGCCGCGCTGGCTCGTCATCGAGAATGTTCCGTTCATGCTCCAACTCAGCCGCGGTGCTGCGATGCGCCACATCACGGATGCGCTCGAAGACCTCGGGTACACGTGGGCCTACCGGGTGGTGGACGCTCGCGCCTTCGGCCTCCCCCAGCGCCGGCAGCGAGTGCTCATGGTGGCCTCCCGCACCGACGATCCGCGCGCCGTCCTGTTCGGGCAGGATGCCGGCATGCCGGTCGACGGGAACCCCGACCTGTTCCCGTGCGGCTTCTACTGGACGGAAGGTGTGCGCGGTTTGGGTTGGGCGGTCAATGCCGTGCCCACGCTCAAGGGCGGTTCGACTCTCGGTATCGCGAGTCCACCGGCCGTGCGATTGCCGTCCGGCGAGATCGTGACCCCCGGGCTGACCGATGCCGAACGACTCCAAGGATTCGACCCCGACTGGACCGCACCTGCCACGCAGGCGGTGGGTGTCCGGACCGGGCACCGCTGGCGCCTCGTGGGCAACGCCGTCAGTGTCCGGATGGCGACCTGGGTGGGACATCGCGTGAACAATCAGATCGACTACACCGCCGATCACGAGACTCCCCTCGAACCCGGCGATCCGTGGCCCACCGCGGCATGGGGTTCTCACCGCAAAGCATTCCGCGTGCACGAATCGCAGTGGCCCGTCCACGACCCCTACGAGGACCTCGGCGGATTCCTCGACGATTCGCGTCTGCTGTCCGCTCGCGCGACCGCCGGCTTCCTCCGGCGGGCACGGTCGGGCAGCCTCCGCTTTCTCCCAGGATTTCTCGACGACGTGGAGAACCACCTCGACCGCATGGGCGGCTTCCCGCAGGCCGCCGCGTAGGAGGTCGCGATGCCTCCGTCCGACGAACTCCGGCCCGCACGACCGCAGACGGACGCGCGTACCAGCGCACGGATGAGCAGGCAACGCCGTCGGGACACCGCTCCGGAAGTGGCGTTGCGACGCGAACTGCATCGCCGCGGTCTGCGCTTCTATGTGGACCGGGCGCCATGGCCCGGCGTGCGACGCCGAGCCGACCTGGTGTTTCCTCGCCGACGTGTCGCGGTGTACGTCGACGGCTGCTTCTGGCATCGGTGCCCACTGCACGCGACCGATCCGAAGAACAACGCCGAGTGGTGGGCCGACAAACTCGCAGGCAACGTCGAGCGTGACCGCGACACGGATTCTCTCCTGGCCGCTGCGGGGTGGACGGTGATCCGGGTGTGGGAGCACGAAGACCCGATCACGGCCGCCACGCGAGTCACGGAGGCGCTCACACCCCCGCCGGAATCACCCGCCGGTTCTCCTCTGGACGACTCCGGCACAGATTGAGCAGTAATTCGGATGCGCGCGCGGGCACGACCGCGCTTCACTGGAGTCATGGCCGAGCAGAAACGACGGATCCAGCGAGGCACCCGGCCACTGTTCAACGATTCGATGACCGGCAAGTCGGACTTCGTTCTGGTCATCGCCTTCGCTGCGCTCGCTGCGACGACGTGGTGGCTCCTGTTCTGAACTCGTGCGCCGACACCGTCCGGGTCAGGCCTTGGTGAGTTCCGCGTACCGCGCGATGTGGTGGTCCGCGGTACCGAACTCGTACTCGATCGCCGTCAACCGCTTGAAGTAGTGCCCGACCGCGAGTTCCTCGGTCATGCCCATTCCCCCGTGCAACTGGACGGCGTTCTGCCCGATGAAGCGCGCGGCACGGCTGATGGTCGCCTTCGTGGCCGAGACGGACCGCGCGCGGACGAGATCGTCCGCCTCGAGGTGCATGACGGCCAGGTACACGGCCGATATCGCTTGCTCGAGTTCCATGTACATGTCGACCATGCGGTGTTGCAATGCCTGGAAGCTGCCGATCGGGTGACCGAACTGCCGGCGTTGTTTCGTGTACTCGACGGTGTCGGCGAGTACCTTCCGCATGAGGCCGACCGCTTCTGCCGCCACCGCGGTGGTGGCTTCGTCGATCCCCAGGGACACCGACGGCCACGCGCCGCCCTCGTCACCGAGCAGAGCGTCCGCGGGGACGCGAAAACCGGAGAAGGTGAGATCCGAGGCGCGGCGATCGTCGATGGTTCGATACGAGTGCATCTCCACTCCGGCCGGAGGGTTCGCAGGATCGAACTCGACGAGGAAGAGCGACAACCCTGCGGTGTCGCGGCGGTCACCTGCTGTGCGGGCGGTCACGAGGAGATGTGTTGCCAGCGGAGCGCTGGTGACGACGATCTTGGCACCGTCGATCACCCACTCGCCGCCGTCCCGGCGCGCGGTGGTCGTCAGGTCGTGGAAGTCGTAGCCACTCGTCGGTTCCGTTGCCGCGAAGGCGGTGACCGCCTCCCCCGAGGCGATCGCTTCGAGTACTGCGTGTGCCCGGGGTCCGCCGGAGCGGTGGAGCATCCCGCCCCCGAGCACAACGGTGTCGACATAAGGCTCGACGACGAGGGCGTGCCCCAGAGCTTCGGCCACGACCATCAATTCCACCGGGCCGCCGTTCATTCCTCCGACGTCTTCCGGAAGAGTGGCGCCGAGGATGCCGAGTTCTTCGGACAGCGCGCGCCACACGTCGGGTTGCCACCCCGCGCCGGTGGTCGCTGCCGTGCGACTCCGGGCCAGGTCGTACCGGTGTGAGAGAAACCCGGTGACCGAATCGCGGAGAAGCTCTTGCTCTTTGCTCAAACCGAAGTCCATCAGAGCCCCAATGCTGCTTTGGCGAGGATATTTCGCTGAATCTCGTTGCTACCGGCATAGATCGAGCCGGCGCGGTCGTTGAAATAGCGCAGCGGCGCTACCGCTTGCCAGTCTTCGCCACTGACGTAACCGTCGGCGGGCGGTTCGTAGTCGGCGATCGGGCCACCGGGCGCAGTGACGTGCGGTTGGTACACGCGCCCCCGTGGGCCGGCAGCCTCGAGAGCCAATTGCGTCAGCGTCTGGCTGAGCTCGGTGCCGAGCACTTTGAGCATGGATGACGCCGGGCCCGGGTCCCTACCTGCGGACAGCGCTGCGAGGGCGCGGTATTCGAGGATCTCCAGTACGTCGGTACGGATACGGGCGTCCGCGAGTCTGGCGGCGAACGCGGGATCGTCGACGAGCGCGCGACCGCCGGGGCCGGGTTGCCCGGCTGCCGCGACCGCGATGCGCTCTGCGAGGACCTGGAGTGCGGGCGCAGCAGCCGCTCCGCCTCGCTCGAACACCAGCAAGTACTTCGCGACGGACCAGCCGTGGTCGATCTCGCCCAGGACGTTCTTCTTGGGGACACGCACGCCGTCGAAGAACACCTGGTTCTGGACCTCTTCGCCGGAGGTCATCACCAAGGGTCGGATCTCGATGCCCGGCGAGGTCATATCGATGAGCAGGAAGGTGATGCCCTGCTGCTTTCGTTCGGTTCTGGTGGTCCGCACGAGCGCGAACATCCAGTTCGCCTCCGTCGCGTGGGTGGTCCAGATCTTGCTTCCGGTCACGACGAGATCGTCACCGTCGTGCACAGCCGCCATGCTCAGGGAGGCGAGGTCGGAACCGGCTTCGGGTTCCGAGTAGCCCTGGCAGAAGAAGACGTCACCGGTGAGGATTCCGGGCAGGAAGTAGTCCTTCTGTGCCTGCGTGCCGTACGCGACGATCGCATGCGCAACCATCCGGATACCCATCGGCGACAACGACGGGGCACCGGCGAGGATCGATTCGCGACCGAAGATGTAGTGCTGCGTCTGCGTCCAGTCGCATCCTCCGTACTCCACCGGCCAGGCCGGCGCCGCCCATCCCCGCTCGTGGAGGATGCGCTGCCACTCCATGCTCGCCTCGTGGTCGGAGTACACGCTGGTGGCCAGCCTGCCGGCACGTCTCAGCTCGGGGGTGAGCTTCTCGTCGAGAAAGGCACGGACCTCGTCTCGGAAGGCGGCGTCGGCGTCGGACCACGCAAGTTCCATGTCTTCTCCCCCGCAGAGCGCGACCGCCAGCCGCCGGCTGATCGTGCGAATCATCGTTAACTTCTCGGCACCGTCCCGGAATCTACTGTCGTTCGCACGGCCTCGTCAATACATCCTTTGGGCCGGTACCGGCGTCGTTTTGCTCCCCCACCGAACCCGACGAACTCCGGGCGGGCAGTCCGCCAGGGGTGAGATGCCGGATTCACTCGCGGGCCTGTCGGCGCCGCACCGCACGTGACCAGTGGTGACTGCGGTCACAACATCCGGTAGAACAGTCTTCTGACAATGGAATAACTGCACTCTCCGATTGGATGATCATGACTCTTGCAGAGTGCCGGCGCACGGAGGTAGTCCGTTGAAGTTCTGGACCGGGACCGCATTCATGAAGACGACCGAAATGCCGGCGGTGGCGACCATGCTCGACCAGGCAGGGTTCCACGGCGTGCTCGTCTCGGACCACCTGATCTATCCGAAAGAGATGAAGACCGTCTACCCCGGGCACGAGAGCGGAAAGATGTTCTGGCACCCGGAGACGGACTGGCCCGACGCGTGGGTCCTCATCGGAGCCATGGCAGCCGTCACCCAGAACCTGCACTTCGGCAACAACGTCTACATCGCGCCGTCGCGCCCACTTCTCGAGGTCGTGAAACAGGTGGGCACCGCAGCGGCTATCTCACACGGCCGCGTGTCCATCGGCCTCTCCGCCGGTTGGATGCGCGAGGAATTCGAGTTGCTGGGCCAGGACTTCGACAACCGTGGCCCGCGCCTCAACGAGATGATCGAGGCGTTGCGCGCACTGTGGAAGGGCGGATGGGTGTCCTTCAAGGGCGAGTACTACGACATCCCCGAGATGACGATCGAGCCGCACCCGCCTGCACCCGTACCGATCCTGTGCGGTGGAGAATCCACTGCCGCACTCAAGCGAGCCGCCCGCTACTGCGACGGCTGGGTCGGCACGGCGTACACCATCGACGACGCCGAGAAGTGGATCGAGCGGATCAACGGTTACCGGCGCGAATTCGGACGTGAGAACGAACCGTTCGACATCATCCTCGGTCTGCGCGACCAGCCGTCCACCGAGCTGTACAAGCGGGCCGAGAAGATCGGGATCACGGGCGTGATGTGCTCGCCGTGGGCCAACTGGGAAGCAACCCACTCCGGCGACCACGATCACCTTCTCGGGACCGCGGAGCGCTACCGCGAGCCCATCGAGCGATTCGCGGAGGAGATCATCGCGAAGCTGGTGTGACACGACCCGCAGTGCGAGAACACCCCGCCGACAATGCCGGCGGGGTGTTCTTGTGCGTGCGCCCGAAGGGATTCGAACCCCTAACCTTCTGATCCGTAGTCAGATGCTCTATCCGTTGAGCTACGGGCGCAAGTTATTCAATTGTCGTCAGTGACGGTACACCAACTGGCGGAGGCGAGAGGATTTGAACCTCCGGTCCCCGGTAAGGGGGACAACTCATTAGCAGTGAGTCCCATTCGGCCGCTCTGGCACGCCTCCTCGGGGATTCGAAGCTCTCGAACCGCCGGGACGAAAGATTACACATGCACCGCACCGAAACGCAAAACGGCTGGTCAACGCAGGTGAGTGTCGAACCAATCGTAGATACGGCGCCGCGCGTCGACGATCGCCGCTTCCGCGCGATCGGTCTCGGGATCGAGGGAGTCGTGCACGACCGGCGGCTCATCCGGCCGGTGGGCGAGCCCTTCGTAACTGACCACAAGCGCCGGCGCATCCGACCGGCCCGCAGCCTCACGCAAGGCGGCGACCTCCGACGGTGGAGTCTTCGGGTCGTCGTCGCCGTACAGTCCGAGCCACGGCGCCCGGAGCGACCCGACGATGTCGACGAGCGACCGCGTACCGCCCTGCGCGGTCTGCACGATGCCGGGCGAGGCCACGCTCACGACGGCACCGACGACCCGCTCCGCGGCAACATAGAGCGCGGCCGTGCCCGCATCGTCGAACCCGAGCACCCCGATCATGTCGGGGCCGATCCCTTGCCCGGCGATCCACCGGAAGGTCGCGTCCACGTTCGCGTAGAACTCGTCCCCGAACTGCTCGGCGTTCTCCGCACTACGAGCATCCTGTGTGGGCTCGGGCGCGACGACGAGCCACCGATCGTCGGCGAGCGTCTCGATGAAGTCGCGGAGGGCAGGCGAGAGTCCGTGGGAGCGGTGCAACACCACGATGCTCCCGCGCGGCCTCGAATCCGGACGAACCACCGTCAGCGGTACGTCCCCGGTACCACCGATCCGCGGCGCAGCATCATTGCTGGTTTCCGGCATGGTGTCCACGATGACACGCCCACCGAGTACCCGCACGGAATCGTCGGGAGCATAATCGGCTGGTGACCCCTCGGACCCGACCCGACCTCGCCTCGATCCCGGCCTACGTTCCCGGACGCACGTTTCCCGGCGCTGTGAAGCTCGCCAGCAACGAGACGACCGCCGGCCCGTTGCCCTCCGTGCGCGAGGCCATTCTCGAAGCCGCCGCCGACGTGAACCGGTATCCGGACAACGGCGCCACGGCGTTGCTCGCAGCGCTGTCGGAGCGGCTGCAGGTCCCCGTCGAGAACATCGCGGTCGGCTGCGGATCGGTGAGCCTGTGCCAGGAACTCGTGCAGGTCACCTGCGAGCCCGGCGACGAGGTGATCTTCCCGTGGCGATCGTTCGAGGCGTACCCGGTGGTGGTGGCCGTCGCGGCCGCAACCGCGGTCCCCGTGGCGAACACCCCGGAGCACGGCCACGAGCTGAAAGCGATGCTCGCGGCCATCACCGACCGGACCCGCCTGATCTTCATCTGCAATCCCAACAATCCGACCGGCTCGCTCCTCGGGAAGAAGGAACTCGAGCAGTTCCTCGACGAAGTCCCGTCCGACGTCGTCGTCGCACTCGACGAGGCGTACTTCGAATACGTGCGGCCCGCCTCGGAGGACGACTTCGCAGACGGTCTCGACCTGGCGAAGAACCGCCACAACGTGGTCGTACTGCGGACGTTCTCCAAGGCGTACGGACTTGCGGGCCTGCGGGTCGGGTATGCGGTCGCCGCCCCCGAACTCACCGCGGCCATGAGCAAGGTGCACACCCCGTTCTCGGTCAACACGATCGCGCAGAAGGCCGCCATCGCGTCGCTCGAGGCCGCCGACGAACTGCTCGCGCGTACCGAACATGTCGTCGCCGAGCGCCACCGCGTGCGCGACGCACTGCTGGCGGCCGGCTACGACGTGCCCGAGAGCGGTGCGAACTTCCTCTGGCTGCCCCTCGGCGACCGGTCTGCGGCCTTCGCCGAGGCGGCGGCAGAGGCAGGCGTGATCCTGCGGAACTTCACCGGTGACGGCACGCGCGTGACGATCGGCGACCCGCACGAGAACGATCGGTTCCTCGCCTTCGCGACGGGTCCGGGCCGGGCACTCGCAGGGGTCGCCTGACCTGTGACGAGACCCAACCGTTATCCCTAGGTATCGGTGACGTGACCCTGCGCTGACACACTCGGGCGGTTGATACGGACCCGACTCGGAGGCGCTGCATGGATGGAGGCAAGGCACGCCGTGCCCTGTCCGCCTTTGCACTCGCCGCAGTCGTGTGTGCAGGTACCGGTGTCGCACCCGCTGCTGCGGAACCTCCGAACGTGGTGCCGGTGCGCCTGATCGCCTTCGGTGATCTCCACGGCAACCTTCTGCCGCCGCAGGGACCGCGCAGTGAGGTCGTCAGGTCCGACGGAACGTCCGTCGCCGCAGGTGGAGTGGCGCATCTCGCGGCCTACGTGCGTCAGCTACGGGCACAAGCAGACCATTCGATGCTGTACGCGGTAGGCGACACGTGGGGGTCGTCCCCGCTCGAATCGGCGATGTTCCACGACGAGCCCACCATCGAGTTGCTGAACGATCTCGACGTCACGGCCGCCGCACTGGGCAACCACGAACTCGACCAGGGATACGCGGAGTTGACCCGTCTGCGCGACGGAGGGTGTCACCCCGACGACGGGTGCCGTTACGGCGAGACGTTCGAGGGTGCTCGCTTCCCCTTGCTCGCCGCGAATCTCACGACCGAGGACGGGGCGCCTGCCGCGCTGCCGTTCAGCATCAGCTATGTCGACGGAATCCCGGTCGGCACCATCGGTGTGCTTCCCAGCAACACGCCGGACTTCATCCGGTCCGACTCCATCGCGGGCCTTCGATTCGGCGACGAGATCGAGGCGGTGGACCGAACCGCCGACCTACTCGATTCACTGGGGGTTCGCGCCGTCGTGCTGCTCTACAAGGGCGATATCGGCACCGATGGACAGAACGACCCCTGCCATCCCGTCGACGGGCCGGCGAACGTCGTCGCCACCGCCGTGTCCCCGAAAGTCGATCTGATCGTCACCTCGGACGGTGACAGGCACTTCAACTGCACCTATCCCGATCCGCTCGGCCAACCACGTACCGTCGTGCAAGGCGCCTCGCACGGGCGCATCATCTCCGTCGCAGATCTCATGATCGACCGCGAAACCCGCGACGTACTGCGGGATCACACGCTGGCTTTCACCCAAGTCATCACCCACGACATCGAACCCGACCCACAGACGCAGCAGTTCGTCGAACGCGCAGTCGAAATGTCCGACGCGGTCGCAGGTCGTCGCGTGGGTTCCGCCTCGGCGGACATCACCCGCGAAGCGGGTCCCAGCGGCGAATCCGCGCTCGGCAACCTCGTTGCCGATGCCCAGCTCGCAGCAGCCCGATCGGTGGGAGCGCAAGTGGCACTGACGAATCCGGGCGGCCTTCGCAGCGACCTCATCTGCGGAGAAAACGGAGTCGTCACGTACGGGCAAACGTACGCAGCGCAGCCTTTCGGCAATCGCCTCCAGGTGCTCGAACTCTCCGGCGCCCAACTCGACGAACTTCTCGAGCAACAATTCCAGACGACCGCGAACGGCAACGCGCTCGAATGGATTCTCGCGCCGTCGGACAACTTTCGATACACGCTCGACCGGATCGCTCCTTCGGGCGACCGAATCCGGGATCTCACGATCGACGGGGAGCCGGTCGACCCCGAACAGCACTACCGAGTGGTGGTCAACGACTTCCTCGCGGAAGGTGGTGACGGCTTCGACGTCTTCACCCACGCCCGGCACCGAACCGGCGCCGGAGAGGAACTCGACGCTCTCAACGCCTATTTCGCGGCCCACGATCCCGTCGTCCCGCCCACAACAGACCGCATCCACATGCACTGAGCGCGAACCTACAGTTGGAGAGCGGCTTTCAGCGTCGGCCACGCGGTCTTGATGTCGTCCTGCCAGTATGCCCACGAGTGGGTACCCCACGGCCGGTATACGACCTGCGCCGGAATATCGAGCTGCCGCAGGCGACGGTCGAAGGTCACCGTGCACGCCAACGTGCCGATTTCGAGCGGCGTACCGCCGGTCAACACTTCTTCGCCCGAACCGAAGTCGTACGGGCCTACGAGACCGTTGCCCGTACTGAGGAAGATTTCCTTGCCGCGCAGCCGCTCGGCGAGCAGGTACGAATCGTGTTCCGCCCAGACGGGGTCACCGGGGGGTCCCCACATGTTGTCCGGGTTCCCGCCCTTGTAGGCGACGGTTCCGCGCACCGAGTCGCGGGACGACTCACGCGAGGTATCGAAACATCCGCTCAGCGCCGCAACGCCTCGATACAGATCGGGGTGTCGCGTGATCAGGCTCATCGCCCCGGTCGCCCCCATCGACAACCCGGCGACCGCGTTGACCCCGTTGCCGTGGAACCGTGCATCGATGAGCTGCGGCAGTTCCTGCGTCAGGAAGGTTTCCCACTTGTTGACACCGAGTACCGGGTCGGGGTTCCGCCAATCGGTGTAGTAACTCGCCGTGCCGCCGATCGGGAGCACGACGTTGACGTTCTTGTCGGCGACGAACTCCTCGATGTCGGTGCGCTGAGTCCACGTGCTCTCCCTGAACTCGGACTCCTCGCCCGCGCTGACCCCGTCGAGCAGGTACAACGTCGGTCGAGGGCCGTCACCGACGGGATGGAGCACCTGCACCCGGACCACGCGCTGCATCGCGGGCGAGAACACTTCGACGTCCGTCCGCTGTTCGGTGAGCATCGCCGTGCGCTCGATCGACGCGACAGGCGCCGGCTGGGCGTGCGAAAGCGACGGAATTCCTACTATCGACATCACACCCACACCGAGCGCGGTGATGAACCTTTTCAGCATCGAGCTCCCCGTCCCCCGACGACATGGATCCTGATCCCAACTCGGCCGCGCGTGCGCGGTCAAGCCGACTGGTAGCGGCCCTAGTCCCCTTCACTGGGATCGTGACCGGTCCCGGGCAGCGCGCAGCACCGGCGGCGCCGGCTGGTGCATCCATGTTTCCCCGGATCGGGTGCGGGGAAACCCCTGGAACATGACCGTACTCGTCGTAGCCGGGAGCAACCGAGGAGTGACTCACCAGGTCGCACAAGCGATCGCCGAGTCGCTCGGTACACGCGATATCGAGGTCACGTTGGGCGAGAACAGCGATCTCGACCGCGTGGCGGAGTTCGAGGCGATCATCATCGGCAGCGCAGCCGAAAGCGGAAAGTGGCCCGCTGCCTCCGCAGATCTGTGCCGCCGGTACGCGGACGCCTTGACTCAGCAGCAGGTGTGGTTGTTCTCCGCGCCCGTGGAGGAGAACAGCACCATCCGCGGGGAGGTGGAAGTGCCCGAACTCTTGGCGGCTGTCGCCGCGCGCGACCACAAGTACTTCCCGACTTCCGACCCCGACGAAGTCATGACGTGGACATCGCTCATCGCGGACGAACTCGAAGGAAACAGCTGACATGTCTCCGGGACGGCAAGTCCCTCAGACGATGAGCACGTAGCTCACTCCCGCTGTGATCGCGCCGAGAACGGCGCCGACCGTCACCTGTCCGATCGTGTGATGGTCGAGATGCACGCGGGACCAGCCACTGAGAACGGTGAGGACCAGACCCGCGAGCCACCAGGGCGACAGAGCGAGGGCCAGAACGACACTCACCCCGGCCGCGACTCCCGTATGAAAGCTGATCTTCCATCGGAAGATGCTGGTGACGACAGCCGCTGCCACCAAGGTGATCAAACCGGCGGCCGTGAACCCGACCATCTCCTGCGGAGCATCGGCGACGACCAGGGTCACCAACCCACCTGTCGTCGCCAGCAAGATCACGACGATCAGCGCGTGACGTTCGTCGAGCGTGGTGACATGGTGGTCACCGATACGCGATCGGCGCATGCCCAGGAGAATCGCACCCATCGGGATCACTCCCGCACACACGGCGACGAACACGCCCCAGCCGAGTGCACCGACCGCTGCGCCGAGAATCACAGACGTAACGATGTTGATCACCCACGGTGCACCCACCTCGGTCAGTACACGCGCAACCAGATCGACGGTGCTTCTGCGCGCACCTACATCCGTGTCGGTCATGAACCCTTTCCGTTCGTCTGCAACCCCGCACGCCCGTCCCGATGGGCACGTCCGGTGACGTCCTCCACCACAGCAAAAATCCCCTCACCTGCGCGAACAGGTAAGGGGACTGTGGCGGAAGCGGAGGGATTTGAACCCCCGTTGGTTTTACCCAAGCTCGCTTTCAAGGCGAGTGCATTCGGCCGCTCTGCCACGCTTCCGTCGCAAATCCTAACCGCATCCGCGCCCTAGTGGTCGGCGAGGGCTTCGTCGATCCGGCCGAAGATCTGCGCGAGTGCTTTGACCTGGCTCTTGGAGAGCCGGTCGATGAGGTTGTTGCGGACGGCGCGGACGTGGGTGGGGGCCGCTTCGGCGAGCCGCCGACGTCCTTCATCGGTGACCGACGCGAGAACCCCGCGACCGTCCTCGGGGCACGACCCGCGCACGACCAGGTTCTGTTCCTCCATGCGGCGGATCTGATGGGTGAGTCGGCTGCGCGACGAGAGGACACCGTCGGCGAGTTCACTCATACGCAGCGAGCCGTGCTCCGACTCGGACAGCAGGACCAGGATTCGGTACTCCGCCAGCGACAATCCGTGTCGCTCCTGCAGGTTTCGGTTGAGCACATCCATCAGGCGGGCGTTGCCGTCCACATAGTTGCGCCAGGCGGTCTGCTCTTCCGCGGTCAACCAGTTCGGCTCGTCCTGTTCGCTCGTCACCCGGAAAGTCTAAGGCGGACTCGGGCGCGAAGGTTCTCCCGGCGAAGCGACATGCGCGCCGAGATGGGATAACCACACCGCGGGCCGCACACGCTAGCGTCGGGGTCATGCACGCAATCGTCGTTACCGAACCCGGTGGTCCCGAAGTTCTCCGGTGGGCAGAGTGTCCCGATCCCACGGTCGGCCCCGGACAGGTCCTCCTCGATGTCGCAGCGACCGCCGTCAATCGTGCGGACCTTCTGCAGCGCCGCGGGCTCTACCCCCCGCCGCCCGGAGCCAGCGAAATCCTCGGACTCGAATGTTCCGGCGTCATAGCCGAACTCGGTGAGGGTGTCAGCGGATGGAACATCGGTGATCGTGTGTGTGCGCTCCTGACCGGCGGTGGTTACGCCGAGCAGGTCGTGGTGCCCTCCGCCCAGTTGTTGCCCGTGCCGGCCGGTATGGACATCGCCGTGGCTGCGTCGCTCCCGGAGATCGCCTGCACGGTGTGGTCGAACGTGGTGATGACCGCGGGACTCGAACGCGGCGACGTGCTGCTCGTGCACGGTGGTGGCGGGGGTATCGGCACGCACGCGATCCAGGTGGGTAAGGCGCTCGGTGCCAAGGTCGCGGTCACCGCGTCGGCCGGCAAGCTCGAGCGGTGCCGGGAACTCGGCGCCGATCTGGCAATCGACTACCGCAGCCAGGATTTCGTGGCCGAGGTGCGCAACGCGTTCGGTGGTGCCGACGTGGTGCTCGACAACATGGGTGCGGCGTATCTGTCCCGCAACATCGACGTGCTCGCGCCGGACGGACGACTCGTCGTCATCGGCATGCAGGGTGGCACCAAGGGTGAGATGAACTTCGGCAAGCTCCTCGCCAAGCGCGGACACGTGATCGCGACGGGCCTGCGCGGCCGTCCGGACACCGGCAAGTCGGGTAAGAGTGCAATTGTCGCCGCGGTGCGTGAACACCTGTGGCCGCTGATCGAGGAGGCGAAGGTGCAGCCGGTGGTGCACGCCGAGTTGCCCATCACAGAAGCTGCGCGGGCGCACGAGATGCTCGACAGTCCCGACACTGTCGGCAAGGTGGTGCTGCGGGTCGCCCGGACCTGACCGGTCAGAGGTTGCGTAGCTCGCGGACGAGCTGGTCGATGTCGAAGCTGGTGGTGTACGGGGCGAGACCGATGCTCACGGCACCGCCTTCGTCGCTCACTCCCAGGGAGTCGAGCAACCGGCTCGTTCCGCGGGTGCTCGCCACCGTCTCGATTCGCCGGTCGGCCAGGTGTGCGGCGACCTTCTCCGCAGGTATGCCTTCGACGGTGAAACTCAAGGTGGGGACCCGGCTGGGCGCCTTGCCCAGCACCATGACACCGGTGAGACTGTCGAGCTGCCTGAGCAGCCGGTCGAACAAGCCGTCCTGATAGTCCTGCATCGAGCTGATCGACGTCTCCAGGCGGTTCCGGCGGCTGCCGGACGCCGAGTCGTCCAGCGAGGCGAGGAAGTCGATGGACGCGGGCAGCCCGGCCAGCAGGCCGAACTGGTGTCCGCCGACCTCTAGCCGCTCGGGACCGCGGGCATGCGGATCGAGCGACATCGCGGGCACGCGATCGAGGTGAGAGGGATCGCGGAAGACGAGGGCACCGATTTGTGGTCCGCCCCATGCTGCGGCATCGATGCTGAGAATGTCCGCTCCCAGATCTTCCATGTCGATGTGGGCGTACGGGGCCGCCGCGGCCGCGTCGACGACCATGAGCCCGCCGACGTCGTGGATGAGGTCTGCGACGACTCGCACGTCGGGTGCCGAGCCGACGATCGACGACGCCGCCGTCAGCGCGACCAGCCGGGTCGTGGGCGTGATGAGTTCCTCGTACTGCCAGGTGGGCAGATCGCAGGTGTCGATCTCGATCTCGGCCCAGCGCACCTGGGCGCCGTACCGGCTCGCGACACGCAACCACGGTGCGATGTTGGCTTCGTCGTCGAGGCGGGAGAGCACCATTCCGGTGCCCAGGCCGAGCCGGGAGCTGAGCGCTTCCGCGAGCCACGCCAAGAGCACCGAATGGCTCGGGCCCAGCACCACACCTGCGGGATCGCCGCCCACGAGGTCGGCAACGGCCACGCGTGCGGCCTCGAGGATCGCGGCGCTGCGGCGGGACGACGAGTGCCGCCCGACAGCCGAGGACGACGCGTTCCGGAAGGCCGTCGACACCATGCGCGACACCGCGTCCGGGATCTGCATTCCCGCGCGCGGATCGAGGTGAACCCAGCCGTCGCCGAGCGAGGGGATGAGCCCCCGGATCCGGGCAACGTCGTAAGCCATGGCTGACACTCTAAAACCCTGTGTCAATTGTGGTCGTCGGCGCCGGGGTATAGCGGACTCGCGCGCCCGGAATCCTGCCCCGGCTCACCGGAGCGCTCCCTCGCGGCCGCGAACTTTTCCCGCCGGGAAAGGGCGTGCCCGCGACGGTTGTCGGCGTGAGGGGACAGAATGGAGCCATGACGAATCCGGACAGCGACCAGGTTCTTGTGATCGGCCCCGACGGCCAGCCCGTTCGCGTCCCTCGGCGGGAAGCCGACCGGGCGGCGACCGGCGCAGAGAAGGACCGCGGGAACGACGCGGAAGGAAACGGCGAGAGCCTCGCCGACATGGTCGAACAGCCGGCCAAGGTCATGCGGATCGGCACGATGATCAAGCAGCTTCTGGAAGAGGTCAGGGCGGCACCTCTCGACGACGCCAGCCGTACCCGGCTCAAGGAGATCCACCGGTCCTCGATCAGCGAGCTCGAACAGGGGCTCGCGCCGGAACTGCGTGACGAACTCGAACGCCTCGCGTTGCCCTTCACCGATGACTCCGTGCCCTCCGATGCCGAGCTCCGCATCGCCCAGGCCCAGCTGGTGGGCTGGCTGGAAGGGTTGTTCCACGGCATCCAGACGGCGTTGTTCGCCCAGCAGATGGCTGCCCGCGCACAACTCGAGCAGATGCGGCAGGGCGCGCTTCCACCCGGGCTGGGCGGAACGGTCTCCCGCGGCGGCGAGCAGCCGGGTCACGGCCCCGGGCACCCCGGCACCGGGCAGTACCTGTAGGTGCGCGGGGTACCCTCGGTACCCGTGTCAGCCTCTGGAGCCACATCGTGACCCGTGTCAGCATCGAAACGCGCGACGCGTGCGTCGACTTCCCGATCTTCGACGCCAAGACGCGGTCGCTGAAGAAGGCGTTCCTCGGTAAAGCGGGCGGTTCGATCGGCCGCAACAACTCGGACGTCGTGGTGGTCGAGGCCTTGCGCGACATCACGATGTCGCTGAAGGAAGGCGACCGCGTCGGACTCGTCGGCCACAACGGTGCCGGCAAGTCCACGCTGTTGCGCCTGCTGTCCGGCATCTACGAGCCCACCCGCGGATTCGCACAGGTCAACGGCCGGGTGGCGCCCGTGTTCGACCTCGGTGTCGGCATGGACCCGGAGATCTCCGGCTACGAGAACATCATCATCCGCGGCATGTTTCTGGGCATGAGCCGCAAGAAGATGCTCCAGAAGGTCGACGAGATCGCCGACTTCACCGAGCTCGGCGACTACCTCAACATGCCGCTGCGCACGTACTCGACGGGCATGCGCGTGCGCGTCGCACTCGGCGTGGTCACCAGCATCGATCCGGAGATCCTGCTGCTCGACGAAGGCATCGGCGCAGTCGATGCGGAATTCATGAAGAAGGCCCGGGTCCGGTTGCAGGACCTCGTCGCGCGGTCGGGCATCCTCGTCTTCGCGAGCCACTCGAACGAGTTCCTGGCGCAACTGTGCGACCAGGCGATGTGGATCGATCACGGGCAGATCCGTGAGCGCGGCGACATCGAGCACGTGGTGCGGGCGTACGAAGGCGACGAGGCCGGCGACCACGTCCGCACGGTTCTGCACGACCTCGCACTCGAACGTGAACGCAGCGCCCTGCGCAACGGCGCCGACGCGACGGCCACGTCAGGCACCAAGAGTGTCTGACGAACGCATCATCGGGGTCGTCGTCACCCATCGGCGCCGGGAACTGCTCGCCGAGTCGCTGAAGGTGCTGTCCACCCAGACCCGCCCGCTCGACCATCTCGTCGTGGTCGACAACGCCGATGAGGACGCCGTGCGCGAACTCGTCGAAGGCGCCGACGTGCCCACGACCTATCTGGGCTCCCAACACAACCTCGGCGGTGCGGGCGGTTTTGCGCTGGGCATTCTGTACGCACTGTCGCTCGGGGCCGACCGGGTGTGGCTTGCGGACGACGACGGTCGCCCCGAAGGACCCGAGGTGCTCGCGACACTCCTCGAGTGCGCGCAACGCAACGGCCTGGCCGAAGTGTCACCGGTGGTGTGCGACATCGCCGAACCCGACCGCCTGGCGTTCCCGTTGCGTCGCGGGGTCGTATGGCGGCGCTGGCGTCACGAACTCGGCGACGAAGATCTGCTTCCCGGTATCGCGTCGCTGTTCAACGGCGCGCTGTTCACCGCCGCCGCGATCGACGCCGTGGGTGTCCCCGATCTGCGGCTGTTCGTACGCGGCGACGAGGTGGAGGTGCACCGGCGTCTCGTGCGGTCGGGCCTGCCGTTCGGCACCTGCCTGCAGACGGCGTACCTACATCCCGACGGCGCCGACGAATTCAAGCCGATCCTCGGTGGCCGGATGCACACCCAGTATCCCGACAACGAGACCAAGCGGTACTTCACCTACCGCAACAGGGGTTACCTGCTGTCACAGCCCGGGCTCCGGAAGCTGTTGCCGCAGGAGTGGATTCGTTTCGGGTGGTACTTCCTGGTGACGCGCCGCGACCCGGCGGGCCTGCGCGAGTGGGTACGGCTGCGCAAGCTCGGGCGCGAAGAGAAGTTCGAGCGTCCCCACCAGTAATCCTCCCCCGCAAGGGATCCCGCAATTCCGCGCACAGACGGTGGCAGCAAGACCTACACTCACCCCCACCGTCTCTGGGAGCCTGCGATGACATCTCGTCTCGACTCACCGTCAACACTCTGCGAAGCTTTTCAATCCACCGCCGCCGCGTATCCCGACCACGTCGCGCTGCGAACTCCGGACGATTCCGTTCACTACACGTGGCGGGAGTACTCGGAGAAGGTTCGCGCCCTGGCCGCCGGTCTCGCCGGTCTCGGCGTCCGGCACGGCGACACCGTCGGCATCATGCTGACGAACCGCCCGGAATTCCATCTCGTCGACACCGCCGCCTTCCATCTCGGCGCAGTACCGTTCTCGATCTACAACTCGCTGACCGCCGAGCAGATCACCTACGTGCTCGGCAACGCCGGCAACCGGGTGATGATCTGTGAGGAGCAGTTCGTTCCCGTGCTGCAACAGGCGATCGGCGAGACGAAGGTCGAGCACCTGGTGTGCATCGACGCGAAGCCCGACGGCACCCTCTCCCTCGAGGACGTCGAGGCCGCCGCCGACGAGTCGTTCGACTTCGAGGCCGCATGGAAGGCCGTTCAGCCCTCCGACCTGCTCACGCTCATCTACACCTCGGGCACCACCGGGCCGCCGAAGGGCGTGGAACTCACCCACGCCAACCTTCTCGCCGAACTCGCTGCGACCACAACTTTCCTGCCCACCGGACCCGACGACCGCATCGTGTCGTACCTGCCCGACGCGCACATCGCGAACCGCTGGGGCTCGCACTACTCGAGCATCTACAGCGGCATGCAGATCACCACGCTCGACGACCTCAAGAAGGCCATCGCGGTGCTGCCGAGCGTGCGACCGACGCTGTTCGGTGCGGTCCCGCAGGTCTGGTACAAGGTGAAGGCAGCGATCGACAAGACCCTCGCCGAAGAATCCAGCCCGGTGAAGAAGAGGCTCGCGTTCTGGGCGATCGAGGTGGGGCGGAAAGTCGCTCGATTGCAGTCCGAGGGCAAGCCCGTGCCGAAGGCCCTCGAGTTGCAGCACGCGCTCGCCGACAAACTGGTCTTGTCGGCCGTACGCAAGAAACTCGGTCTCGACCAGGTACGCGCTGCCGTGACGGGCGCCGCCGCGATCTCACCCGAGGTACTCGAGTTCGTGCTGGCGCTCGGCATCCCGTGTTCCGAAGTGTGGGGTATGTCGGAGACATCCTGCGTGGTGACCATGAACCGGCCCGGAAAAATCCGGATCGGCACCGTCGGCCAGGCCGTCCCCGGCGTCGAGATCAAGACCGCCGACGACGGGGAGCTCCTTGTCCGCGGCCCGCTCATCATGCGGGGATACCGCAACGACCCGGTCAAGACGGCCGAAGCCGTCGATCCCGACGGCTGGCTGCACACCGGCGACATCGCGCGGATCGACGAAGACGGTTACGTGACGCTCATCGACCGTAAGAAGGAACTCATCGTCAACGCGGCGGGCAAGAACATGTCCCCCACCAATATCGAAGGGGCGCTGCGGGCCGCGTGCCCGATGCTCGGCGGCGCCGCCGTCATCGGTAACGATCGGCCGTACATCGTCGCGCTGCTCGCCCTCGATCCCGACGCACTCCCCCTCTTCGCGGAGCAGCACGGGCTCAGCGGGTCGCACGAAGAACTCGCGCAGCACCCCGCCGTCCTCGCCGAGATCGAGCAGTCGGTGAAGGAGGCGAACACCAAACTGTCGCGTGTCGAGCAGATCAAGAAGTACACCGTGCTGTCGACGGTGTGGGAGCCGTCGGGCGACGAACTGACGCCCACGATGAAGCTCAAGCGCAAGCCGATCGACGCCAAGTATGCGGAGGAGATCGACGCGCTGTACGTGACCGCGTGACGTGATCGGCGCGGCGAACGGGGATCGACGCGTGTAGTTTCGCGCGCTGATCCCCGTTCAGCGCGTGGATTCCAACTGAAGGTCAGACTGCCTCGTCGGCCGGGGCACTCGCGATGCGGTCGAGGGCGGCCCGGGCGAGCCACGTGTTGTGGTGGTCGTCCGATTCCATCCCCTCGAGTTGGTCCGCCAGCCGGCGAATCGGGCGGCCACTTCCGGAGAGTTCTTCGAATGCGCCGAGAGACGAGTCGTCGAACAGGTCCACCACCACGACGACGGCGTCCGATGCGTCGGACTCGTCGGGAAGGAAGCGCACGGCGGGAAGAGCTTTTTTCACGGCGCCGAGCGACGTACCTGCTTCGTCCTCGAGTGCCGAGCGTGAGACTGCGACGGACGCGAGGCAGGTCACCGATCCGTCGGCGCCCGCTGTGGGTTTGTCGAGCCGGAGGACTTCGGTCGATCCGACAGCCAGCGAGAACAGCGGCGCGGCGTCGCCGGAACCGGGAAGGCAACTCACCGTCCATCGCTCGACCTCGCCGGCTGCCGCATCCTCGAACGCGGTGTCCAGGTAATAGGCGAGCAGGTCGAGGGACATCTCGTACAGGTCCTCGTCGCGCCGAAGCTCCTCGAAGTTCTCTTTCGATGCTGCCGGGTTCGTTGCCATCATTCTCCTGCTCGTACGAAACGATCCGTGTCGAGCCTACGAGTTCCCCACGTCGTGAGGCACGGCACGCTCGCGCCGGCAGGAGACCCGAACGACGAATCCGGCCCACACGTGGTCGGGGCGGATTCCCGCGCGGGTAGGCTCGGGCCTTGTGTCTGCACCCACCCATGTCGACGAACCGCTGGGAAAGTCTTCTCGGACGTTCCGGCGCGCGTTCCAGGATCTGCGCGACGGCTTCAACCATCGCGAGTTGTGGCTGCTGCTCGGGTGGCAGGACATCAAGCAGCGGTACCGGCGGTCCGTGCTGGGGCCGTTCTGGATCACCATCGCGACCGGCGTCTCGACGATCGCGATGGGTCTGCTGTACGGCACACTGTTCAACCTCGACATCGCGGAGTTCCTGCCCTACGTCGCGCTCGGCTTCATCATCTGGAACCTGATCCAGGGGTCGATCATCGAGGGTGCGGACGTCTTCATGTCCAACGAGGGGCTGATCAAGCAGCTACCGACCCCGCTGAGCGTGCACGTCTATCGCCTCGTGTGGCGTCAGATGATCTTGTTCGCGCACAACATCGTGATCTACATCGGGATTTTCATCGTCTTCCCGCAGCACCTGAGCTGGACCGCGCTTGCGGCCATCCCGGCCCTCGCACTGATCGCGATCAACGCGGTATGGATCTCGCTCGTCTTCGGCATCCTCTCCACCCGCTACCGCGACATCGCACCGCTGCTCGGCAGCCTCGTGCAGTTGCTGTTCTTCATGACGCCGATCATCTGGACGGAGAAATCCCTCGCGGGCACCGGCAACGAAGACCGGGCGCGGATCGCGGAGATCAACCCGCTGTACCACTTCCTCGACATCGTGCGGACGCCTCTCCTCGGCGGCGACCAGCAGCTCTACCACTGGGTGATCGTGCTGATCATCACGGTGCTCGGGTGGGGACTGGCCCTGGTCACCATGCGCAACTACCGGTCGCGCGTCGCCTACTGGGTCTGAGCCGGCTCGAGTTCGATCAGCTGTAACCGGTTGACGAATTCCTGGTCGGTGATCGTGAACCCGGCTTCGGACAGCGCCCGGTACGTCTCGGTGTCGGTGAACCGGTAGCGGTCGAACCGCCACCACACGTCGTTCGGATGCCACACCGTGAACGCCGTGCCGCGGTCCCGGTCCGCGATCACCCACAACCTCGTGCACTGGGCGGCCGCCCGCTCGGCCAGCACCGGGGGCGCTACGTCGCTCGACCACAAGCTCACCCGATCGGCAGCGGTCTCATCCAGCCCCACGTCCACGAGATCCTCGAACGCGTCGGGGCGAGCGTCGGCGACCGCCCGCGGTGACGTCGGCTGCCACGACACCTTCGGCTCGAACGCCACGCAGTCGCCCGGCCGGGACACCTCCTCCAGCCGATCCGCGACCACGCTGTAATCCATGCCGCCCGCCTTGCCGAACGGCTGTCGTTGCGTCATATAGGCGGGCGCCACCGCCAGACCCACGGCGACGAGCACCGCGAGCAGCGACCACCATCGCGTCGCGGCGCGGCTGACCGCCCACCCCAAAAACAGCGTCACCGCGGGCACCGTGAAGGCGAGATACCGGTCCAGGTACATGTTGCTCGCCAGCACCGAATACGCCAGCAACAGCGCCATGGGCACGAGGAAGCCCGGCAGCGCGAGCCACAGCAATGTCCGCTCGCCCGGCTCGACGCCCCGCACTGCTGCGACGACCGTCCCCACCAGCGCGACGGTCCAGCACACCAGCACCGCCCACGGCGCCGACGGGAACCACTGCTCGACGAGGATCGTGCTGATGACCGTCTCGTCGAGCTCCGGGATCCACGACACCTGCCGTACCTGCGAATAAGCCAGCACGAGGAAGGGCAGCGACAGCGCGACTCCCGCGGTGGCGGCGAGCACGAAACCGGCCCGGTCGCGTCGACGAGAGTCGAGGCCGCGGGTGAGCGCCCACATCGTCACCGCGTGTGCGACCAGGAGAGTAGCGGTATAGACGAAGAACATCGTCGCGAGTGCCGCCACGATCGCGTACAGCACCCACCAGCGTGCCCGGTGGGTCCGCAGCGCCAGCACGAGGACCAGCGACAACACTGCCGCGCAGCCGACGGCGAACGCGTAGGAGCGGGCTTCGGTGGCCGCCCACGTCACCCGCGGAAGGATCGCGAACAGCACCCCGGCCGCCACCGCGGCACGCCGTCCCGCCAGCATCTGCGCGGTCGCGGTGACGGCTGCGGCCCCGACACCGAGGGCAAGCACGCCGGGCAGCCGCGCGGTGAATTCACCGGTGCCCACGAGCGCGAACCAACCGTGCATCAGGATGTAGTACAGGCCGTGGACGGCGTCCCAATCGGCGAGCAGCTCGAGCAGATCGCCGAAGGGCCGATCAGCGGCCGAGATCGTTGCTGCCTCGTCCCACCAGAACGACGGAACCCAGGAAAAAGCGGCGCCGACGAGCACGGTCACTCCCCCGAACAGCAGAGGGAGCGGCCAAGCCCTCATCGGTCAGTCGTCGATGCCGTACAGCCGCGCCCAGTTCTCGCGGCTCGTGAGCTTCGGCATCGCTTCCTGCCACACCGTCTTCATCCGGGGAGCTTCCTTGCGGAGCTGCCAGCACACCTTCGCGGCCCGCTTGGTGAGATCCAGCGCGGTGTCCTTGTCGCGGCGACGCACCCGCACCGCGTTCTGCGACGCGTCGGTGACCACGGCGCCGTCGAACAGCGAGACGTGCCACCAGTCCGCGTAATCCGCGGGAACGGTGACGGGACGACGGTCCACCTTGCCCGCGAGCTGCTGCACCGCGCGCTTGAGGAGCACG
Source organism: Rhodococcus sp. BL-253-APC-6A1W (assembly GCF_012843405.1). NCBI lineage: Bacteria > Bacillati > Actinomycetota > Actinomycetes > Mycobacteriales > Nocardiaceae > Rhodococcus > Rhodococcus sp. BL-253-APC-6A1W. The sequence goes on from NZ_JABAFB010000005.1 coordinate 23,149, forward strand.
AGCCCCTCACGCTTCTTGTCGGGCTCGAAGTCCCACACCGACATCTGCGTATGAGGATCGGATTCCTTACCCACCTGCGACGCGGGCAGCGGCTTGGTCTCCGGGTAGCGGTCGCGCAGTTCGCGCAGTTCCTTCAGGACCGACTGACCACCGTCGTACAGGAAATCGGGGCCGGCGAGGAAGTCCTCCGCCGCCTTGATGAACGTGGCGGCCAGACCGTACTGCATCGAAACGATGAGTTCGCCGATCTTGCGGAACAGGTACTTGGAGATGTCGGGTCCGTCGAAACGCCCGTAGATCGCCGAGACGACGAGACCGTTGCGGATGCTGAAGTAACGCGCCCAGTCGTCGTAGTCCTTGAGGTAGAAGTCGGCGTGCCACACGCCCGCGTTCGGCAGCGTGACCGTGGGGTGCCCGGCGAAACGCGCGCGGATGCCGTACTCGATGTCGTCCCACTGGAAGAACAGCGGAATCGGCAGCCCGCAGTCGGCGATGATCTCGGCGGGCAGCAGACACGTCCACCAGCCGTTCCAGCCGGCGTCGAACCGCGGATCCTGCTTCTTCTTGATCAGGTCGACGCCCATCTTGGCGCCCGGGGTCAGCACGCCGGCCTTGATCTCGTCGAGCACCTCGCGTTCCGCACTGACATGCAGGACCTGGGGGTTGCTCAGCGACAGCATCTGGGCTCCGACGATCGTCGGCTGCACCGTCATGTTCGCGAACGCGTTCAGGCGCAACACCGACTCCGGCTCACACAGGATGTCGTCGTCCATGACGATGACGTTGGCGTGTGCCGCTTTGGCCGAGCGGGTGATCTCGTACATGCCGCGGGAGAATCCGCCGGCGCCACCGAGATTGGGCTGAGTCAGGTAGACGAGTTTACTGCCGAGCTTCTCGGCGACCTCACCGAACGCGGGACGCGACCGAACCTGATCGGTGCCCTGGTCGACGATGCACACCGCGTCGATGTCGGCCATCGCCCCGTCGTCGGAGGCGAGAGTGCCGACGGTCACGGTGCAGTCGTCCGCGCGATTGAACGTGCAGATCACGACCGCGGCCGGACGCAGGTGTTCGGGCGCCGCAACCGTCCAGCGGGCGTCGGAGACGAGCAGTGAGCCGTTGCTGGCCTCGGCGGCGAACCAGATCGCGCCGCCGTCGACGAACCGCTCGATCGGCACCTCGAGGTCGAGTTCTCCCGATCCGGACACCGTCTCGACCGAGACGATCCGTTCACGGCCCTTGGCGTCGGAGGCGTGGACGACGAATCGTGCGCTACCCGAGCAGCCGTACGTCAGTTGCAGGTTCACCGTCTTCACGTCGGTCCAGCGCTGCCAGAAACTGGCGGGGAACCTGCCGAAATACGTGTTGGTGTGGGCGCTCGCGCCGTCGGCCAGCTGGAGACCGTAACGGTCGGCCGCGGCGTCACCCTTTGTGACGACGTACATCTTTCCGGGCACCCGAGGCGACAGCGACGCAAAGACGCCGCGCTGCGCAATCAACCGATCCCGTCGTACGGGTTCGGTGAGGGCGCTGTCCAGTGCGTCCGCGTTGCTGTCGATCGCTGTCGTGTCGCCGGCAGTTGCCTGCTCCATCGAGCTACTCCCCGCTGTGGTCGATCCTGTTACGGATGCGACAGTAGCAGCGCAAATAGCTGTCTCTACGGCATGCGGGCGGAGGTAGCGCGTTTCGTCGTGATCACACTGTTTGCCGGAATATGCAAGAACCGCAGGTCGCTCAACCACCGAGGATTCGTTCGCTGCGTTCGTACGCGGCTTCGGTGGCGGTTTTCTGTGGCATCCACCACGTCTCGTGGCTGCGGTACCACTCGATCGTCGCCGCCAGGCCCGACCGGAAATCGCGGTACTGCGGCTCCCACCCCAACTCGGTGCGCAACCGCGTCGCATCGATTGCATAGCGCAGGTCGTGCCCCGGCCGGTCGGTGACGAAATCGAACGCCTCCGGGTCCATGCCGCACAGTTCGAGCACGGTCTCGACGACCGTGCGGTTGTCGGTTTCGCCGTCCGCCCCGATCAGATACGTCTCCCCGATCCGGCCCTTGTCGATGACCGTCCACACCGCACTGTTGTGGTCGTCGACGTGAATCCAGTCGCGCACGTTGGCACCGCTGCCGTACAGCTTCGGCCGCACCCCGGTCAGGACATTGGTGATCTGCCGCGGAATGAACTTCTCCACATGCTGATACGGCCCGTAGTTGTTCGAGCAGTTCGAGATCGTCGCCCGCAAGCCGAACGAGCGCACCCACGCGCGCACCAGCAGGTCGGAGCCGGCCTTGGTCGACGAATACGGGCTCGACGGGTTGTAGGGGGTTGCCTCGGTGAACTTCGCCGGGTCGTCGAGCGCGAGATCGCCGTAGACCTCGTCGGTGGAGATGTGGTGATAACGCACGTCGTATCGGCGCACGGCTTCGAGCAGCGTGAACGTGCCGACGAGGTTGGTGTGCACGAACGGGGTCGGGTCGGCCAGCGAGTTGTCGTTGTGCGACTCGGCGGCGAAGTGCACCACCAGGTCGGCGTTCGCGACGAGACGGTCGACGAGTTCGGGATCGGCGATGTCGCCGTGCACGAAGGTGATCTTCCCGGCGACGGGGTCGAGTGACGCCCGGTTGCCGGCGTAGGTGAGTTTGTCCAGGACCGTCACGTCGACGTCCGGGCGGTCGGCGACAGTCCGGTGGACGAAGTTCGCGCCGATGAATCCGGCGCCGCCGGTGACGAGCAGCCTCATGACGCCAAACCCTACCGACATCTGCCTGGCATCTCCGCGGACGTGGAACACTTGCCCGCATGCGCGGAATCATCCTGGCCGGTGGGACCGGTTCGCGACTGCATCCCATCACCTTGGGCATCAGCAAGCAGCTCACGCCCGTCTACGACAAGCCGATGATCTACTACCCCCTCTCGACGCTGATGCTGGCGGGCATCCGGGAGATCCTCGTCATCACCACTCCGCACGACCTCGACCAGTTCCGGCGACTGCTCGGCGACGGGTCGCGGTTCGGGATCGAGCTGACCTACGCCGTGCAGGAACACCCGGACGGTCTGGCGCAGGCCTTCGTGCTCGGCGCCGATCACATCGGTACCGAATCGGTGGCATTGGTTCTGGGGGACAACATTTTCTACGGCCCCGGCCTGGGCAGCCAGCTCATCCGGTTCGCCGACATCGACGGAGGCGCGGTGTTCGCCTACCGGGTGTCCGATCCCTCCGCCTACGGGGTGATCGAGTTCGATTCCGCGGGTCGCGCGCTGTCGCTCGAGGAGAAACCCGTCGACCCGAAGTCGCCGTACGCGGTGCCGGGACTGTACTTCTACGACAACGACGTCGTCGAGATCGCGCGCGGGCTGAGACCGTCCGCGCGCGGGGAATACGAGATCACCGACGTCAACCGCACGTATCTCGAGGCCGGGAAGTTGCAGGTCGAGGTGCTGCCGCGCGGTACGGCGTGGCTCGACACCGGCACGTTCGATTCGCTGCTCGACGCGTCGAACTACGTTCGCACGATCGAACAACGGCAGGGTCTGAAGATCGGCGCTCCCGAAGAAGTGGCGTGGCGGCGCGGATTCGTCACCGACGACGAATTACGTGCCCTGGCCGAGCCCCTGGCGAAATCCGGGTACGGGAGATATCTGATCGACCTGCTGGAACGAGGAAGGGATTTCTAGGGGATGCAGTATCGCGAACTGAAGATCGCCGGGGCGTGGGAAATCACGCCGGCCACATTCGGTGACGAACGGGGACTGTTCCTCGAATGGTTCAAGCAGTCCACCTTCCGTGAGGTGACCGGGCGGTCGCTGGAGTTGGCGCAGGCGAACTGCTCGGTCTCGGCGGCCGGGGTGTTGCGGGGTATCCACTACGCGGATGTGCCACCGGGACAAGCGAAGTACGTCACGTGCGTGTCGGGTTCGGTGCTCGATGTCGTGGTGGACCTGCGTGTCGGGTCGCCGACATTCGGGCAGTGGGATTCGGTACTGCTCGACACGACCGACCGTCGGGCGATCTTCCTGTCCGAGGGATTGGGACACGGATTTCTTGCCCTGGAAGACAACTCGACCGTGGTGTACCTGTGCTCGACGCCGTACACCCCGGAGCGGGAGCACGAGGTGCACCCGCTCGACCCGGAGATCGGTATCGACTGGCCGGCCGTGGGCAGGGACGGCGCCCCGCTCGAGTACGAATTGTCGGCCAAGGACCGCGCCGCCCCCACGCTTGCCGACGCACAGTCGGCCGGGCTGCTCCCCGAGTTCTGAAAACCTGGGTGGGACAGTGCCCGCTGGCCGGGCACTGTCCCACCAAAGACGGGGAGTACGGGAACCTCCCACCGGCACGCCGCGTCGAACGAGACATGAACCGCACAGAGATCCACGCCGTCATGGCCCGGCAGGACGGCGTGATCACCCGCACCCAGGCACTCCGATGCGGCATGAGTTCGACGTCGGTGAGCCGGACCGTCGGGACAGGTGAATGGGTCACCCTCGTACCCGGCGTCTACCTGCGTTCCGACCGCGAGCGCACCGCGGGCGTCGAACTGCGTGCGGCGGTGTACGGAGCCGGGGCCGAGGCGGTCGCGTGGGGCCCGAGCGCCGCGTGGTGGCACGGACTGCTCGATCGCCCACCGGCCCGCCACTACGTGACCGTCCCCCACCACCGGATACGGTCGTGCACGCGATCGACCCGCGTGCGACGACGGGACCTGCACTGGAAGGACACCGTGGTGGTCCGGAGCCTGCCGGTGACGGCGTTGCCGCTCACCGTGCTCGAAGCCGCAACCGAGATGCCGAGCGGGTCGGTGCTCATGGATCGCGCGTTGCAGCGGCACACGTCGCTCGACGTTCTCCAGCGGGTCCACCGCAGAAACTCCGGACGGCACGGCGCTCGCGCCGCGTCACGCCTGCTGTGCTCGGCAGGCGACGGCGGGCATTCGGAAGCCGAGCGCATCCTGCATCGGCTCCTGCGCGACGCGGGTCTGACGGGCTGGCGCGCGCACGCGTGGAGCTGCGGGTTCGAGATCGACGTGGTCTTCGAGGTGGGCCGGGTGGCCATAGAGGTGGACGGGTGGGCGTGGCACCGCGACGCGCATCGTCAACGCCGGGATGCCGAGCGGCAGAACGTTCTGGTCAATGCCGGGTGGCATGTCCTTCGGTTCACCTGGCACACGCTGGTCGAGGACCCGGACGGGGTTATCCGGCAGATACAGGCGGCCCTGGACCGCCGCCGCTGAAAAGCTTGGTCGGAAAGTGCCCGCTCAGCGGGCAACAACTCACCCGAGTTCACCGGATACGGAAGATCACCAGCCGCTGCACCACGAAGTTGATGACGGTCGCGGTGCCCTGCGCGACGACGAACGCGAACGGCGTGACCCACCACTGGTCGCCCAGCGAGTCGTTGAGCACCCCGTTGATGCCCACCTGCGCGGCGAACGTCACGGCGTACAGCGCCACGACCGCGGCGAAGCGCACTTTGCTCGGTTCGGCCTTGAACGTCCACCGGCGGTTGATGAGGTACGCGGTGGTGGTGCCGGCGACGAACGACAGCGCCTTCGCTCCGTCGCGGGTGACGCCGAGCGCCATGAGCAACACGTACAGGCCGTAGTCGACGACCGCCGACAGGCCACCCGTCAGCACGAACCGCACGAGTTGCGTCTTGAGCGACAGCGCGTCGTCGGCCGTGGAATCGGTCAGCGGCAGTTCCGGAGCGAGCGGCGCGTGATGTTCCGGCAACGGCTGCACGTGGTCATGGGGTTCGGGCACGCAGACGAGGGTAACGCCCCGGACCGAAGCGACTGTTGACCTCGAGTCCGCTCGAGGTTGCACCCTCGGATACATGAGCATCGCGCTGAACCACACCATCGTCCACGCGACCGACCCGAAGGGATCTGCCGTCCTCCTCTCGGAGATCCTCGGTGTCGGATCGCCGACCCCGTACGGACCCTTCTTCGTTGTGCAGGTGGACAACGACGTCTCCCTGGACTTCATGGCCGACGCACACCCCGTCCGGTCGCAGCACTACGCCTTCCTTGTCGGGGAACAGGAGTTCGACGAGATCCTCACCCGGATCAAGTCACGTGACCTGGAGTATTGGGCCGATCCCGCGCATCGCCACAGCGGGGAGATCAACACCCGCGACGGGGGCCGCGGCGTGTACTGGTCGGATCCCGACGGTCACAACCTGGAGATCCTCACAAAGCCGTACGGGGGGTAACCCTGCTCTTGCAGTGCCGTGCGGTCACGCGGGTAGCCTTTGTCCTGATGTCCACGACAGCTGCAGAGCAGGCGAGTGAGCCTCTCCCCACCCAGACCCGCACCCTGACCGGCTGGGGGCGCACCGCGCCGACCACCGCAGAGGTGCTCACCACACCCGATGTCGAACTGATCGCGCAAGCAGTCGCGCGAGTCGCGGAAGACAACGAGTCCAAGCCGGCGCATCTGCGCCGAGGCGTCATCGCGCGCGGTCTCGGCCGCTCGTACGGCGACCCGGCCCAGAACGCGGGCGGGCTCGTCATCGACATGACGGCACTGAACAAGATCCACAGCATCGACCGCGATTCGCGGCGTGTCGTGGTGGACGGCGGTGTCGACCTCGACCAGCTGATGCGGGCGGCTCTGCCGTTCGGCCTGTGGGTACCGGTCCTGCCGGGAACGCGCCAGGTCACCGTCGGTGGCGCCATCGGCTCCGACATCCACGGCAAGAACCACCACAGCGCGGGCAGCTTCGGCAACCATGTGCGTTCCCTCGAACTGCTCACCGCCGACGGGCAGGTCCGCACCTGCACCCCCACCGGCCGCAACTCCAAGTTGTTCTGGGCGACCGTCGGCGGCATGGGCCTGACCGGCATCATCCTTCGCGCGACCATCGAGATGACGCCGACCGAGACGGCGTACTTCATCGCCGACAGTGCGCGCACCGAGAGCCTCGACGAGACCATCGCGCTGCACAGCGACGGTTCGGAGGAGAATTACGACTACTCGAGCGCGTGGTTCGACGCGATCTCCGCGCCGCCCAAGCTCGGGCGCGCCGCGGTGTCGCGCGGTTCCCTCGCCACGCTCGACCAGTTGCCGAAGAAGTTGCAGAAGGATCCGCTGCGCTTCTCCGGGTCGACGCTGCTGACGTTCCCCGACGTCTTCCCGAACGGTCTGGCGAACAAGTTCGACTTCTCGATCGTCGGCGAGCTGTACTACCGCAAGACCAAGAACGCGACCGGCCAGATCCAGAATCTGACGCAGTTCTACCATCCGCTCGACCTGTTCGGTGAGTGGAACCGGGCGTACGGATCCAAGGGGTTCCTGCAGTACCAGTTCGTGGTGCCGCCCGAGGCCGTCGAGGAGTTCAAGAAGATCATCCGCGACATCCAGAAGTCGGGGCACTACTCGTTCCTCAACGTGTTCAAGCTGTTCGGTGAGGGCAACAAGGCGCCGCTGAGCTTCCCCATGAAGGGGTGGAACGTCTGCGTGGACTTCCCGATCAAGGACGGCCTCAACGAGTTCGTTCGCGAACTCGACAAGCGGGTCCTCGAATTCGGCGGCCGCCTCTACACCGCGAAGGATTCGCGCACGTCTGCCGAGACGTTCCACGCGATGTACCCGCGCATCGACGAGTGGCTCAAGGTGCGCCGCTCGGTCGACCCCACCAATGTCTTCGCTTCCGATATGTCCAGAAGGTTGGAACTGCACTGATGATCAACGCCGTGGGTAACCCCCAGACCCTGCTGCTGCTCGGTGGCACCTCCGAGATCGGCCTGGCGATCGTCGAGGAGTACCTGCGCAAGGCTCCCGCCCGCGTGATCCTCGCGGCGCTGCCCGGCGACTCCCGCCGCGAAGACGCCGTGAGCCAGGCGAAGGCCGCCGGTGCCACATCGGTCGAGCTCATCGACTTCGATGCGCTCGACACCGCCGGCCATCCCGCGGTCATCGACCGGGCATGGAGTGGCGGCGACGTCGACGTGGCGATCGTCGCGTTCGGTCTCGACGCCGACGCCGAGACGCTCTGGCAGGACCAGCGCAAAGCCGTGCAGGTCGTGGGTGTCAACTACACCGCCGCCGTCTCGGTGGGCGTGCTGATCGGCCAGAAGATGAAGGCACAGGGCTTCGGGCGCATCATCGCGATGTCGTCGGTGGCCGGTGAACGCGTCAAGCGTGCGAACTTCGTCTACGGCTCCACGAAGGCCGGACTCGACGGCTTCTACCTCGGCCTCGGCGAAGCGCTGGCGAAGTTCGGGCCCCGCGTCACGGTGGTGCGTCCCGGTCAGGTGCGCACCCAGTTCAGCGCCCACGTCGACGAGGCACCGCTGACCGTGAACAAGGAGGACGTCGCGAAGCTCGCGGTCGCCGCGTCCGACAAGGGCAAGGAGATCGTCTGGGCACCGGGCACCTTCCGGTTCGTGATGATGGTGCTGCGTCACGTCCCGCGCGCGATCTTCCGCAAGCTGCCGATGTAGGAGTCGCAGGAGAGCCCGGCAGCCTGCACCCGTCCGGTATGTCCGCGCGCGTTCACTAAGCTCGGCAATCGTGACCGACGCGCCCGTGAGCTCCCCCGCCCTTCCCGTCGCTCCGTTCCGTCGGATCGCGGCCACCGCAGGCGCCATGGTCGCCGCGGTGGTCGTGGCGGTGCTCGTGTCGTCCGTCGGGTTGTTCGCCTTCGGCCGGGTGCAGTGGCCGGCGTTCAACTCGTCGAACGTCACCCAGGCGGTGACGACCGTCATGCAGGTCGCGGCTCTGGCAGCACTGGGCTTGTCGATCTTCCTGCTGCGTCGCCGCAAGTTCGTGAGGGGCGCGCGGGTCCTGTCCTGGGCGGCACTGTCCGGCCTGGTCACCGCCACGCTCGGCATGCCGCTCGCCGCGACCCGCCTCTATCTGCACGGCATCTCCGTCGACCAGGAGTTCCGCACCGAGTTCCTGACGCGCCTGACCGACAGTCCGGCCCTGCGCGACATGACGTACGCAGACCTGCCGCCGTTCTACCCCGCGGGGTGGTTCTGGATCGGTGGACGGGTGGCGAACGTTCTGGGCATGGACGGCTGGGAGGCGTTCAAGCCGTACGCGATCGCGTCGATCGCCGTCGCGGCGGTGCTCGCTCTGGTCCTGTGGTCCGAACTCGTCCGCTCCGACCTGGCCGTGCTCGCCGCGACGGCCACGACCGCCATCGTGCTGGCCTACGGGTCTCCGGAGCCGTACGGCGCGGTGATCGCGCTGCTGCTCCCGCCCGCTCTCGTGCTCGCGTGGGGTGCCCTGTCGCCGGTACGCGGCCCCGGCGACGACGGACGAAGCGCAAACGGCCGGCAGGGATGGGGCGCGGCCATCGGAACAGGCATGTTCCTCGGTGTCGCGGCCACGTTCTACACGCTCTATCTGGGGCTCGCGGCGTTCGCGGTGACGGTGATGGCGGTCGCCGCCGCAATCCTGGCGCGCCGCTCCGGAGGGTCGTGGCGGGCCGCCCTCCCCGTGTTGACGAAGTTCGCAGTGATCGCAGCCATCGCGATGCTGATCGCGTTGATCGTGTGGGCACCGTTCCTCGCCGAGGTCCTCGGCGGCAACTCCCCGTCCGGTTCGGGCACCGCGACGCACTATCTGCCCGAGGCCGGCGCGCGCCTGCCGCTGCCGATGTTCCACGCCTCCCTGGTCGGGTTGCTGTGCCTGCTGGGCACCGTGTGGCTGATCGGCAGAGCCACGTCGTCGCGTCGGGCGCAGGCCCTCGGGCTCGGTGTGGTCGCCGTCTACCTCTGGTACCTCGCGTCGATGGCGTTCACCGTCCTGGGCAACACCTTGCTGGCGTTCCGGCTCGAGGTGATCCTGCTGGTGCTGCTCGGAGCCGCGGGTGCGTTCGCGTTCGTCGACTTCTCCCGCTGGATCAGCTTGGCCACCAGCGACAATCCGCGGGTACGCAGGGTCCTGGTCGCGGTGGGTGCTCTGGGTGCGCTGGCCTTCGCGCAGAACATCCCGCAGGTACTGACCAACGAGATCAACCTCGCCTACAGCGACACCGACGGCAACGGCGAGCGTGCCGAACAACGACCGCCGGGCGCGGCGTCCTACTTCGGGGAGGTCGACGACGTGCTCACCTCCCAGCTCGGGCCGGAACGCAGCGACTGGGTCGTGCTCACCGCCGACACCTCGTTCCTTGCCTACTACCCGTATTTCGGCTTCCAGGCTTTGACGTCGCACTACGCGAATCCGTTGGCGGACTTCGCGGGTCGCGCCGCCGCGATCGAGAGCTGGGCCGAACTCGGGTCCGCCGACGAACTGATCGCCGCGTGGGACGAGTTGCCGTGGCGAGCCCCCGACGCCATCGTGTTCCGACAGAGCGCCGAGGGCTACACACTGCGCCTGGCCGAGGACGTGTATCCGAACGACCCGAACGTGCGTCGCTACACGGTGACCTTCCCCGAGGAACTGTTCGACGACCCGCGCTTCGCGGTCACCGAGGTCGGTCCGTTCGTGGTGGTCACGCGCGCCGCAGGGGCATAACGGCCCGGACGCCGGCGTCGCGCAGGTACAGGCCTCCCCAGACGAAGATCCCGACGTAGATCGGGAACAGGGTCGTGCTGAGGATCGGCTGTTCGGTGAGCATGTTGGTCGCGACCGCGCCGCCGAGGTACCCGGTGATCAGCACTGCCCCGAGGATCGACGTGACCGGTACGACGTACAGCACCAGGCTCACGAGTAGAACGGCCCCGATGACCCTGTTCAGGCTCGGGTCGAAGCCGAGATCGGCCATTGCGTCCTGCACCTGCGACGTGTTCATCAGATGGATAACCGAGTCGAAGAGCAGGAAAAGCACTACCAGTGCGGTGACGACCAGCCCGGCGATGCGAGCGGGCTTCGACACAACGGCGTAGTCGGTGCGCTGAACTGATTGCGAGGTGGTGGTCATGAGAGTCTCCCGGGATCGATGCGGTGTCACATATCGGTTGTGTCCCTACATCGACCCGCCCCGGGCCGGGAATTCATCGTTTACGGGAGACGCGACGCCAGAAGTTCCGCGAGATGTGTGCCGCGGCGTGAGGTGAGATCGCCGATCTGGGTCCGACACGAGTATCCGTCGGCGAGCACGACGGTGTCGGCCGACGCGGCCTCGACTGCCGGGAGAAGCTGTGCGCCCGCCACCGCGACGGAGACGTCGTAGTGCCCGCGTTCGACGCCGAAGTTCCCCGCGAGGCCGCAGCACCCACCGAGCCGCTGCACCTGCGCGCCTGCGGTCCGCAGCAGTGCGGCGTCGGCGCCCCACCCCATGACCGCGTGGTGGTGACAGTGCGGCTGGGCGACGACCGTGGTGCCGTCGAGTGACGGCGGCGTCCACTCTCCGAGGAATTCGGCGAGCGTGGAGGTACTGTCGGCGACGATCCGGGCCGGTTCGGAGCCGAGCATCTCGACCGCATCCGAGCGCAACACCGCGGTGCACGACGGTTCGATCCCGACGATCGGCGTTCCGATACGAAACAACTCGGAGATAGTGCGTCCCAATATCTTTCGGGCAGTGCCGAGCTGACCGGTGGTGATCCACGTCAAGGCGCAGCACTGCTGCTCCTCGGTGATCAGCACCCGGTGCCCGGCAGCTTCGAGTACCCGCACCGCGGCCACCCCGACCTCGGGGGTGAAGTACTCGGTGAAGGTGTCGACGAACAGCACCACCGGGCGCCCGCTCCGGGACCGCTGCGCAGCGGTGTCGGCGAACCAGCGACGAAACGTGCGGGGTGCGAACGCGGGGACGGTGCGGCGCCGGTCCATGCCCGCGAGCGTGAGTCCCGTTGCGGCGACTCCCGGTATCCGCGTGAGGGTATTGACCACCCGGGGTGCGCGGGATGCGAGGGCAGCCCAGCGCGGTAGCCGGCCGAGACTGTAGTGCGCGACAGGACGGAGCCTGCCCCGGTAGGTCTGATGCAGCACTTCGGATTTCCACGTGGCCATGTCCACACCGGTGGGGCAGTCCGACAGACAGCCCTTGCACGACAGGCACAGCTCGAGAGCGTCGTGCACTTCCTTCGACCGCCACGAGTCGGTGACGAGCGTGCCGTTGAGCATCTCCTGCAGCGCCCTGGCACGTCCGCGGGTGGAATCCTTCTCCTCCCGGGTTGCCTGGTAGGACGGGCACATGACGCCGCCGACGGCGGTGGTGTCGGCGCGGCACTTGCCGACACCGGTACAGCGGTGGACCGCCTGCGTGAAGTTCCCGTCGTCCTCCGAATACCGGAAACCCAAGTCGACGTCCACTTTTCGCGCGGCGGGCACTCGCAGGTCGACGTCGACGGGGTGCGGGTCGACGAGCACTCCGGGATTGAGGACGTTGTCGGGGTCGAACACCGACTTCACCGCGCCGAACAATCGGATCGCAGCCGGGGAGTACATCAGCGGGAGCAGTTCGCTGCGGGCCCGGCCGTCACCGTGCTCGCCCGACATCGACCCGCCGTAGCCGGCGACGAGGCGGCCCGCCGCGAAGAGGAACTCGCGGAACAGACCGGGAACCTCGAGCGGCACATCGAGACGGATGTGAATGCATCCGTCGGCGAAATGCCCGTAGGGATAGCCGGTGATGCCGTAACTGTCCGTCAGTTCCTGGAAGTCGCGCAGATAGGCCCCGACGCGCTCCGGCGGTACGGCGGCGTCCTCCCATCCCGCGTGCGCGGGCAGGCCTTGCGGGCTCCGCGCGGACAACCCCGATCCGTCCTCCCGGATCCGCCACAGCGCGTCAGCCCGCACCTGATCGTCGACCTGCAGCGTGTCCACCGCCCCCGATGCCGTCGCCAGGCCCCGCGCGCGCTCACGGACCTCGTCGGGATCGTCGCCGGCCAACTCGACGAACAACCATGCGGCGCCGCGCGGCAACGGTGGCACCGCCTGCGGTCCACGACGGGAACGGACGACGTCGACGATCCTCGAGTCGAGTCCTTCGCACGCCGTCGGCCGGAAACACAGCAACGTGTGGGCCGCATTACCGGCCGCAACGATGTCCGGGTACCCGAGCACCACCATCGTGCGTACGCGCGGATCCTCGACCAGGCGGAGCGTCGCCTCGGTGGTGATGCCGAGCGTGCCCTCGCTGCCGATCAGCAGTCCGCGCACGTCGAAGCGGTTCTCGGGCAGTAGGCATTCGAGCGCATAGCCCGACACCTGGCGGCCGAACCGGCCGAACTCGGTGCGAACCGTGGCGAGGTCACGGGCAACGATCTCGCGCAGAGGTTCGAGGATTCCGTCGGTGCCGGGCAGTGACAGCGAGTGCCCGCTTCCGGTGAGGACTTCGAGCGCCACCACGTTGTCGGAGGTTCGGCCGTACCCGAGTGCGCGGGCACCACACGCGTTGTTGCCGATCATTCCGCCGACGGTGCAGCGGTTGTGGGTGGACGGATCGGGGCCGAACCGGAGTCCGTACGGCGCGGCGGCCCGTTGCACGTCGGTCTGCACGACACCCGGCTGCACGCGGGCGGTACGCGCGTCCGGATCGATCTCGAGCACCTGCCCGAGATGGCGGGAGAAATCGAGCACCACGCCCGGCCCGACGGCGTTGCCCGCGAGCGAGGTGCCGGCACCGCGCGAGGTGAGGGGCACCCCCTCCCGGCGGCAGACGTCGAGAACGGCCGCGACCTCGTCGAGCGATCGTGGACGGACGACGGCCTGTGGCGGCACGCGATACAGCGAGGCGTCGGACGAGTACATGGCTCGTGCGGCGGTGTCGTCACAGACCTCCACGATCCCGGCCGCCCGCAGCGCGCGTCCGATCGGCGTCGCTGTGTCCATGGTGTCCGATGCTAGTGGGGGCCGGTGGTGCACCGGACGGGGTCGGAAGAACCCGCCACGCCGACCGCACCTACCGGTGTCGCGGCCACCACAGCGGCACCCTCGCATAGCATCGGGCCTTGTGCCTGCCGAAACCCGAGCGCCCGAAAACGCCCCTTCACCCGATCCGACGTCGCAGTTCCGCACCGCGCGCGTAGTCGCGATCGTGACGGGTCTGCTCGCTTTCGTCCTGGCGCTGAGTGTCCCGTTCCTCCCGGTCCGGCAGGAAGCGACCAGCCTCGCCTGGCCCCAGAACAACTCGCTCGACAACATCGAGGCGCCGCTGGTCTCGTACACCCCGCTGTCGCTGCGCGTGAGTGTTCCGTGTTCGGCAGCAGAGTCGCTCGGGGAAGACGGCGGGACGCTCGTGTCGACCGTTCCCCCCGGCGCACCCGACGCGACCGACACCGCGCTCGTCATCAGGGCCGTCCCGGGCACGGACGGCAACCCCGGTGCGATCGAAGCGGTGCTGCGCAACTCGGTGCTGGTGTCCACTCCCCTCGACGCACCGTGCACCGCCGTCACGGTCGCATCGAATGCGGAACTGACCGCCGCCGAGGTCGTGGGCGCGGACCCGCGGGTCGCCGTCGAGGTGAAGGGCGATTCCCGGCCCCAGATGGTCGGCGTGTTCAGCGACCTGGACGGATCTGCCACGGCACTGACCTCCGGTGCGGACACCGAGAGGCTGTCGGTGCGCGCCGACCTCGACACCCGGTTCACGTCGACGCCCACGCTGATCAAGTTGGCTGCGATGATCCTGTGCGCGCTCTCGACGGTGATTTCTCTCGTCGCGCTGCATCGCCTCGACAGCGTGGATCGGCGGCGGGCCCGCCGCTTCTTCCCCTCCCACTGGTGGCGATTCACGATCGCCGACGGCGTGGTCGTCGGGACACTGCTCCTGTGGCACGTCATCGGTGCCAACACCTCGGACGACGGTTACATCCTCAACATGGCCCGGGTATCGGGCGACGCCGGCTACATGTCGAACTATTTCCGGTGGTTCGGTGTCCCCGAAGCGCCCTTCGGGTGGTTCTACGACGTCCTGGTGCTGATGTCGCAGGTGTCGACGGCCAGTATGTGGATGCGGCTGCCCGCGCTCGTCGCGGCGATCCTGTGCTGGATGGTCATCAGCCGGGAAGTCATCCCCCGGCTCGGCACCGCGGTCCGGCACAGCCAGGTGGCGCTGTGGACCGCCGGACTGGTCTTCCTCGCGTTCTGGCTCCCGTACAACAACGGCCTGCGTCCCGAACCGATCATCGCGGTCGGCGCCCTGCTGACGTGGTGCTCCATCGAACGCGCGATCGCGACCGGCCGCATGCTCCCTGCCGCGATCGCGGTCCTCATCGCCGCATTCTCGCTCGCGGCCGGACCCACCGGCGTCATCTGCGTCGCGGCACTCATCGCGGGCGCCCGCCCCCTCGTGAAAGCCCTCGTGGCGCGCCGCCCCCTCGTGGGATGGGCGCCGCTCGCCCCGCTCCTCGCGTCGGGCACCGTCGTACTCGTCGTGGTGTTCGCCGATCAGACTCTCGCGTCGGTGCTCGAAGCCACCCGCGTGCGCTCCGCGGTCGGGCCGAACGTGCCCTGGTTCGACGAACGGCTGCGCTGGGACGCGCTGCTGACGGTGTCGCCGGACGGCTCGGTCGCCCGCCGATTCGGCGTGTTCGTGATGCTGCTGTGCCTGGTCGTGTGCGTCATGCTGATTCTCCGCAAGGGCCGCATCCCCGGGACCGCGATCGGGCCCTCCCGGCGCATCCTCGGCATCGTCTTCGCGTCCCTGCTCCTCATGATGCTCACCCCGACCAAGTGGACGCATCACTTCGGTGTCTACGCCGGGCTCGCGGGATCGATCGCCGCGCTCGCCGCAGTCGGCGTCGGGGCGGTGGGCATCCGGTCCGCCCGCAACCGGGCCCTCTTCACCGCGGGCGTGCTGTTCGTCCTGGCGATGGCGTTCACCGGATCCAACGGCTGGTGGTACGTCTCGAGCTTCGGTGTTCCCTGGTGGGACAAGCCGCCGTCGATCTCCGGGTACGCGTTCTCCACCGCACTGCTCGGCCTCACCGTGGTCGCGCTGATCGTGGCCGCATGGTTCCACCTGCGTGAACCGTTCGTCGCGCCACGACCCGAACGCAACGGACGAATGAAGGCACTCGCCTCCGCGCCGCTCACTCTCGTGGCCGCAGGAGTGGTGCTGTTCGAGGTCCTGTCGTTGATCAAGGGCGCGGTGGCGCAGTATCCGGCGTACTCGATCGCGCAGTCCAATCTGTCCGCCCTGCGCGGCGACAGTTGCGCCCTGGCCAACGACGTTCTCGTCGAGTCCGACCCGAACGCGACGATGCTCTCGCCGCTCGACGGATCGGTCGCCGACGCACTCGGTGCCGGGACGTCGACCGGATTCACACCCGACGGTGTCGCTTTCGACCTCACCGCCGACGCCGAGACCTCCACGACAGGTGGCGCGAACACCGTCGACTCCGAAGTCGGTGGCACCACCACCTCGACGGGTGCGGGCACCGGCGGTGGACGAACCGGCAACCAGGGCGTCAACGGCAGCACCGTCCGCCTGCCGTTCGGGCTCGACCCCGCTACCACGCCGATCCTGGGCAGTTACCGGACCGGGGTGCAGCAGGCCGCCGCGCTCGAGTCCGGCTGGTACGTCCTTCCCGAACGCACCGAGGACACCCCGCTGCTCGTCGTCACGGCGGCCGGCCGGGTCCACTACGTCGACCCTGACGGTGTGATCACCCCCGGACAGGACGTGCAACTCGAGTTCGGTGCCACCTCGGGTGGCGAAGTGTCGCCGGTCGGCCGGGTCTCCCCCATCGACATCGGCCCGTCACCGTCGTGGCGCAACCTGCGTGTGCCCACCGACGCCATCCCTGCCGACGCGGACGCCGTCCGGATCGTCGTCGACGACGGCAACCTGGCTCCGGACCAGTGGGTCGCGGTCACGCCGCCGCGCATGCCGCGCCTCGACACGCTGAACGAGGTCGTCGGTTCGCAGGCTCCGGTCCTCGTCGACTGGTCGGTGGGCTTGGCCTTCCCGTGCCAGCGGCCGTTCGGTCACCGCAACGGCATCGCCGAGGTCCCGGAGTTCCGCATCCTTCCCGACCGGGTGGGTGCCGATGCGACGAACGGCTGGCAGGACGACATCGGCGGCGGCCCCCTGGGCTGGATACCGCAGCTCCTGGCCGCCGAGACCATCCCCACCTACCTGAACCACGACTGGGATCGCGACTGGGGTTCGCTCGAGCGGTACCGCCCGATCGATCCCGACGCGACCGGTGCGGTGATCGACACCACGGAGGTCACGCGGTCCGGTGTGTGGAATCCGGGGCGTGTCCGTGACGGGGTGCCTGTCCTGCTGGAATGAGGGCGTGTGCCGTCACACGTTGGCTGCCGATACCATCGGAACCCGTGCCCGACGACGTGACGACCGCCCCCGCTCCCAGCGAGACCCCGCTCAGGTCCGTCGGCGAGGATCTTCGTACGCAGTACCGGACCGCACGGCTCGTCGCCGCTGTCGCGGGACTGCTCGGCATCGTCCTTGCCGTAGCGACGCCGTTCCTGCCGGTGCGCGTCACGGAAGCGACCGTGACGTGGCCCCAGAACGGCTCGGTCACCGACATCGAACTGCCGTTGATGTCGCAGGTACCGCTCAGTTTCGAGGCGACGATCCCGTGCGTCGCGGTCGGTGAACTCCCCGACTCGGGCGGGATGCTCCTCGCGACCGCACCCGCGAACGGGCAGGACGCCGCGCTCAACGCGATGTTCGTGCGTGTCGGCGAGGAGAACGTCGACGTGCTCGACCGCAACGTCGTGGTGGCGACGGCGCCGCGCAGCGAGGTGGAGTCGAGTGCGTGCACCGAGATCCGTCTCTTCTCGGACGCCGACCGGACGACCGCCGAATTCGTCGGGCTCTCCGACGAGAACGGCCTCCCGCGCGCCGGGGAACTCGGTGGCGACCTGCGGCCGCTGGTCGTGGGCGTCTTCAGCGACCTGACCACCGCGGTGCCCGGACTCGAGGTGACCGTGGACGTGGATTCGCGATTCACGTCGTCACCCACCCTCGTCAAATCGCTGGCGATGATCCTCGCGGTCCTGTCGACCGCACTCGCGCTCGCCGCACTGGCGAAGCTGGACGGCACCGACGGACGCGGGCACCGCCGTTTCCTGCCCGCACGCTGGTGGAAGTTCAGCGGTGTCGACGTCGTCGTGATCGGCACGCTCATCGGCTGGCACTTCTTCGGCGCGAACACCTCCGACGACGGTTACCTCCTGTCGATGGCCCGGGCGTCGGAGCACTCCGGCTACATGGCGAACTACTTCCGGTGGTTCGGTGTACCCGAAGCGCCGTTCGGCTGGTACTACGACGTGCTGGCGGCGTTCGCGAAGATCTCCACGGCGAGCCCGTGGATGCGACTGCCGGCACTGCTCGCCGCCATCGTCTGCTGGATGGTCATCAGCCGGGAGGTCGTGCCCCGGCTCGGGCGCGCCGTCCGGGAGAACCGGATCGCGCTGTGGACCGGCGGACTGGTGTTCCTCGCCTTCTGGCTCCCCTACAACAACGGCCTGCGTCCCGAACCGATCGTCGCCCTCGGCGCGTTGCTGACGTGGTGCTCGATCGAGCGCGCGATTGCCACCGGCCGTCTGTTGCCGGCCGCGACAGCCGTCATCATCGGCGCCTTCACGCTGGCGGCCGCCCCGACCGGCCTGATGTGTATCGCCGCGCTGATCGCGGGCCTGCGGCCCATGACGCGCATCGTGGTCCGCCGTCACCGTGAGGTCGGCACGCTGCCGTTGCTCGCTCCGATCGGCGCAGCCGGTGTGCTCGTCCTCGTGGTGGTCTTCTCGGACCAGACCCTCGCGGCGGTCCTCGAGGCCACCCGTGTGCGCACGATCATCGGCCCCAACGAGGAGTGGTGGAACGACTTCCTCCGCTACTACTACCTGATGGTGCAGACCGTCGACGGGTCGCTGGCACGCCGTTTCGCGTTCCTGGTCATGCTGCTGTGCCTGTTCACGACGATGCTCGTGCTGCTGCGTCGCCGGAAGATCCCCGGCATCGCCATGAGCCCCTCGTGGCGCCTGCTCGGCATCGTCTTCGGAACGATGTTCTTCATGATGTTCAACCCCACGAAGTGGACCCACCACTTCGGGGCGTACGCGGGCATCGCCGGATCGCTCGCCGCACTGACCGCCGTGCTCGTCTCCGCCAGTGCGCTGCGATCGCGGCGAAACCGCACGATCTTCCTGGCAGGTCTGCTCTTCGTCCTCGCAGTGTCCTTCGCCGGCATCAACGGCTGGTGGTACGTCTCGAGCTACGGCGTTCCGTGGTTCGACAAGACCGTCTCGTTCCAGGGCACCCAGTCGAGCTCGGTGTTCCTCATCCTCTTCGGTGCGGCGCTGCTCCTCGTCGCCTGGCAGTACCTGCGCGAAGGCTATGCGGCGCCACCGGAGAAACCGACGACGCGCAAGGGCCGCCGTATCCGGACCTTTGCGGCCGCGCCGCTCACCGTCGTCGCCGCGGTCATGGTTCTGTTCGAGGTGCTCTCACTCCTCAAGGGCGCTGTGGCGCAATACCCCGCCTACTCGCTCGCCCGGTCCAACATCGGTGCCCTCGCAGGTGACACCTGCGGCCTCGCGAACGACGTGCTCGTCGAGATCGACCCCAACCAGGGCCGTCTCGAACCGATCACCGACCCCGCGAATCCTCCGGCCGGCGGAGATCCGCTCGCCGGATCCTCTCCCCGTGGATTCAGCCCGGACGGCGTTCCGTCCGACCTCACCGCCGACTACGTCGAGGTCAAACCCGGACAGGGCAACACCGACAACCAGAGTGTCGGCCCCACGTTCGAGACCGGCTCCGGCGGCGGCACCACCGGTGGACGAGGTGCACAGACCGTCAACGGCAGTACCGCGCGCCTGCCGTTCGGACTCGACCCGGCCGTCACCCCGGTCCTCGGTAGCTACCAGCAGGGCGTGCAGGAACCGGCAAGCCTCACCTCGAGCTGGTACCAGCTGCCCGAGCGTGCCGACGAGTCGCCGCTGATCGTGCTCTCGGCCGCCGGCCGCGTCTGGTCCTACGACGACACCGGTGCCCTGAACTACGGACAGTCGCTGCTCGTCGAGTACGGCACACGGCTGCCCGACGGAACCGTCGAGGCGAAGGGCACCTACCTGCCGCGGGACATCGGTCCGGCACCGTCGTGGCGGAACCTGCGTGTGCCGATCGCAGATCTGCCGGAGGACACCGACGCGGTGCGGATCGTCGCGAACGATCCCAACCTCACCGGAGACCAGTGGCTCGCGTTCACGCCGCCGCGGGTGCCCGTCCTCGACACCCTCGACAGCGTGATCGGCTCGGAGCAGCCCGTCCTGCTGGACTGGGCCGTGGGTCTGCAGTTCCCGTGCCAGCGGCCGTTCGATCACTGGGCCGGTGTCGCCGAGATGCCGAACTACCGCATCCTCCCCGACCGTCCGCTCGCGGTGTCGTCGACCGACACGTGGCAGTCGGCGGACAACGGTGGTCCGCTCGGATTCACCGAGGTCCTCGCCCGTGCCGAACAGATTCCGACGTATCTGAAGAACGACTGGGCCCGCGACTGGGGCTCGCTGGAGCGGTACGTCCCGAACTACCCGGACGCGGTTCCCGCGGAGATCGCGACCAGCGAGGTGAACCGCTCGGGGCTCTGGAAGCCTGCGTCGATGCGCGTGTACGAGTAGCGTCCGAGGCTGCCGCACGGGTAACCATGTCGCGTATCCCTAGAATGCGGGAGTGACCATCGAGAACAGCGCGGACGCCTCGTCGCTCTCCCCGCGAGCCACCCAAGCGGTCAGGCGGAGCCTGACCCCGCGGCAGGAGGCTGCGAGTCGCGATGTGGACCGGCTGATCCGCGCCGGCCGGGAACTGCTGACGCAGGGTGCGCCCGCACGCGTCGCGGACATCGTCACCGCTGCCGGACTGTCGAACGACGCGTTCTACCGGTACTTCCGGAGCAAGAGCGATTTCGTCGACGCTGTGGTCGAGGAGGGCAGCCAGCGGCTTTTGAACTACCTGCGCCGGAAGATGGACGCGGCAGGAAGCCCCGAGGGCGCTCTCCGGGCCGGCGTCGCCGCGGTTCTCAGTCAAGCGGTCGACCCGAGCATCGGAGCCGCGACACGCAATGTCGTCGCGGCGGGAGGCGGTCGTCCTCATGCGCCGAAGGTGCGCGAGGATCTCGAGTTCGCGCTCGCGGAGGTGCTCGCCGGACCGATCCGTGAGCTGGGCTCGACCGACCCCGAACGCGATTCGCGCGCAACGTCGATCCTGTTGCTCGCCTCGATGGAACACCTGCTCTGGCGCGACACCACCAGCTTCGATGCCGACGCAGAGGTCGAGCACATCGTCGGCTACGTGCGCCGCGCCCTGTCCGTCTAGCCGGCACAGACGAATGCCGTAGTGGGCTGCACAGTGCGTGTGCAGCCCGCTACGGCATCGTTTTCACACAGTGGCCGTCAGAGCGGCAACAGGTGGTGCTTGCGCGGGTTCTTGAACACCGTCTTGTCGCGCAGCAGATTCAGAGCGCGCCGAATCTCGAGCCGCGTCGAAGCCGGGTCGATGACGGCGTCGATGTAACCGCGCTCGGCAGCGATGTACGGCGTCGCTACATGCTCGTTGTAGAAGTTGATGAGCTGCTGCCGCACCGCGGGAGCGTTGTCGCCCGCATCGGCAATCTGCTTGCGGCCGATGACCGCAACCGCGGACTCGGCACCCATCACGGCGATGCGGGCCGTCGGCCACGCGAAGTTGATGTCGGCGCCGAGCTGCTTGGAACCCATCACCGCGTAACCGCCGCCGTACGACTTGCGCACCACCACGGTCACCTTCGGCACGGACGCCTCGACGTACGAGAACAGGAACCTGCCGCCACGCTTGATGACGCCGATCTTCTCCTGCTCCACACCGGGAAGGAAGCCCGGAGTGTCGACGACGAAGACCAGCGGAATGCTGTAGGCGTCGCAGACCCGGACGAAGTGCGCGGCCTTGTCGGCTGCGGCCGCGTCGAGTGCACCGGACAGATGGAGCGGCTGATTCGCGACGACACCCACCGGGCGGCCGTCGACGCGGGCGTATCCGGTGATGATGTTGTGCGCGGTCTGCGAACGAACCTCGAAGAAGTCGCCGTCGTCGAAAATCTTCAGCAGAATGTCGTGCATGTCGTAGCCCGAGTTGTCGGCGTCCGGCATGAACGAATCGAGTTCGAGGTCGTCGGGTGTGATTTCCGGTTCCAGACCGGGATTGACGACCGGCGGCTTCTCCTGCGCGTTCGACGGCATGTAGCTCAGGTACTGGCGCACCCAGTCGAACGCGGCCTTCTCGTCGGGCGCGACGTGGTGCACGTTGCCGTATTCGGCTTGCTTACGCGCACTTCCCAGTTCGTGAAGGCTGACGTCCTCACCGGTGACGGCCTTGATGACGTCCGGTCCGGTGACGAACATGTGGGCGTCTTCGGTCGCGACCACGACATCGGTGTTGATCGGGGCGTACACGGCACCGCCGGCACACTTGCCGACGATGACCGAGATCTGCGGGCACAGCCCCGACAGCGGCTCGGTGCGCTTCCCGATCTCGCCGTACCAGGCGAGCGACGTGACGGCGTCCTGCACGCGCGCGCCACCGGAATCGTTGATGCCCACGACGGGGCAGCCGATTTTGAGGGCGTAGTCCAGGACCGCGGAAACCTTGCGGCCGAACATTTCTCCGACGCTGCCGCCGAGCACCGTCTGGTCGTGGGAGAAGACCGCGACCGGCCTGCCCTCGACCGTGCCGTGCCCGACGACGACGGCGTCGCCGTAGAAGGCGTCCTCTCGGCCGGGCGTCTTCATCAACGCGCCGATCTCGACGAAGCTCCCCTTGTCGAGGAGCATGTCGATGCGCTCACGCGCACTCGGAATGCCCTTCTTCGCGCGTTTGGCGACTGCGATCTCGCCCGCAGGTTCCTGCGCGATCTCCAGTTTCTGGCGCAGCTCGGCCAGCTTTTCTGCCGTGGTGGTGGTCACTACTCGTTCAGCTCCTCGAGGCCTCGATGGCGGCCAGCTTACGGGTCAGGTCTGCCCCCACCTTGGCGATGTACGGCTCGTCGACGATCTGCAGGTGATCGCCACCCACGGACACGACTTCCAGATTCGCGACGACGTCTCCCCAGCCGCCGTCGGGCTGCCGGGTGCCGAACGCCGGCTCGAGGTCGATCGCGTCGTCGTGATAGCGATCCGCCATGTAGAGAACGACATCGCCGTCGTAGGTTTCGAGTTCGGCGGTCTGGATCGCCCGGTTGTCGAGCCACGACGTGCGCTGATGCTCGATGATGCCGCCGGGGATCTCGACACCGCTCATCTCGAGCAGGCCCATGAGGATTCCGATCTGGTCCTCGTCGGACTCGGCCTCGGCCAGAAGGTCGTACGGCAGCGGGGCTTCGATGCCGTAGGTCTTCTTCGCGAACCGCGCGTAGCGCTGCCAGCGCTTCCTGATCTCCTCGGGCGTGTTCTCGACCTTCTCGCCCGCCATGACGGTGTCGATCAGCCCGACGACACGCACGTCCTTGCCGCGCTCGCGCAACAGGCGCGCCACCGCGTAGGCGAGCACACCTCCGAGCGACCAGCCGTAGAGCACATACGGGCCGTCGCCCTGGATCTCCTCGATGAGCGGCAGATAGACCGCGGCGCGCTCCTCGATCGGCCCCTCGGTGCGTTCGAAGCCGTACATCGGCGTATCGGCGGGAAGACGCCTGAGCAGCGGTTCGTATGCCACGGTCGAGCCACCTGCCGGGTGGAAGACGAACACCGGCACCGCATCCGAGCCCTCGGGCCGCGGTCGCAGGGCGCGCACCAATCCGTCGATCCGGTCGGAGGATTCGAGGTATCCGCGGACGACATCCGCGAGTTTCTCGATCGTCGCAGCACCCCGCACATCCTCGACGGTGATGCTGCCTCCGGAACGCTCCGTCAGACGGGCCGCGAGCTTGCCGGCTTTCTCGTCGTCCAGCGTGGGAAGCGTGTTGAAGATGCTCTTCGCCGACCGCCCGGTGACCACCGCCCACGACGCGAACGTCAGGCGTTCGGCGGCGTCGCGCGGAGGCACGTCGACGCCACCGTCATCGGTGGTGTCCAGCGACGCGGTCTCGGCCGGAGCGGCAGGCGCCGCGTCCTCCAGGATCTGCTCGGCTTCGGCGACGACCGTGGTGTCCTCCACCGAGGTCGGTGCCTGCTCGTCGGCCGCTGCGTCTTCTGCGGCGTCCGCCGCGCGCTCGGCAGCCTTGTCCGCGGCCTGCTGCTCGGCGAGTGCCGCGACTTCCTCGCGGTTCTCGACGGCGTACCGCAGGTACTTCGCGACGTCGCGCAGGCTCGCATCCTTCACCGCGGAGATCTGGAGTTGCGGAATGTCGAACTCGTACTCCACCCGGTTCTTGATCCGGACCGCCATGAGCGAATCGAGGCCCAGTTCGATCAGCGGAATCTCGACCGGCAGGTCCTCGGGCGCGTATCCCATCGACTCCGCGACGATCAGCGCGAGCCGATCCTCGAGGGTCTGCGAGCCGGCCGGATCCCATCGGTCGCCGGCGCTCTCGGCCACCTCGGCGGTGTCCTCGTCCGTACGGGTCGACACCGCGGTGGCGGCAACAGGTGCGGACAGCACCTCACCGGAGGTGACGACACCCTCGTGGACGAGCGTGAACCCGCCGTCGTCGAGAGCGTGTACCTGCAGCGACGCACCACCGGGATGGCGGGTGAGCGTGGTGGTGAGCGTCCCGGCTGCGGGCACCGGTGCGTGCGGCATCGACGCGGTGAGCGTCACGTCGGCGAGCACCTGCGAGGCCGCGGCCACGAGCAGCGCGGCGGGATCGGTGACGGCCGAAGCCTGCACCTCCCACACGTGCCGGCCGTCGGGGAGTGCGACGTGCGCACCGGGAACCCGGCTGTTGCCCGCGGAGCCGATGCGGGCCTCGACCCAGTACGGCTTCCGCAGGAACGCGGTCCGCGGGATCTCGGCGTAGTCCCCCTCGGGGAGCAGGCTGCCCAAGTCCACGGGATGCCCGTGCACATACAGCTGCGCGAGGGCGAGGAGCACGCCGAGCGACTCGTCTTCCTTGCGCTTGAGCGTCTGGATGAACTGTCCGTCCTGCACGCCCGCGTCGAAAGCGGTCGACGCGACCGACATGAGCGTCGCGGGATTGGCGTTGAGCTCCACGAAGGTGGTGTGGCCGTCGGACAGTGCCTGGCGCACGGCCTGCGTGAAGTACACGCTGTGGCGCATGCCCTTGGTCCAGTACTCGACCCCGTGAATGCCTTCGTGTCCCGGCCGGTACAGGGTTTCCTGGTCCACCGACGAGTACACGGCGACCTTCAGCGGGTGCGGCTCGATACCCGCGAGTTCGGCAGCGAGCTCACCGAGAATCGGGTCGACCTGCGAGGTGTGGCTCGCGCCCTTCGTCTGCAGGACACGAGCGAATTTCTCCTCGGCCTCGGCGCGGGCGACGATCTCGTTGACCTCGCCCTGCGGGCCACCGATGACCGTGTGGGTGGGCGCGGCGTAGACGCACACCTCGAGGTGCGGGAAGTCCGGGAGCACCGAGGTGATCTCGTCGGCGCTGTATTCGACGAGCGCCATGAGACGGATGTCGTCGCCCTCGAGCTGGCCTTCCGCCTCACCCATCAGCCGCGAGCGGGCGCAGATGACGCGCACGGCGTCCTCGAGCGCGAGTCCACCGGAGATGTACGCGCCGGCAGCCTCACCCATCGAGTGCCCGACGATCGCGGCGGGCTCGGCACCGTGGTGGCGCAGTACCGCCGCGAGACCGATCTGGATCGTGAAGATCCCGACCTGCGCGGTCTCGACGTCGTAGTCCTGGCTGTCGTCGAGGAACTTCTCCGTCATGGAGTAACCGGACTCGTCGACGATCAGCTCGTCGACCTCGTCCACGGCCCGCGCGAACACCGGGTTCTCGAGATACAGCTGCTTTGCCATCTTCCGGTGCTGGGCACCGAAACCGGACAGCACCCACACCGGTCCCGCGGACGCGGGAGAGTCGGCGGTGAAGACACCCTGGGCCGGCTTGCCGGCGGCGACGGCGCGCAGACCGGCGATGGCCTCGGCGCGGTCGGCGGCGACCACGACTGCGCGGGAGCGCCCGTGATTGCGCCGCGCGAGCGTGCGGGCGACGTCGGCGAGCGGAGTCGTGCTGCCCTGCTCGGTCTCGAGCCAGTCGGCGAGGTCGGCGGCGGCGCGGCGACGGCGGGACGGCATCGGAGCGGACACCGCGAGCACGACCGGCATCTCACGAGCCGGTTCCGCGGGGGTCTCGGCGATCTCGGAGACGGCGTCGGACACGATCTCGACCTCGGCCTCGGCTGCTTCCTGCCCGTCGGGGCCGGTGTATTCGTGCACCACGACATGCGCGTTGGTGCCGCCGAATCCGAAACCGGAAATGCCCGCGACCGCGCGTCCCGTGTACCGGGGCCACTTCGCACCGTCGGGAATGACCTGGAGATGCGCCTTGTCGAACGGAATGTACGGGTTGGGCGCGGTGTAGTTCAGCGTCGGAGGAAGCGCGTCCTCCTGCATCGCGAGCACGACCTTGATCAGGCCCGCAGCACCGGCAGCCGACTCGAGGTGGCCGAAGTTGGTCTTCGCCGAACCGAGGAGCACCGGCTTGTCGGCATCGCGGCCGCGGCCGACGACCCGCCCGAGTGCATCGGCTTCGATCGGGTCACCGAGCACCGTGCCGGTGCCGTGTGCCTCGATGTAGTCGACACCCGACGGCAGGATCTGCGCGTCCCGGTAGGCCCGGCGCAGCACGTCGACCTGTGCTTCCGGGTTGGGGGCCGCCAGGCCGTTCGAACGGCCGTCCTGGTTGACGGCCGTGCCGGCGATGACGGCGAGAATGTTGTCGCCGTCGCGCTCGGCGTCCTCGAGACGCTTGAGCACGACGAGACCGCCGCCCTCGGCACGGATCATGCCGTCGGCGTCGGCGGAGAAAGCCTTGATGCGGCCGTCGGGAGCCATGACGCCGAGTTCGTCGAAACCGAGGGTTCCGGCCGGCGCGAGCAGCATGTTGACGCCACCGGCCAGCGCGACATCGGCTTCACCGCCGCGCAGCGCACGCACCGCCTGATGCACCGCGACGAGCGACGACGAGCACGCCGTGTCGAGGGTGACCGAGGGGCCGTGGAAGTCGTAGAAGTACGAGACGCGGTTGGCGATGACCGCGGACGACGTACCCGTCAGCGCGTACGGGTGCGCAACGGACGGGTCGACCGAGGCCAGCAGCATGTAGTCGCTCGCCGAACTGCCGATGAAGACACCGACCGAACCACCCTTGAGGTCGCTCGGAGGAATGTGCGCGTGCTCGAGCGCCTCCCACGTCAGTTCGAGCGCGAGACGCTGCTGCGGGTCGACCATCTCGACCTCGCGCGGCGACATCGCGAAGAACTCGGCGTCGAAGCCCTTGACGTCGTCGAGGTAGCCACCACGGGTGTTGGCCTTGCGGATCGACTCGCGGACGGCCGGGTCGCCTTCGAACTCCGACCAGCGGCCCTCGGGAAGATCGCCGATGGCGTCCCGCCCGGACGAGAGCAGATCCCACATCTGCTCCGGCGTCTCGATATGACCCGGGAAGCGCGTCGACACACCGACGATCGCGATGTCCTTCGACGCCCCCGACGGTCGCGCCGCGTAGAGGGACGCGTCGTCGTCGTCTTCGGGACGTTCCGGTTCGCCCTCGATGATGCGCGTTGCCAGCGACGCGATGGTCGGATGCTGGTACGCGATCGTCGCGTTCAGGGTGACGTCGAGAAGATCCTCGATCTCACCGCTCAAGGCCACCGCGTCGCGGGACGACAGTCCGAACTCCTCGAGCGGACGATCATCCGTGATCTGCGAGACCGGCTGGCCGGTCGTGTTTGCGATCCAGTTCCGCAGCCAGTCACGCAGTTCCGCAACGGTCATTTCCATGTCAGCCATCAACCCACCACGCTACCCGGGAACAAGAACATTTCTTCACACGCTGTCGGGGAACGCCTGCTGCTGGTGACCACCGCGCAGCGTTCCCTCGATGTAGGCGGCCTTGCAGGCGCGCCGTGCGATCTTTCCGCTGGAAGTACGCGGGATGGAACCCGCGGGAACGAGCAGCACGTCGCGCGCCGTCACGCCGTGGCGTGCCGAGATCGCGGCGCGCACGGCATCCGCGACCGGCTGCGGGTCGACCTTGCCCGCACCCGGTGCGCGCTCGGCGACCACGACGAGTTGCTCGGACGAATCGTCCGCGTCGAACTCGAGGCCCGAGGCGGCGTTCTCGAACACCACCTGCGGGAGCTGGTTGGCAGGAACCGCGAACGCGGCCACGAACCCGGGGCGCAGCGCGGGGCTGGCCTCCTGAGCCGAGTACTCGAGGTCCTGCGGATAGTGATTGCGGCCGTCGACGATGACGAGGTCCTTGACGCGGCCGGTGATGTACAGCTCACCGTCGATGTACACGCCGTAGTCGCCCGTGCGGAGCCACTTGGCGTCGTCGGGGGTGCCCTCGGCGTGGCTGCCCTCGGGAAGCCGCTGCGTGATCTTGTTGTGGAAGGTCTCGTCGGTTTCCTTCTTACGACCCCAATAGCCGATGCCGACGTTGTCGCCGCGCAGCCAGATCTCGCCGACGTGCTCGTCCGGAACCTCGGCGCCGGTCTCGGCGTCGACGATCGCGGCCCACTGGCTGATCGACACGAAACCACAGGACACCTGCGGGATCGCGTTCTCGGCGTCGCGGTCGACGCGCACGACCCGGCCACGGTTGAGTTCGTCGCGGTCGACGTAGAGGACCTTCGCTTCGTCGCTGTGCTTGGTGGACGAGACGAACAGCGTCGCCTCGGCCATCCCGTACGACGGCTTGATCGCGGTCTTGGGCAGGCCGTACGGCGCGAACGCCTCGTTGAACTTGCGCATCGACGACGTGGTCACCGGCTCGCTGCCGTTGATCAGGCCGATGACGTTGCTCAGGTCGAGGGTTTCGCCGTCCTTGGGCAGGCCGCGCGCGGCGGCGTGCTCGAAGGCGAAGTTGGGCGCGGCGGCGAACGTGCCGGCACCGTCGGAGACGGCGGCGAGTTCGCGGATCCAGCGACCGGGACGTGCGACGAACGCACGCGGGCTCATGATGGTGATGTACTTTCCGCCGATCGCGGGCAGGATCACCGTCAGCAGGCCCATGTCGTGGAACAGCGGCAACCAGGTCACGCCACGCGAGGTCTCGTTGAGCTCGATCGAATCGGCCATCTGGATGACGTTGGTGAGCACCGAGCGGTGGGTGATCTCCACGCCGGCCGGGACGCGGGTCGAGCCCGACGTGTACTGCAGGTACGCGATGTCGTCGGTGGAGACCGCGGGGCTGGTCCACGAGTCCGCGAGCGTGTCGGGGATCGCGTCGACGGCGATTACCCGGGGACGCTGCGCGGCGGGGAGGGGGCGGAAGAACTGCCGGACACCTGCGGCAGACGAGGTGGCGGTGAGGATCGCGCTCGGAGTGCAGTCGCCCAGAACGGCGTGCAACCGGTCCGTGTGGCCGGGCTCGTCGGGATCGAACAGCGGTACGGCGATGACGCCCGCGTAGATCGCGGCGAAGAAGGAGACCACGTAGTCGAGGCCCTGAGGGGCGAGGATCGCTACCCGGTCGCCGGGATCGGTGACCTGCTGCAATCGCGCGGCGATGGCCTTGAGCCGGACGCCGAATTGGTTCCACGTCAGTTCGTGGACCTCACCGTCCCGTTCCCGCGAGTAGTCGATGTAGCGGTAAGCCGTCTCGTCACCGTTGGAGGCCACGTTCTGCTCGAGGTGATCGAGCAGCGTGTTCCCCTCCGGCAAGTTGATCCGGCCGTTTTCATCGATGAACTCTTCGAACCCGACGCTCAATTCCTTCTCCCTGTCGAAGCGATCCCACAACCACTCGACATGGTTGCGCCCCTAACTCTTTCTTGCGCTGCCAGATCATCTCCTCGAACACCGCGAACAGCGTCTGTGTACGACTCACTGAAGGTGTTCATCGGTCCGAGGTCACGGATATGTTACAGATCGGCATCGCTTACCCACCCCACGAATACCGGAATCGACGGGACAGGCACTTCCGTCCCCTTCGGGAAGCCACCAACATACGACATCGCCGACCCGCTGTGCACATTCGGCGCCCTTTCCGCAGGGGTCCCGGGCCCGGTATGCGTGCCGGTGTCATCCCCCGACCTGCGCAGTACCCGCCTCGGCCCGCCCGAAACGTGCGCGCGGCGCACCGGACCGATATCGACGCGCAGACGCGCGGACGACGTGGTAGTGACGTGGATCATCGGAACGCAGCGGAGGCCGAGGTCGCCGGTGCGGGTACGCCCCATCGCCGGGCGGGTATTCGCCGCTCCGTCGCTGGCACCCATCGGACCTCTTCTCCTGTGGCAGTCATCGCGAACCGCGCGCCCCGGATCGGCCGGGCGTGTCGGCCGAGAGATGAGTCTAGAGGCCGACGGCAGGACCGTTGCACCCGGTGGTGACGACCGACACTACTGGCGAGTAACCCTCGAGGAACCTCACTCCTCGGCAGGATGCGGGGCGGATTCGATCAAATCGGTCGCCCACGACGTGATCCACTGCGGTGCGGTGGTCCCGTTCTCGTCGACGACATACCAGTTGTACTGCGCATGGATCGGGTTGTTCACGTACTCGAGGATGCGCGGCGCAGCAGTCGCCCAGTTCGACGGATTGAACGCGTTCGCAGGGGCGTCGCAGATGCTGTCGGTCGGCGCGCAGATCTGCACGGTGCGGTCGTCGAGCGCTCCGAAACCGCCCGGACGTTCGCCCGTCATGGTGATGCCCGGCAGTCGCAGTCCGGCGAGCGACAGTTCCGCGCCCACTCCCGCGACGGGGGCTCCGATGTCGGTTCCCGACACGCCGTCGCGCCGGCCGTCCGCGATCAGCGCGACCCCGAGGACACGATCCGCCGGAACCGGACCGTTGCCGGCACCGATCTGCGCCGCTACGTCACCCACGATCACCGCACCCTGCGAAAAGCCGGTGAGCACATAGCTCGTGAGCGGGCATTCGGCGAAGCGCTGCGACAGGAAATCTGTGGTCGCCGCCGTACCCGCGCCGCGACTGTTGTTGTACGACTGCTGACCGTCCGGGGGAATGGCGATCGGGTTCGAGAACTGAGCGACGTACGGGACGGTGTACACGTCCGCCCGCTGCGGATCGAACCGCTCCTGGAGCGGGCGCGTCACGTTGAGCATCAACGACATGGGGTTTGCGGTCGGATTGTAGGGATCGTCCCCGATCGCCGACTCCCACGTCCCCGGCACGCTGACGACCTGCACATCCGGGCACGACGCCGGCTGCGACTGCGTGTCGTCGGGACCCTGCGGTGGGGTCGGGCCCGGCACATCGAGCCGTCCCGCAAGCAGGTACCAGAGCACCAGCACGACGGCCAGGAGGAGCAGCGCCCCCAGAACCACGATTGTGCGCCCACTACGGCGCTGCTTCGTCCTGACCATCGTGCCGACCTTCCTAGCTGCAGTACGTGTCGCCCGCGACGGCGATGTAAGTGTCCGCGGTAGCAGCGGCCTGTTCCTCGGTGATCTCGCCGCCGGAGGTGACCGACTCGCTGCCGACCAAGGCGGTGACGAACGTCTTCACCTCGGACGGGGAGCCACCCTGCGCCTGAGCGCTGCAGATGTAGTCCGCGATGCTGATCGCGCCGGCCTCGTCGGACGGCTCGACACCCTCGGCACGCAGCGCGGCGAGGAACTCGTCGCCTTCCGCGGTGGGAGCGGGCGCCCCACCGGGTGCCCCGCCACCGGGGGCCGGCGTCGCGGCGGGCGGTGCGGACTCGTCACCACTCGCGGTGGTGCTCGAGGTCTCGCCCGCGCCGGTCTCGTCCGCCTCGTCGGTGGGAGACACCGTACTGGTCGACGTCGTCACACCGGTCGTCGTCGGTGTGCTCGTAGCGGTGGAGTCGTCGCTTCCGCAGGCGGACAGAACTGCGGTGGCGGCGATTGCCGCGGCGAGTGCGCCGAAGACGCGGGTGGAGCGCGAGCGGGTCCGTGCAGGCATGTGGTGGTGTCCTCACATCCGGTATCGAGCAGAACTGGAACAGGGTGTGCCCCAGGCTACATAGCGCACGCGCGGCCGTACGGAGCGCCTCGCTCCGTACGGCCGCGCGTGCGGGAGTAACAGTCCCCGGGCGGGTTACGGGTGCAGCGTAACCGCGTCGCCGTCGACGGTGACGAAGCCGTTCTGGAAGTTCTGCTGGACACCGCGTCCACCCTCGGCCGGGAACTCGTCGCCGACGGGATAGCCCAGGCGGCCGTTCTCGGCACCCTCCGCGGACCACGCGTCGAGGACCTTGCCGCGCACGGGCCACGCGCCGGTGGGCTGGCTCCAGTAGATGCGGCCGTTCTCGAAGTCGGCGACGCGGCCGTTGTCCTTGACGACCTGCTCGCTCGAGATCGGGAACCCGAGCACTCCGCCCTCGTAGCCGAGCTGACCGTACTTGTCCATGATCATGCCCTGGACCGCGTGCGCGCCGGTCTGCTCCGACCAGTACATCGCCCCGATCTCGAAGCCCTGCACGACGCCGCGACCGTCCGGGGTTCGCGCCTCGTCGAGGACCGGGTAACCGAGAGGGCCACCTTCCCAGCCCTGGCGCTTCCACTCTTCGAAGATCGCGCCCCGCACCGGGCGCGCGCCGTGTTCGGGAGTCCAGTAGATCGCGCCGTTGCGGAAGTGGTTGTACCGGCCGCGCCCGTCCGCGGTGCCGCGTTCCTCGGTGACCGGGTAGCCGAGCGCTCCCGCGGGTCCGCCGCTGCCCTGGTAGAGACCGCCGATCGCGCCGGCGACCGGGACGGTCACTCCGTCGGACGAGAAGACCCGCCCGAAGCGGAAGTCCTGCACGGTGCCACCGGCAACCGGGTATTCGGCGGTGAGGCAGTCGCCCAGCCACGGGCCGGCACCGGCAACGTCTGCGATGGCTCCGGCAGGCGCGCACGCCGGCTTCTCCACCTCGACACCGAGTGTGTTCGCGAGCTGCGGCCACAACTGGTGCAGCTCGAATTCCCAGTACTTCCACGTGTGGGTGCCGGAGGGCCGGTACACGATCTGCGCCGGGATACCGGTCTTCTTCAGCTTCGTCGCGAACGCCTGGGACGTCAGGCGCGACAAGATTTCGAGGCCCATGCCCGCGTAGTTGGTACTGACGCCGGGAACGCTCGACGGGTCGTCGTACGGACCGGCACTGCCGCTTCCGCTCGACACGTACAGGCTCACGCCTCGCAGCTTGTCGGCGAGGAGATACGGGTCGTGCGCCTCCCAGCCCTCGCCGCCGGGTTCACCCCACATCGCCTCCGAGTCGAACCCACCCGCATCCTGCATCGCGTAGTGGATGGCCTCGGGCATGCCGAGGGTCGTGGTGGTGAGGATGCCCGACAGCGATGCGGCGAACTGCGCGAAACCGGGGTTGCGCGCCGGGAGGAACATCGCGGCCGTGCCGCCCATCGAGAGGCCGACGACACCGCGCTTGTCCGTGCTGCGCCAGTCCTTCTCGAGGATCGGTGGGAGTTCCTTCGTCAGGAACGTCTCCCACTTGTAGTTCTGGCCGTTGTTCTGGTCCACCCAGTCCGAGTAGAAGCTGGACTGGCCACCGACCGGAAGGACGACGTTGACGTTCTTGTCGGCGAAGAACGCCTCGGCGTCCGTTTCGAGCGTCCAGCCGCTCTGGTCGTCGCGGGCGCGCATCCCGTCGAGCATGAACACGGACGGAAAGCGCTTCTCCGGCGCGATGTTCCAGTCGCGGGCGAGGAGCATCTGCACCTGGATGGGCGTTCCCATCGACGGGGAGTCGATCCACAGCGCCACGCGGCGGTCCGTGAGCCAGTCGACCGCACGCACCGTCGCACCCGACTGGTTCTGGCCGACAGGGTCGGCTTGGGTCGCGAGAGGTTGCGCGGAAGCGACCGGCACCGTGGTCATCCCGGCTGCGAGCGGTGCCACGAGCGCGGCTGCGAGCAGCCCGAGTGCACGCCGCTTCCCGCGTCCCACCGAACGTGTGCCGCTGCTCTCGGATCGTGCGCTGCCGCCCGATCTGCTCCGGTGACCGCCAAGCTGGGTTCGCATCTGCATCGCTCGCTTCCTGCGTTACCGGGCGCCCACACACGGGCGCTGCTGTGCCGGATGTCCCCCGTCCCGAACCTTGTTTGTACACGTAGGAGAGCCGGTCGCGGGGGTGCCGCGCTGTGACTGATGGGAAAATTGTTACAGAGAGCGCAGCGCCGCCCACCACCGAACGGTGGTGGGCGGCGCTGTGAGGAGCAGTGCTACCGGATCTCTAGGGAGATCAGAAGGCGTTGAGCGCCTCGAGGATCTGCGGGCGAGCCTTCCACAGCTCGTCTTCCCAGTACTTCCATGCGTGGGTGCCACGCGACGGGAACTCGAAGGTGGCGGGGATACCGAGCGCGGCCAGCTTGACCTGGAATGCGCGGGTCTGGACCAGCGACAGTGCCTCGAGGCCCATTGCGTTCGCCGTGTTGTAGAAGCCGACGAAGCCCTCCGGGTTGTCGTGCTGGCCGGGCAGGCCGCTCGCTGCGGAGATGTAGAGGGACAGGCCCTCGAGCTTCGGAGCGAACACGAACGGGTCGTTGCGCAGCCACGACGGGCTCCACGGCGGGCCCCACATCGCGTCGACGTTGAAGCGGCCGGCGTCGAGCATCGCGATACGGATGGCCTCACGCATGCCGGGAGCCGACAGGTTCAGGTAGCCCGACAGCGACGACGCGAACTTGAACTGGTCGCGGTGGTAGGCAGCCAGCGTCAGAGCGGCCGAGCCACCCATCGACAGGCCGAGGATGCCGTTGTTGCTGCGCGACACGCCACGGGTGGCGAGGTAGTCGGGCAGCTGCTGGGTCAGGAACGTCTCCCACTTGTAGGTGATCTCCTGGCTGTTGAGATTGCTGGGCGAGTACCAGTCGGTGTAGAAGCTCGCCTGGCCGCCGACCGGCATGACCAAGCTGACGTTGTCGTTGCCGAACTGCTGGAGAGCATTCGTCTCGAAGGTCCACGCGTTGGCGTCGTCGCGGGCGCGCAATCCGTCGAGCATGTAGAGAGCCGCATCACCGCCACGGGCTGCCCACTGGATCTGAACCTTGATCGGGCCCATGTCGGAATCGACGAAGACCTCTTCGAATCCTCCGGCCGGTGCGCGGTGCGAGACCGGTGCACTCTGGGCCGGTGCGGCGACAGCCGCGGAGGTTCCGGCAACACCGGCGGCAACGGGCAATACCAGCGCCACGGCGGCGGTGCCGAGCAGGCGCCGACGAAGGCCCTGCGACAACCTGGGGACAAAACGCATGAACAATGCTCACTTTCTCGATCAGCGGCGTCCGCGTTCGCGTCCCCCGTGAATACCCGGCGTTCGACGACCGGCGGGCGGTCGCCACAAGTCACACTGCGGTCAAGACTGTAAAGGATGGCGTGATCTCTGACAAACCCCGATTTCTGAGGTCGTGGGCTTGCGCAGACCGACGTGCCGCGGCGACCGTTCTCGCCGTTATCCGACCGTAATATGCCGTGATACTAGCGAGACCTGAAGTTCAAGCCAACTCGGTCATCCACCCGCGGACGGCATCGGCAGGTCGCACCGCTGGATCTCGTACTCCGGTACCCGGTCGATCCGGTATCCCGCGTACTCGAATGCGTTCCGCAGATTCCGCTTGAACAGCGGCCAGGTCAGCTCGGCACCGGACGAATCCAGCAACTCGCGCGTCTCGGGGCACGTGAGCGCGAGCTTGGCCATCGCCACCCACTCTTCGTCGAGGTAGCCCGGCAGCCAGGGATAGACGTCGACCACTCCCGACTCGGCCACCACCCAGTCCGGATACAGGATCTTGTCGTGCCCGATCCGGCCGTCTTCGAGCCGTTCGGTGTGTGCCGCGAGCGGATAGGCCAGGCCCATCTGATCGACCACCCGAACATCCAGCCCGACATTCATGCTCGTCATGCCCAGGTTCAGAAAAAAGACCGTGTGCCCCGCTCCGCCCGGCGGAATGGGTTCCGGGGGCGGGACGACGTCCCAGGCGTCGTACGACGGCGTGGGCAGCAGCAGGCCCCCGTTCGGCGTCTCGGCGATCGTGGAGACCATCGCGCGCATCCGCGGGTAGTCGAGGTAGTCCTCGGCGCGGATCGGGTGGAGGTGCCCGGTGTTGAGCGAGTAGAACGCCCGCTCGTCGACGATGCCCGATCGGCCGACTACCGCACCCTCCGGCATGCCGGTCGTGTTCGACGCGAACAGCGCCCACACCACCGTGCCGACCCAGAGCACCGCGACCGCGCCGGCCACGCGGGTCCGGGGATTGTTTCCGAGTTCGGACCGGTCGGGGACCCGGAGCGGGATCACCGCTACCGGCAGCAGCAGGCAGAACAGGGGCGGGAGCAGCACGCGGCCGTGCATGAAGTCGCCGCCTACGCGCAGTGAATACAGCAGGAGCAGGACACCGGACAGGACCATCAGCACGACCACGGCGGTGGGCGTGCGCAGTACTCGTTGTCCCGCCGTCAGCAGGGTGCGCACGTCGGTTCCCTTCGACAGGAACCTTTCACGGTTGCCGGCAACACCGGTACCGCGACCGCTGGACAGCATCACCGCGACGGTCACCGTGACGAGGAACAACAGCGGCAGCCACAGCAGATACGGCACGACCAGGTTGCCGAGGTAGTCGAAGCCCTGTGTCCACTTCGCGCCGCCCGCGTCCTTGGAGACCGCGGTGTTCGGGTACGGCAGGCCGTAGTAGCCCATTCGCCAGATCTGGTAGACCACCGGCACCAGACCCGCGACCGCGACCATCGCAGCGCGGATCCGCCAGGTCAGGCCGTCCGCGAGGAAGAGCAGAGCGAGGGTCAGACCCGCGACGATCGCCAATTCGGGGCGCACCAGCGGACCGAGCCCGGCGACGAACGCCGTGCCCAGGATCCCCACGGTCCCCGGGAGAGGCCGCTTCCCGGCGGGATCGGGCGTTGCCCACCGGACCATGAGCAGCCACACCAGCGCGAGCCAGCAGATCACCAGGCAGGTCTCGAGTCCGGATGTCGCGAAGTCCCGGGCCGGCGGCACCGCGATGTAGACGAGCACACCGGCGGGCAACAGCAGAACCGTGCCGGTCGCGGCACGCATGCGCCACCGGTACAACCGCGCCGCGCCGAGCATCGCCAGGACCACCGCGGTCGTCGAGAGCACCAGCGCGAGGCCGAGTACGACGTACTCGAGGCGGATGCCGGTGAGCCATCCGGCGCCGTAGACGATGTACGTCCATGCCGTGGAGGTGTTCGCCTCGACGCGTTCCCCGGCGTTGAACACCGGTCCGTATCCGGCCAGCAGGTTGCGCACCGTACGCAGGACGATCAGGCCGTCGTCGGCGATCCAGCGGCGGTCCCACGCGCCCCAGAACATCAGGAGTGCCGAGAGGGCCACTCCCCCGGCGAACACTCCGCGTGCGACACCGCGAGGCAGGCCGGGTCGGTTGGTGCCCGCTCGGCCTGCCGCGTTGTCGTCGACGTCGTTCACGACGTCAGAAGAGGTAGACAGCACCGCCGACCACCAGGATCCAGGCAACCGCGAGGAACTGCAGCACACGGTCCTTCAAAGCGATCTCTTCCGGCTCCCCGGCTTCGCCACCGTCCACGTCCACCGCGTACCGGAGGATCGCGACGACGAACGGCACCATCGAGATGGCGTACCAGTTCGAGTCCGCGCGGTTGTCCTGCTCGAACGCCCACAGGCCGTAGCAGATCACGACGGCGGTCGCGGCCACGGTCCACACGAACCGCAGGTAGGTCTCGGTGTAGTACTCGAGCGACTTGCGGATCTTGGCTCCGGTGCGGGTCGCGAGACGGAGTTCGGCGTAGCGCTTACCTGCCGCCATGAACAGCGATCCGAACGCCATGATCAGCAGGAACCACTGCGACAGCGGGATCTCCGCCGCGACACCGCCCGCGATCGCCCGGATCAGGAATCCCGACGAGACGATGCAGATGTCGAGCACGGCCTGATGCTTCAGCCCGAAGCAGTACGCGAGCTGGATGCCGATGTAGACGACCATGACCACCGCGAGCTGCCAGTTCGCGAGGAACGACAGCAGGATCGAAGCGACCAGGAGGCCCACCGCGATCATGTAGGCGAGTCGTATCGGCAGGATGCCGGCGGCGATCGGCCGGAAACGCTTCGTGGGGTGCGCACGGTCGGCTTCGACGTCGAGCGCGTCGTTGACCAGGTAGATGCCGGACGCTGCCATGCAGAACACGACGAACGCGAGCGCGACCGGCAACAGCACGTCGAGCTGGGTGACCGATCCCGCAGCCATCGGTGCCGCGAGCACCAGGACGTTCTTCACCCACTGCCGCGGGCGCATCGCCTTGACGATCCCCGCGGGCAGGGTCTTCGGGGCCTCCTTGACGGCGGCCGGTTCCTCGCTCATCGCTCTCCAAACTTCTTCTCTGCCCGCACCACGACGGCGGCGGACGCCGCACCCAGTGCCGCGCCGGCCAGGACGTCCGTCGGATAGTGCACGCCGAGAACGAGGCGCGACAGCAGCATGGGCGGCACGAGCACCGCGGGAAAGGGTAGCCCGGTGACTCGGGCGAGCAGCACGGCAGCCGCGGTCGTGGAGGTCGCGTGCGACGACGGGAAACTCAGCCTGCTCGGCGTCGACACGTTGACCTGCACCGACGGGTCGGACGGCCGACGACGGCGCACCACCCGCTTGATGACGATCGAAGCGGCGTGCGCACCGACGGCACCGACGGCGACGCCGGCCCACTGACGGCGGCGCTTGCGGTCGACCACGGCTCCGAGTCCGCCGACGGCGACCCAGCCGAGCGCGTGCTCACCGAAGTGCGACAGACCGCGCGCAGCGGAGATGGCGCCCGGAGTGCTGCCGACGGCAGCCTGCACGGTCTGCAGGATCCGTATCTCGGTGTCGGTGCTCTTCCAACGACCTGTGCGAGCGCACTCGGCCGGATTCGTCTCGCTAGTTACCGGCGCCGAAGACACGCTCCCACTCCTCCTTGCTGGTCAGGGCGGGAACCGCGTCCCGGTACCGCTTCTTCATTTCGGGGAACCGGCGCGCAAGTTCACGGCGCAGGCGAAGCGCCTCGGTCAGCAGGGCCTGAGCCTGTGCTCGGTCGCGCTTACGGTAGACGACGCCCCGGCCGTCCGCGGTGGTGACGGTCACACCGTCGACCTGGGACAGCAGGAACCAGCGCGCATCGATCGTGGGCACGTTGAGCTGGGGACGGCTGTGGTGCTCGGCGTTCTCCGGACGGAAATTGTGCAGCACACCCTTGGCGAGACGCTTGACCTTCGCGGCCGCGCCTTCGGGGATTCCGACCGCGCCGACCTCGGCTCCCGACGCCATCGGCAACTCTGTCGACGACGGCAGCACCACTGCGTCGGAGAAGTTCTTCCGCAGCGCGTGCACCTCACCGAGGGCGCGGGGCAACAGGTCGAAGAGCTGCTCCGGGCCGGCCAGGAAGTCTTCGATCGCCTTGTTCTGGATCGCGACCGTGGAGTACTCGAGGCACACCAGGTGCTTGACCGTGGCCTTGACCGTGTCCAGCACCAGGGCCTTGGAGTCGCCGTCCATGTGCATTGCGGCGACGACCAGTCGGTTGCGCAGGTGGAAGTACGCCTGCCAGTCGATGGCGTCGTCCTTGTCGCTCCATGCCATGTGCCAGATCGCGGCACCGGGCATGGTGACCGTCGGATAGCCGGCGGCGCGGGCGCGCAGCCCGTACTCGGCGTCGTCCCACTTGATGAACAACGGCAGTGGCTGCCCGATGTCCTCCGCGACGACCCGCGGGATCATGCACATCCACCAGCCGTTGAAGTCGACATCGATGCGCCGGTGCAGCAGCTTCGAGTTCTCGCGGTCGTGCAACGGCTTGGTCGCGAAGTCGTGGTCGTATTCCACGTTCGGAGCGGCACTCCACATGAAGTTCGCCCGGTTGATGACCTCGCCCATGGTGTGCAGGTGGCTACGTTCCTGCAGGTTGAGCATCTGGCCGCCGACGAGCATCGGCTTCTTCGCGAAGCGCGACAATGCCAGCGCGCGCAGCACCGAGTCGGGTTCGATCTCGATGTCGTCGTCCATGAACAGGATGAACGGCGAGTCGGTGGTCTTCAGCGCCTCGTACATGATGCGGCTGTAACCACCGGAACCACCGAGGTTGCCCTGGTCGTGGATGACGAGCCGGTCGCCGAACGGTGCGGCTGCCTCGGCGAAATCCGGTTCGTCACGAACCTTGCGGGTGCCCTGGTCCGGAATGATCACGGCGTCGACGACATCCATGACCAGCGGGTCGGACGCGAGCGCCCGCAGTGCCTTCACACAGTCGGCGGGCCGGTTGAACGTCGGGATACCGACAGCGACGGACGCGCGGCCTTCGGCCTCCACCGGCGAGTACCAGCCCGCGGAGTGCAGCGTGACCTCGGTGTCGGTCGTGATGTCGAACCAGATCCAGCCGCCGTCCTCGAACGGACCGAGATCGGTCTCGAGTTCGACGACGACCTTGTCGCCGGAGAATTCACTGCCGGTGACGTGGATGCGACTCGCGTCGGCCTTGCTGCGGTAGATGTCGATGCGGCCGTGGCCGGTCAGCTCGAGGCGCAGCACCACCGCCGGCAGTGTGCTCCAGCGCCGCCAGTAGCTTGCCGGGAACGCGTTGAAATAGGTGCACAGCGACACCTCCGACTCGGCGCCGACGGTCAGGGCCGTGCGGGTCGTGGCGTGGGCACGACGGGCATTCGTCGGCGACTCCTCGAGGTACAGGGTGCGCACGTCGAGGGGTTCACCCGGCCGGGGCAGGATGATCCGCTGGAGAAGGGTCTTACCGAGCAGGCCCGGTTCGCTGATGCTCACGACGCGTCACCCGCGATCGGGGCACCCGACTCGAAGTGCGGCGCGAGGACATTGTCGAACATCGACAGCGCGCTGGCGATCGCCATGTGCATGTCGAGGTACTGGTAGGTCCCCAGGCGGCCGCCGAACAGCACGTTGTTCTCGGCTGCTTCCTTCTTCGCGAGTTCGCGGTAGGCGGTGAGCTTCGCGCGGTCCTCGGAGGTGTTGATCGGGTAGTACGGCTCGTCGTCGTCACCCGCGAAGCGCGAGAACTCACGCATGATGACCGTCTTGTCGGCCGGGTACGTCTCGCGCTCGGGATGGAAGTGCCGGAACTCGTGGATGCGGGTGTACGGCACGTCGGCGTCGTTGTAGTTCATCACCGGGGTGCCCTGGAAGTCACCGCAGTCGCGCAGGACCTCGGTTTCGAAGTCGAGGGTGCGCCACCCGAGCTTGCCTTCGACGTCGTCGAAATAGCGGTCCAGCGGGCCGGTGTAGACGACGGGCGCATCGGGGCTCGCGGCCCGGATCTCGTCGCGAACCTCGAACCAGTCGGTGTCGAGCCGCACCTCGATGCGGTCGTCCTTCGCCATGTTTTCGAGCCACGCGGTGTAGCCGTCGACCGGCAGCCCTTCGTACGTGTCGTTGAAGTAGCGGTTGTCGAAGGTGTACCGGACCGGGAGCCGGGCGATGTTGCCCGCCGGCAGTTCCTTCGGGTCGGTCTGCCACTGCTTGGCGGTGTAGTCGCGCACGAACGCCTCGTACAGCGGACGGCCGATCAGGGAGATCGCCTTCTCCTCGAGGTTCTTCGCCTCGGCGGAATCGATCTCCGACGCCTGCTCCTTGATCAGGGCGCGCGCCTCGTCCGGCGTGAAGTAGCGGCCGAAGAACTGGGAGACGAGGCCGAGCCCCATCGGGAACTGGTAGGCCTGGCCCTTGTGCATCGCGTACACGCGGTGCTGATAGCCCGTGAAGTCGGTGAACTGGTTGACGTAGTCCCACACCCGCTTGTTCGACGTGTGGAACAGATGGGCACCGTACTTGTGGATTTCGATGCCGGTCTCGGGCTCGGGTTCGGAGTACGCATTGCCGCCGAGATGGTAGCGGCGCTCGACGACGAGAACTCGCTTGCCGAGCTGCGTGGCGGCCCGCTCTGCGATCGTCAGTCCGAAGAATCCGGAGCCGACGACGATCAGGTCGTACTCACCGGTGGAGGGCTGGGGCGCTGATGCAGCAGTCACGGAGAACCAGGGTAAGCGACCGGGGTACGAACGCGCCGGTTCGGTCCGTCACCGGGCCGACCGGGCGCCCCGTTCACACGTATCGGTGCAGCGTGTCGCGCACGAACGCGGCACCGGCGGGTCCGCCGTAGTTCGCGGCGAACCGTTCGTCGGCCACGTACATGTCGGCGAGGCCGAGCACGTACTCCCGGCTGATGCCGTCCGGGGTGCCGTATCCGGGAGTGCCGGGAATCGAGGACAGCCACTCGACGTGACGGCGAGCGAGTTCCCGGGCTTCCGGGCCGGCCGGGTCCACCCCTGCCTCGGCCGCTGCGGTCCAGTCCGCGGACAGTTGCGCGGCGCGGCTCTTCCAGTCGCCGCGTTCGCCCTCGCCCATTCCGCGCCACCAGCGGTCACTGTTGTCGTACGCGTCCTTGCCCCATCGGTCGATCACCTCGTCGCGGTACTGCGTGTGATCGAAACCGTCGAACACTTCGTCTGCCATGAGCTCTTCTCCCTTTTCGGTCTTCGCGAGGGTGCTGCGCACCGCTTCGATGCGCCTCTCGAGTTGCCGCCGCTCGTGCTCGAGCAGTTCGAGATGCGTCCGCAGCGCTGCCGTCGTGTCGTCGTGCCCGTCGAGGACCTCCCGGATCGCCGGGAGACCCAGACCGAGGTCACGCAGCAGGAGGATGCGCTGCAACCGGACGAGCGCGTCGGCGTCGTAGAACCGCATCCCGTTGCTGCCGGTACGACACGGGACGAGCACTCCGACGTCGCCGTAGTGCCGCAGCGTGCGGCTGGTGACACCCGCGCTCCGGGCCAGTTCCTGGATCGACCATTCGCGTGGCATCTCCGCTCTCCTTTCGGCACTTTTCAGGGTGCGTCTTGACGTTGCGTCAATGTCAACCCTTCCTCGGACACGCAAGAAGGGGACGGACCTGATCAGGTCCGTCCCCTTGCTGCGTTTCGCGGGCGGCTACTCGGTACCGGCTACTCGCGTCCGGCTACTCGGTACTACCCGTACCCGGCAGCCACTCGTCGAGGAAGCTGGCGTCGATCACCTGCGCGCCGAGATCCGGCGTCCAGACGATCGCGCCACCCGTGAAGATGCGGAACTTGCCCAGTTCGTCGGGCAGCATCAGTTCCGGACCGACCGGCGTGCCGAGTACACCGTCGACACCACCGAGTTCGAAGAATTTCGCTTCGATGGGCGACGCGCCGTTCCCGCTGCCGAACGGATCGATACCGACTTCAGGTCCGGGCTCTGCGGCCGGGGTGGTCGGCGGGGCCGGCAGATTTGCGCCTTCGGCGATTGTGAACCAGTCCGAACGCAGACCCAGTTTGGCGCGGGCCTCGGCGCCGGTCGTCTCGATGGTGCGGTCGCTGCCGACGACGCGCACGCGGGTGACACGTCCACCGTCCGCGCCGAGGTTGTTGCGGGCAAGCACTTCGAACGCCTGGAGTTCGCCCACGCCGAACGCGGAGCCGATCTCCCCGGCCGACAGGGTCTTGGCCCAGGCCCGGTTCGGTGCCACCTTGTCCCCCGCGTCTTCGACGGGCGGGAAGACGCCTCCGGCACTGTATCCACCGGTCGACGCCGAGAACTCGCTTCGGACGACGGCGCCGTCCTTCATCAGAACGGTGCCGCGCGTGCTGCGGACACCGTCGTCGGTACGGGGGTCCTCGGCGTTCGATCCGGTGTACACCTGGCAGTCGGTGGAGTCGCAGGTCTGCCAGAGTTCGTTCCGCTTTTCGGCAAGTGCGTAGGAACGTGCCGCGACGGCCTGCGCACGGAGGGCTTCCGCGCCACCGGTGTCGGCCCAGCCCGGAAGCGCCTCGGCCGGGACGACACTGCGGAGATAGTCCTCGACGTGC
Source organism: Rhodococcus sp. BL-253-APC-6A1W (assembly GCF_012843405.1). Classification (NCBI taxonomy): domain Bacteria; kingdom Bacillati; phylum Actinomycetota; class Actinomycetes; order Mycobacteriales; family Nocardiaceae; genus Rhodococcus; species Rhodococcus sp. BL-253-APC-6A1W. The sequence continues at coordinate 66,947 of NZ_JABAFB010000005.1, forward strand.
AGTCGGTTCACCGTCCGGGGCGCCGCGCCGTCGAGCACCACTCCGAGGGCTCCGCGATACGGCGTGTCGCTCCCGCACAACCGGAGGTGTTCCTCCGCCGGGCGGTCCTCGCCGAGGTCGACGGGATCTGCCCAGGGCACATCGGTCGCCGCCTGCCAGAGCACTTCGCCGCTGCACCCGGTCGTGACGACGACGTTCGCGCCGCCGCCGGGCGTGGGGGTCAGATGGGCAGCCTCACCGGGCGCCAGTTGTTGTCCTGCAACTCGGAGACCGGTCTCGGAATACACATCGAGTGAGCGGTCGTCCTGTCCCGTCAGGCGCACAGCGATCATCGAGTCGTCGATCGAACCGAGCGTGGTTCCGCCGTAGTAGTGCGCGATGATGCGCTCGGCCGTCCAGCCCTCCTGGGCGTAGCCGTAGGCCCCCCATTGCCCCATGCCCCGCCCGTGGCCGTGGCCGAAACCGGAGAAGGTGTACGGCGTGTCGGCCGACACCGCTTCGACGACGCCGACCGAATCGGAACGGTTCTGCACGAGCACGCCGACGCCCGTACCGACCACCAGAGCCGGCGCGAGTCCGATCACCGCGAGACGAGCAACGGAGGGCTGCCACCCGTTCCGCAGTGGTCGTCCGATGACGAATCGTCTCCGACGGATCTTTCCTCTGCGGCCGATGGATTGTGGTGCCATGGCGTTCCGCTCCCTCGTTCTCGCATTCCGGGACGATGCACGGACTCGTAGATCGCCGGATCGGACATTTACGACCGATCCTCAAGCTCAGGTTGAGGCTTAAGGTTGCCTGGGTCTAGTGTGACAAGAGTGACGGACCAACGCAACACAAGTCACAGCAGAAACAACAGCACCACAAGTTGCACCCGATCGCGGCCATTTCGCTCTCTCGAAGCGGTCCGCGATGGAGGTTTTCGACCTCTCGGAACCCCTCCTCCGACCGCAGATCTACACGAACAGGGAGTTGCAAACAGTGCCGCATCGCCGCCCTAAGCCGTCGATCGTCCTGGGTGCCGTCGCCGCCCTGGCCGTCGCCACGCCCTTTGCCGTGTCCGGACTCACCGCAGGACCGACGGAAGTTCGCACCACCAGCGACTCCGTCGAATCCGTCAGCCCAGACATTGCGGAAGTGGTGCTCGCGTCCGTACCGGACCTGATCATCCCGCTCGAGGAACTGACCGGGCTCAACCTGCCCGACATCGGTCTTGCGGAGATCATCGACGGATTGCCGCAGATCACCACCACCCCGGATCCCGACGGCGGTCCCATCGCCCGTGTCGGCGCCACGGTCAAGGAACTCACCCGGGAGACTCCGTTCAGCCTGGTCGCACTGGCCGCCGACGACATCGCCGACACCGACGCGCTGATTCGCGCGCAGAACGGCGACGGTTCGTGGGGCCCGTGGTCGGTCACCGAACCCCTCGAGTCGAGCCGCAACGACACGTCCGACGACGCGCGACGCGGCACCGAGCCGATCTTCGTCGGCGCGACACGCGCGGTGCAGGTTCTCCTCACCCCGCGTCCCGGCCCCGAACCCGCGCTCGCCGGCGCGGAAGCACCGCCGGCCGAGACGCCCGACGCACCCGCACCCGACGCTCCGGCACCCGATGCGCCTGCCCCGGTCGACGAAGGGCCGGTCCCGGTCGCCGAAACAGGCGGCGCGGCACCGGAACTCGGCTACGTACCCGCTTCCTCGTCGAAGCCGTTGCGCAGCCAGGAACCCGTGCTCGCGGCTGCGGAAGGCGTCAGCGCGGTCCTGATCGATCCGGGTACCGGCGAGGCCGACGGCCGGCTCGACGACATCGCGGCGCCGCTCGGCACCTCGGGCCTGAAAGTCATCGGCAGGTCGCAATGGGGTGCCGACGAGTCGCTGCGCTGCCAGAGTGCGACGTACGACGACTCCCTCGGTGGCGCCACCGTGCACCACACCGCGGGCAGCAACAACTACTCGAAGGCGGAGTCCGCGGGCATCGTCCGCGCCATCTACGCGTACCACGCGCAGACACTCGGCTGGTGCGACATCGGGTACAACGTGCTCGTCGACAAGTACGGACAGATCTTCGAAGGTCGTGCGGGCGGTCTGGAACGCAATGTGCAGGGCGCCCACGCGGGCGGCTTCAACGAGAACACCGTCGGCATCGCGATGATGGGCGACTTCTCCACGGCCGCACCGCCGGAGGTCACCGTGCAGAACGTGGGCAACTACCTCGGCTGGCGGCTCGCCGCGGCCGGTCTGGACCCCAAGGGCCGCACCAGCATGTACTCGGAGGGCACGTCGTTCACGCCGTACCCGCGGGGTGCGGCGGTAGATCTGCCGATCATCTTCGCGCACCGCGACGTCGGCAACACCAGTTGCCCCGGCGACGGCGGCTACGCGCAGATGAACAAGATCCGCGACATCGCCGCGGCCGCCGCCAAGGGCGCGCCGAGCGCACCGCCGATCGTGGTGACCAACCCTCCGCGGGATGCGGGTCCCGCACCGGGCACCGGCGCGCTGCCGCCCGGCTCGGCCGAGACCGCCACGAACGTGCAGGATCTGGTCGCAGAACTGATGCGACTTGCCGAAAACAACCCGCTCGCCCGGAAATGGATCGCGGAAGGCGGCGAAACCGGCCGTCTCGGCACGGCCGTGTCGCCGATCGCACCCGCCAAGGGCGGCTTCGAGCACGCCCGGTTCGTCAACGGCGCCCTCTACTCGTCCCCCGGTGGAGACGTGTGGGCGGTGCTCGGCGAGATCTACAAGGCGTGGCAGGAATACGGACTCGACACTGGTGAGCTGGGGTTGCCCACCAGTGACGAGTACCGGGTGCCGGACGGCTGGCGTTCGGACTTCGAGTTCGGTTCGCTGATCTTCAACGAGGCCACCGGGGTCGTCACCAAGGTGCTGCGCGCCTACAACGACGCCTACGAGCAGTCGATGCAGGATCAGCCGGCCGACATCGCGGTACCCGCACCCGAGGGTGCGCCCGCGCCGGAACCGGCACCAGAACCGGTGCCTGTGGGCTGAGTCCCGCGGTTCACCGGTAGCTACGAATCACTGCCACCAGCGTTCGAGGATCCGCGCAACACCGTCCTCGTCGTTGGTGGCAGTGATTTCGTCTGCCACCGACTTCGCGTCGGGATGAGCGTTCTCCATGGCGACGCCATGGCGGGCCATCGACAGCATCGGTATGTCGTTGGGCATGTCACCGAATGCCACGATGCGGTCGTCCGAGATGTCGAGGTGACGGGCGAGCTCACGTAGCCCGGATGCTTTCGTCACGCCGGCTGCGGAGATCTCGACCAGGCCGTTGGTCGTCGAATAGGTGACGTCGACCAGTCCGTGCAACTTCGGCGCGATCGCCTCGGCCATCTCACGACTCGTCGCTCCGGCGAGCCGGATCAACAGCTTGACCGCCGGTTCGGCGATCACTTCGTGCTCGGCGAGTTCGGTGTTGTCGGGGTTGAGCCAGGCATGTTCGTAACCCGGGGAACTGACGAACTGCGGAGTGGCGGCGTCGTGCGCGCTCTCCCCCACACGCTCGGCGGCAAGGCCGCAGCCGGGAAGCACCGCAGCGGCCACCTCGGCGACCCACGCGAGCTCGTCGGCCCGGAGCACCGCAGCGCTGAGCACCCGATCGGTCGCACTGTCGTAGAGCACGGCGCCGTTCGCACACACCGCGAGGGGAGCAAACCCGAGCTGCTCGACGACGGGCGCGATCCACCGCGGTGGACGCCCCGTGGCCAGAACGAAGGGCGTACCGGAGTCGACGACCGCATGCACGGCAGCCCGAGTGCGGTCGGACACCTGCTCGGATTTGTCGATCAGGGTGCCGTCGACATCGGTGGCGACAAGGCTCGGGCGCTGTGAACTCACTCCGTCATTGTGCCGAAACGCCGCGGTCGCCGCTGTCCGGCCCTTCGCGCTCGGTCCGCTCGCGTTCCTTGCGGGCCCGGCGTTCCGCCGCGACACGCTCGTCCTCGGCGGTTGCTTCCTCGAGTGTGGGCGCCGAACCACCGAGACGGCGCGGCACCCAGTAGGCGCCGGGCTCGTGGTGATAGGCGTCCTGCACCTCGTGGAGCATCTGCTCCATCGTCGCGTGCAACTGCTCGGTCATGGCCGACGCCGGCAGATAGGGGGGAATCGGAGCGCCGACCTTGATCGTGATGGGCGTATTGCTGCGGCCCAGACGCTTGGGATGACCCTTGGTCCACACCCGCTGCGACCCCCAGATGATCATGGGGATGACCGGCACACCTGCCTCTTCGGCCATCCGCGCCGCGCCCGTCTTGAACTTCTTCAATTCGAAGCTGCGGCTGATGGTCTCCTCGGGGAACACTCCCACCAGTTCGCCCGCGCGCAGCGCTTCGACTGCGAGGCGGTAGGAGTCGCCGGCGTCACCACGGTCGACAGGGATATGCTTCATCGCGCGCATCATCGGCCCGGAGATCTTGTTGTCGAAGACCTCTTTCTTCGCCATGAAACGCACGTAGCGCTTCGCGGGACGGGCGGGCAGACCCGCGTAGGTGAAGTCCATGTAGCCGGTGTGGTTGATCGCGATGACCGCACCTCCGGTCGCGGGGATGTGCTCCTCCCCGGTGACGGAGAATTTCAGTCCCTGGCCTGCGAACAGAGTGCGCGCGACGCCGATGATCGTCCGGTAGAAGGGTTCCACGTCGGCCAGCGTAACCGGACGGCCGATACGGTGCCGCACCCGTGGCCCCGGCGGGCTGCCGCGTGTCTCCACGGCCTCTCCACTTACCCTGGAGGTACATAGGTCAGCACGTCAGGAGGCAACGAGTGCAGATCACCAGCGTGGGCCACGCCGGGTTCCACATCCGGACCGAGGCAGGCTCCATTCTCTGCGATCCGTGGGTCAATCCCGCTTACTTCGCGTCGTGGGTACCGTTCCCCGACAACACGAGCCTCGACTGGGATGCCCTCGGCGACGTCGACTACCTCTACGTCTCGCATCTCCACAAGGACCATTTCGATCCCGGGACGCTCGGTGAGCACGTCCGCAAGGACGCCACCGTGCTGCTGCCCGATTACCCGGTGCCGGATCTGCGCCGCGAACTCGAGGCGCTCGGTTTCACGAAGTTCTACGAGACCACCGATTCGGTCAAGCACCGGATCAGCAAGGAAGGCATCCGGGACGCGCCCGACGCTCCCCTCGCACCCGGCGAGCTCGACATCATGATCATTGCGATGCGAGCACCCGCGGACGGCCCGATCGGCGACTCCGGGCTCGTCGTCTCGGACGGCGAGACCACCGTGTTCAACATGAACGACGCGCGGCCGATCGACATGGACCCGATGCACGACGCGTTCGGTCACATCGACATCCATCTGCTGCAGTACTCGGGCGCCATCTGGTATCCGATGGTCTACGACATCCCGAAGAAGACGAAAGCCAACTTCGGCAAGCAGAAGCGTCAGCGCGGTATGGACCGCTGCCGCAGCTACATCGAGCAGGTCGGCGCGACCTGGATCGTCCCGTCCGCCGGTCCGCCGGTCTTCCTCGACGACGAACTGCGCTACCTCAACGACGACCACGGCGACGAGGGCAACATCTTCCCCGACCAGAAGGTGTTCCTCGAACAGTTGCGCATCAACGGCCGCGACGGTGGCCTGCTGATGATCCCGGGCTCGGTCGTGGACCTCGCCGGGAGCGAGAAGATGACACTGGCCCATCCGATTCCCGAGGACGAGGTCGAGTCGATCTTCACGAACAAGGCCGCCTACATCGAGGACATGGCTCAGCGCTTCGCGCCGGTCATCGCCGCGGAGAAGGCCACGTGGGCGCCGGCCGACGGCGAGCCGCTGTTGCCCGCACTCAGGGCGAAGTTCGAGCCGATCATGGCGCAGTCCGATCTCATCTGTGACGGCATCGGCTACCCCGTCGGCCTCGTGATGGGCGACGAGACCGTGGTGCTCGACTTCCCCAAGCGCATCGTCCGCGAGCCCGTCGAGGGAGAAGGCAAGTACCGCTACGGATTCCGTATCGCGCCGGAGATCGTCCGTACGGTGCTACGCGACGACGAGCCGGACTGGGTCAACACGATCTTCCTCTCGACACGCTTCAGCACGTGGCGGGTCGGCGGGTACAACGAGTTCCTGTACACGTTCTTCAAGTGCCTCACCGACGAGCGCATCGCGTATGCGGACGGCTGGTTCGCGGAGGCGCACGACGACTCTGCGTCGATCGAGCTGGGCGGTTACGAGATCCAGCGGCGCTGCCCGCACCTCAAGGCCGACCTGTCGAAGTTCGGGGTGGTGGACGGCACCACGCTCACCTGCAACCTGCACGGCTGGCAGTGGGATCTCGAATCGGGGCGGTGCAAGACCTCCAAGGGCCACGAACTGCGCAGCAGCAAGGCCTGACGGGCACCGCCCCGCCCGATTATTCCGCCGCTCGCCGCTGTCCGGCCCGGGCTGCCGGCCGTGCACCGGCCGGCAGCAGGGCCGCCGCGGCGAGCGCGACAGCTCCCGCGGCGATCAAGGCGTACGGCCACCATTGCCGTGCCGCGACACCGGCTTCGTCGACACCGGCGGCAACCTGTTCCGACGTACCGTCGGAAGTTGCCGAGGACGGTCGCGCGGGGAGCACTCCCGTGGCCTCACTCACGTTCTCCGAAATCCCCTTGACGACGTTGCCGACCGGTTCGACTCCGCCCACGAGCTGCCCCGTGCCATCGACGAGCTGACGGCCGCCGTCGTCGAGCTGCATCAGGCCGTCGCGCAGCTGCCGGGACCCGTCGGCGGCCTGAGACATTCCCGCGACGAATTGTGCGTCGGGCGAGGTCAATTCGTAGGACAGCTGCCGAGCACCGTCGCGCAGTTGCCCGAGTTGGTCGAGTGTGTCCGGTCCGAGACCCTGGCTGTTCAGCATGTCGACGAGGGAACGCAGTTCGTCGGCGGTACCAGCCGAGACCGGATCACCGCTCATGGAGAGTGTGTCGGCGACGACGGAGAGCCGTGCCGTCACCGATCCCTGCATCTCACCGAACCCGCTGAGCCGCGTGACCACCTCGTCGACGCCCGACGAGATCTGCGACGCGCCGTCTCCGAGTTGCCCCACTCCGCCTTCGAGTTGGCCGAGTCCGTCCGCGAGCTGCTTACCGCCCTCGTGCGCCTGCGTGAGTCCGTCGGCGAGTTGTTGTGCGCCGACGTCGAGTTGGCGGCTTCCGTCGGCGAGTTGTCCCACTCCGCCGTTGAGCAGGGCCAGCGGGAGACTCGCCTGCTGCAGGGTGTCCCGGGCGGCGGCGACCGCGGCGGCATCCGGCGTGTCACCGCTGCCCGCGGTCTCGGCGACGACCGTCACCTGCGGGTCGTCGGTGTAGGCGAACACGGAGCCGGTGCCGACCATGACGGCACCGGCGGCGATGAGGGAAATAGGGAGAAAACGGGCATACATGCTCCGTAATCTAGGCGGACGAGTTAAGGGCTTCCTGAGGGCTCCCCCTTCGCGGCGGAAGGAAGCATCCGGCCGGCCACGGCTCCCAGGGTGAACAGTGGCATCGTTGCCGCCGCGACGAGGATCGCGACGGGCAACCACACCGAGCCGAGGGCGAACCCGGTGAATATCGCCACCGACAACATCTCGCTCGTGACGCCCACGACGGACGACACCGTGGCGCGGGCGCGGCCCGACATCGTCTCCTGGAGTCGGGCTTCGGCCACGATCGCGGTGTGGTGCAGGGCGCCGTAGCCGAGACCGATGGCCACGAAGCCCGCAACGCCCCCTGCGAGAGCGCCCAGGGCCAGGGCCAGCGCGCCGATCGTCACGATCACGCCCATCGCCCGGCCGCGCATCTGCGCGCCGCGTCCCGCCGTTGCCGCCCCGACGACCTGTCCGACGACGGTGAGCGCGACGAGAACGGGTACGAATTCCGTACTCGCGCCGTCCTCCCGGGCGAGCAACCCGAAGTACTCGTCGAACGCGAGACACGCGAGCAGCGCAGCGGTGAGAACAACGGCGCGACGGACGGCGGAATCGGTGCGGACCTCGTTCGTGCCGTCGCGCAGGCGTGCGAGGTACCGCGCCGCGAGGGTGTCGCCGGGGCCGTCGATCTCGTCGGCCTCCGTCGATTTCGGCGCGGCCGGGAGTGTGAACACCAGCAGCGTGCCGGCGACCGTGATCGCCACCGACGTCCATCCGACGAGCGCGTAACCGCCCAGGCCGAACAGCGGGGCCGCAGACAGCGTCGCGGCGAACACGCACACCATCTCCCCGGCGGCGGCACAGCCCATCACGGCTGCGTACCGGTGTTCGCCGGCGCGTGCGGCCAGTCCGTCGTAGACCAGCGCTTCGAACGTGCCGGATTTCAGCGACTCACTGAGGCCCCACAGCGCGAAACCGGCGGCGAATCCCCAGTACGTCGGCCACACGAGCCACATCGTGAAGGCCGCGGTGAGCAGGACGCCGCTTCCGGCGAGGAGTGCCCGTCGCGACACCGTGTCCGCCCAGGCGCCCGACGGCACCTCGGAGACGAACGCGACCACCGACCAGAGGACGAACAGGGACGAGATGCTGCCGGCGCCGAGTCCGTGATCTTCGAACAGCAGGACGTACAGGCCGTAGAACGGCACGAACTCCCGGACCGAGGCGTAGGCCACCGCGCGGACGGACACTGCACGGACCGATATAGCCCGGCAGGACAGGGGATCGTGCGGTTCGGATCAACGTCGTCGGCGCATGATGCCAGGGTGCCACGTGTCCCCGGTGCCTGTCACTCCCCTTTTCGGGCATCGGATACGGTCGGACGGTGACCGAGGAGAATGCGCCCGAGCGCTCGCGCACCTACACCTGGGACGATCCGGCGCCCACCGCTGCCGCCAATCGTGACATGCACGGCCTCGACTTCCTGCGCGGCATGATCGACGGTTCCATCCCGCAGCATCCGACGTCGCGGACCCTCGGTTTCGCCGTCACCGACGCCCGCGAGGGGTTCGTCGAGGTGTGCATCGAACCTCAGGAGTTCCACGCCAACGCCGTCGGCAGCGTGCACGGCGGCGTGCTCGCGGCGATGTTCGACACCGCCATGGGACTGAGCGTGTCGAGCACGCTCGAGGCCGGAGTGGGGTACACGACGTTGGACCTGCAGGTCCGGTACATAAGGCCGATCCAGCCCGGACAGTCCGCCGTGCGTGTCCACGGGTTCTGCGAGTACACCGGGCGTCGCACCGCGACCGCGCGGGGCGAGGCGCGCGACGCGGACGGCCGACTGATCGCCACCGCGTCCTCGACCTGCCTGGTTCTGCGCTGAACCCGACGCGTCAGGGTTGGAGCGCCTCGGTTCGTCGCGCCCGCAGCTCGAAGGGTCGACATCGAGGCGCCCTGCGCCGACGATCGGTGTACCCGCCGCGTAGGAGGACGACATGCATGCCAGGCGCATCACCACCAACCTTCATGTATCCGACGTCGAATCGGCCAAGGATTTCTACCGCGACTACCTGGGGTTGAGTACCGAAGAGTTCGACATGGGCTGGGTGGCCCGCTACACCGATCCCGACAGCGGAGCGCACGTCCAGCTCGTCAGCGGTGACGCCACCGCACCGGAGGATGCGGTGATGTCCGTCCACACGGACGACGTCGATGCCGCATACGACGAAGCCCGGCAGGCCGGCTACGAGATCGTCCACCCTCTCACCACCGAGGAGTGGGGTGTGCGCCGATTCCTGGTCCGGGCACCGGATGGCAACGTGATCAACGTCGTGCGTCACCGCGACTGAGTGCGCGTCACCACACCGTCGACGAGTGAGCCCGAGCAGCTCAGACGACGGGCTCGAGCACCTCGCGTCCGACGAAGGGCACCAGCGCCGCCGGCACCTTCACCGAGCCGTCGGCCTGCTGGTGGTTCTCGAGCAGCGCGACGAGCCAGCGCGTGGTCGCGAGCGTTCCGTTGAGGGTCGCCGCGATCTGCGGCTTGCCGTTCTCGTCGCGATACCGGACGTTGAGCCGGCGGCCCTGGAAGGTCGTGCAGTTGGACGTCGACGTGAGCTCGCGGTAGCGCTCCTGCGTGGGCACCCAGGCTTCGCAGTCGAACTTCCGGGCCGCCGACGATCCGAGGTCGCCACCGGCGATGTCGATGATCCGGTAGGGCACGTCGATCGAGGCGAGCATCTCGCGCTCCCACGACAGCAGACGCTGATGCTCGGCAGCGGCGTCCTCCGGCTTGCAGTAGACGAACATCTCGACCTTGTCGAACTGGTGCACGCGGATGATGCCGCGCGTGTCCTTGCCGTAACTGCCGGCCTCGCGGCGGAAGCACGACGACCAGCCCGCGTACCGCTTCGGGCCCTTCTCCAGGTCCAGGATCTCGCCCGAGTGGTAGCCCGCGAGCGGAACCTCGGACGTACCGACCAGGTACAGATCGTCCTCTTCCAGGTGGTACACCTCGTCGGCGTGCTGCCCGAGGAACCCGGTGCCCTGCATGACCTCGGGACGCACGAGCACCGGCGGGATCATCATGGTGAAGCCGTTCGCGGTGGCCTTCTGCGCGGCGAGCTGCAGCAGGCCGAGCTGCAGCAGCGCGCCGTAGCCGGTGAGGAAGTAGAACCGCGCACCCGACACCTTGGCTCCGCGTTCCATGTCGATCAGCCCGAGCGACTCACCGAGCGCGAGGTGATCCTTGGGCTCGAAGTCGAAGGTGGGCAGCTCACCGACGGTCTCGAGGGTGATGAAATCGTCCTCGCCACCGGCGGGGGCGCCCTCCACGACGTTGGAGATCGCGAGGTGTGCGCGCTCCCGCGTCTGCTCGGCGGCGTTCTGCTCGACCTCGAGTTCCTTGACCTTGGCGGCCAGTTCCTTCGCTCCCTCGAGAAGCGCGGCGCGCTCCTCCGGGGCGGCTTGGCCGACCTTCTTACCCAGAGCCTTCTGTTCGGCTCGCGCGTTGTCGCCGGCGAGGACAGCCGCCCGGCGCGCCGCATCGGCCTCGAGCAGGGTATCGACGAGGCCCGGATCTTCGCCTCGGGTGCGCTGCGATTCACGCACGACATCGGGATTCTCGCGGAGGAACTTGAGGTCGATCACGACTGGAAGCCTACCGCTGCCACAGTTCCAGATACTCCTCGCGCCCGAACATCTTGGCCGTATCGATTGCGGTGGGATGCCCGAGCTGTGGATCGGCACCGGCTTCGGACAGAACCCGGACGACGTCGTCGGCTCCCTTGAACACGGCACCCGCCAGCGGCGACTGGCCCTTGTCGTTGAGGCGATCGAGATCTGCACCCCGCTCGGCGAGCACCCGTACCGCATCCGCATGACCGTGGTACGCCGCGAGCATGACCAGCGTGTCGCCGGAACCGTTGGTGAGGTTCGCCGGCGCCCCCGCGTCCACATACTCGGCAAGGGTTGCGGCATCGCCGGCGCGCGCCGCGTCGAACATAAGCTGGGCGATCTCGAGAATTCGCGGATCTATAGGCTCATCGGTCATGATCCGACGCTACCGCCGGCCGCACGAACGGGCATGATGGAACGTGATGGCCGAAGAATCTGAGCAGCAGCCCCACCGACGCCCGCCTTCCGCGAGGCTGACCCGACGCGCGCTGATATTCGTCGCCGTGGGCGCTGTGCTCGCGGCGGTCGCGACGTTCGTCGTGGCGGGTTTCGAGGGTTCCACCGACGGAACCACCGACAACGGCCGGAGCGTGGCGACCACGGGCGCGGTGGCGGGCGAAGCGTTCGGCACCGCCTCGACGGGTGACTGCCTCACCTGGACCGCTCTCGATGCCGGCGATCTCACCAAGGTCGACTGCGAGCAGAGGCACCTGTTCGAGGTGGTCGCCGACATCGATCTGAGCACGTTCCCGGGTGCCGAGTGGGGGCCGGGTTCCCGATTCCCGTCGGTGATGCGGTTCACCGCCCTGCGCGACGAACTGTGTGTCCCGGCGGCGATGGACTATCTCGAGAGCCGATTCGATCCGGTCGGCAAGTTCAGCGTCGGTCTGATCAATCCCGGCGAGGCCGGATGGGCCGCCGGAGAACGAACGCTGCGGTGCGGTCTGCAGTTCTCGTCGACGACGGGCAATCTCCTCCCCATCGAGGGACGGGTGGCAGAGCAGGACCAGTCGCGGGCGTGGGACACCGGAGTGTGCATCGGCATCAACAACGGCATCCCGGCCGACCCCGTCGACTGCGCGAAACCGCACGCGTTCGAGGTCGTCGCCACCGTCGATCTGTCGTCGCAGTTCCCCGAAGGTCTCCCCAGCATCGAAGACCAGGACAGGTACCTTGAGGAGACGTGCACGCGACTGGTCGGCGAATACCTGGGCGACCCGCAGGCGCTCCGCAACAAGACGCTGACGTTGTTCTGGGACAACCTCGGGTACGACAGCTGGCTCGCAGGCAGCCGTAAGGTCAACTGCTCGATCGGCAAGCAGGTCGAAGGCGGCGGATTCGCATCCATCACGGGATCGGCGAAGGGTGACATCCTCATCGACGGCCAGCCGCCGGTGGCGCCGGAACCGCTGCCCGAGGGCAGGTCGCTGCCGAGTCCGCTGCCCGGCGCCGTTCCCCTCCCGGGTCAGTGATGGGCGTACACATGAGCGACGAGCATTTCGAGGAGCTCGTCTCGGAGGCGCTCGACGAGATCCCGGCCGAACTGGCGCGCGCGATCGACAACGTCGTGGTGCTCGTCGAACCGCGCCACGACGAGGAACCGGATCTGCTGGGTCTGTATCAGGGGATCGCGCTCACCGAGCGCGACAGTCATTACGCGGGCTCGTTACCGGACACGATTTCGATCTACCGGGACGCCATTCTCGATATCTGCCGGACGGACGACGACGTCGTCCACGAAGTGCTGGTGACGGTGGTCCACGAGATCGCGCACTACTTCGGCATCGAAGAAGAGCGCCTCCACCAGCTGGGCTGGGGGTAGGCGCTCTCCGGCCGGTCCGACGGGCTGGTTACTCGGCGCGGTGTGCGTCGGCCTTGACCAGGCTCGGGTTCTTGGCCTTGCGCTGCATGAAATGCGGGTTGATCGTCGAGATCACGAGCAGGATCAGGGTGCCGACGGTCACGACAGCGATCGAAAGCACGACGACGATCATGCCGAAGAGTTCAAACATCCCGGTTACCTCCACTTTCGATGTCACGACGAGGCACGCGACACGCGCCGCCCCGTCGTACCTTAGCCTCTGCCGCTGCGCCGCCGGGGACCGGCACCCGGGCGCACCCCACCCGGAGCGGAATCACGAACAGTCACTGTTGACCGTTTAGTCGGCGGACTCTACGCTCGGACCCACCCCACCGAGAGGCGAACCCACGTGACGCATCCCGCCCGCCCGGCAGTGATCGACCGATGGCATCACCTGATCGAGACGAACGACCTCGACGCGCTGGATGTACTCGTCGCCGACGACGCCGTGTTCCTGTCGCCCGCCGTGTTCACCCCGCAGGAAGGCAAGGCCAAGACGGTCGCGTACCTCCGGGCGGCGCTCACCGTGTTCGGTGGCGACACCGGGTTCCACTACGTCGGCGAGTGGTACGGCCCGAACTCCGCGGTGCTCGAATTCGTCGCCGATCTCGACGACGTACACGTCAACGGCGTGGATCTGATCGAGTGGGACGACCGGGACCGGATCGTCGGGTTCAAAGTCATGATCCGCCCCGTCAAGGGCCTGCAGGCGCTGATCCCCCGCATGGCGGCACAACTAGAGCAAGCCTGACCACTCACCCTCGAGGAGTTACGTATATGAGTCTGCCGCCGATTCTGAAGGATCGCCTGCGCCTGCCCGTCGTGGCATCGCCGATGTTCATCGTGTCCAACCCCGATCTCGTGATCGCACAATGCATTTCGGGTGTTGTCGGGTCGTTCCCGTCGCTCAACGCCCGCCCGCACTCGCAACTGCGCGAGTGGCTGACCCGGATCACCGACGAACTCGCCCGGTACGACGCCGACAATCCCGAGACACCGTCCGCGCCGTACGCGGTGAACCTCATTGTGCACCGGTCCAACGACCGCCTCGAAGAAGACCTCGCGACGATCGTCGAGTTCCAGGTGCCGCTGGTCATCACCTCGCTCGGGGCACGCACCGACGTCAACGACGCGATCCACTCGTACGGCGGCATCGTCCTGCACGACGTCATCGACAACCGGTACGCGAAGAAAGCCGTCGAGAAGGGCGCCGACGGCTTGATCGCGGTCGCCACCGGCGCCGGCGGACATGCGGGCACGCAGTCTCCGTTCGCTCTCGTCCAGGAGATCCGCACCTGGTTCGACGGTCCGCTGCTGCTGTCCGGCGCGATCGCGCACGGCAATTCCATTCTCGCCGCGCAGGCTGCCGGTGCGGATCTCGCGTACATCGGGTCGGCGTTCATCGCGACGACGGAGGCACACGCCCAGGACGAGTACAAGCAGATGCTCGTCGACTCGTCGGCCTCCGACATCGTCTACACGAACCTGTTCAGCGGCGTGCACGCCAACTACCTCCGGGGCAGCATCAGCCGCGCGGGCATGGACCCCGACAACCTCGCCACCTCGGATCCGTCCGCGATGAACCTGGGTGACGACAAGACCGAACCCGGCGGCACCGCGAAGGCGTGGCGCGACATCTGGGGTGCGGGTCAGGGCATCGCCGTCATCGACCGGATCGCTCCCACCGCTCGCGTCGTCGAGCGACTCGCCGACGAATACGCCGCGGCCCGCAAGCGGCTGTCGCTCTGACGACCCTCCGGGTTCGTCCGGCACACACGACAGCGTGGCATGCCCAGGCATGCCACGCTGTCGTCGTCTGTGGGGTGCGACTCAGAGAGTCGTGTACTGCGTGAGCTTCGGCGCTCCGGCCAGGAGCGGACCGAGATCGGTGATGGCGCCCTCGCCCGCGCGGAACTTGCGGTAGGCGGCGTCGTGCTCGGCCGAACGCCACTTCTCCACGACGACCCAGCGGGCCTCGTTCGTCCGGTCCACCAGAATCTCGATTCCGTCGCAACCGTCGAACTCGCGGGTCTCGCCGAGCACCCGGCTCATCACCGCTTTGGCGTCGTCGAGCGCGTCGGCCTTGAATTCGAGTTCGAGCAGGGCGGTGAGCGCCATGAAGAGTCCTTCCGTGCAAACGTGTGCAGTGCCGTACTGGTGCCGCTCACATTTCCCGATTCACGAGAACGGCGCAATACCGTTCCGGAAATGACACTTCCCTCCGGGGCGCACAGTCTGTCAGCGCGCGATCGCCGGGAGGACGAAATGCTCGAGCAAAGGTGCGAGATCGCCGGGCAACGGGTGGAGCGCCGGGTCGAGCCAGCGCATCTCCTCGATCTCCGCCGCGCTGCCCGTGATGCCGACGAACGGGTGCTCGAACACCGTCCCCTCGATTTTCCAGCCCGGTTCGTTGGCCGCATCCGCCAGAAACACCCCGATCCGTCGCAGCGAACCGAGGTCGAGCACCGCCCCGACTTCTTCCGCACACTCACGCACCGCAGCCTCGGCTGCCGACTCACCGGGTTCGGGCTTTCCACCGGGAAGCATGAACCGGGACGTGTTGCGCTTGCGTACCGTCAGCACCTGCCCGTCGGCGTCGCGGAGCACGACCGCGCTGACACGGATGAGTTTTTCGGGGGAATCGGACACCCGCCCATCCTAGGAACCACGAGACCGAAGCCGCCCGCGGCACACGCACCGCGGTGGGAACTATCGGGCGGCGAGGACGGAACGGGCGTCGCCGAGGGACTCGGCCGATGAGATCGGGACGTTGCTCCGGTCTGTCCGAGTAACGCCCGGCCCACTTCCTGCTTGTGCGGGCTTTGCTTCCGGAAAGCGGACGGGCACGAAGCTTGTCGAGAAGGAGCCGAGACCATGGGACACACGCAGCAACGTCATGAGGGTCGTCGACGCCGAGATTGTCGAGGCTGCCGGCTGTTCGAAAACCGTGGCGGCAGTCGCCGCGTCGGAAAGCTGAGCGGCAGATGACCACCGTCGGTGCCAACGGGGTCGATCTGGGTGTCGAGTCCTTCGGTGACCCCGATGCGCCACTCGTCCTGCTCGTCGGCGGGACGACGATGCTCTCCTGGCCCGATGGACTGTGTGAGCACCTCGCCGCGGGCGGACGTCGCGTCGTGCGGTACGACCTGCGTGACAGCGGTCAGTCGACGACGGCGGACCCGGAGACACCCAACTACACCCTGCGTGACCTCGCGGCCGACGCGGCCGCCCTCGCCGACGCGCTCGGCGGCAGGCCTGCGCACCTTGCGGGAATCGGGGTCGGCGGGATGGTCGCCCAGCTCGCTGTGCTCGAGCACCCCCGCGCGTTCCGGGCACTCACCTTGGTGGGTACCCGCGCGGTCGCGCCCGGCAAGTGCGACCCCGACCTCCCCGACCACGACCAGGCGACGATGAATCGACTGTTCGCGCTTCCGATGCCCGACTGGACCGACCGAAACGCGGTGGCGGAGTTCGCCGCTGCCGGCGCGGAGATCCTCGGCGACGCCCCCGTCACCGCACGCGCGACCGCCGCGCGCATCTGGGACCGGACACCAGGCACAACTCCCGCGATCCAGATGGCCAACCAGCTCGGAACGGTCTTTTCCACGCTCGACTGCACACCCCGCTGGCGCGAGCGCCTTTCCCGGATCCATGTCCCCACGCTGGTCGTACACGGCCGGCGGGACCCGTTCTTTCCTCTCGGCAACGGCGAGGCCATCGCGCGCGAGATTCCGGGAGCACAGTTGCTGGTGCTCGACGACGCTGCCACAGCGGTCCCCGAAGCGGCGGTCGAGGAGGTCGCCGAAGCGATGCTCTCGCTGACCTCGGACTCACGCCGACCATGATCGCCAGCGCAGCCGAGCGATCGTGATCACCGGTCCCGGTGGTCGTGTCGACCGGTACTGCGGATATTTGCGCACCAGGGCATCGAGGCCGGTGGCGCCCGCATCGGTGTCCGCGGCGTGGACCGTGGCGATGCCGTCGATGCGAATCCACCACAGCTGTGACCAGTCGTCGCTGTAATGGTCGACGAGCACACTCACGCGGGGGTTCGCCGCGATGTCTGCGAGGCGACGCAGCCGCCGGGTGGTCTTCGGCTTGTCGTCGACGCAGGTGTGAATCGCATCGCCGTCGAGGGCGAACACGATCGGGACCAGGTGCGGTTCGCCGGACCCGTCTGCGGTGGCCAGGCGGGCCACCCGGGCTTCGGTGACGCGGCGGCGGACGTCCATGTGCCTCACCGTAGCCCGGCCGAGCCGGTATGCCGGTCCTTCGATCGACTCGGCCGGGCTGCGGATCAGAACATGCTGTAGCCGCCGTCGATCACCGTCGCGCTTCCGGTCTGGAACGCCGATGCGTCGCTCGCGAGGTACACGGCGATACCCTCGAAATCCTCCGGCCGCCCCCAGCGACCCAAGGGCACGCGGGAGATGACGTTGCGGTTGAACACGTCCGAGTCCTGCAGCGGCCCGGTCATATCGGTCGCGATCCAGCCCGGCAGCACACTGTTGACCCGGATGCCGTAGCGCGCGAGTTCGACGGCGCACCCGTTGGCGAGCGCGAGCACCGCGGCCTTGCTCGCGCCGTACGCCTGGTTGCGTCCTGCACCCTGCAACGCTCCCAGGCTCGACGTCACGATCACCGACCCGCCGGTACCTTGATCCACCAGCACCTTCGACGTCTCCCGCAACGTGAAGTACGCACCGTCGGCGTTGGTGCCCATCACTTTCCGGTACTGCTCCGTCGACGACTCGTGGAACTTCTGCAGTGCCGCACCGATTCCGGCGTTGACGACCACCGTGTCCAGCCCACCGAATTCGCCGACGACGGATGCGACACCGTCGACCACCCGTGCTCGTCGGACACGTCGACCGACCGCGTCGTCACGCGGACACCGAAGCCGCTCAGTTCGTCGGCCGCGCGTCCGAGTTTGGCGGTGTCTCGTCCCCAGAGCGCGATGTCTGCGCCGGCACGTGCGAGACCCCGCGCCATACCGAGGCCGAGCCCGGCGGAACCGCCCGTCACCAGCGCCCGTGTGCCTGTCAGGTCGAACATCGAGATCCTCCCGGCGGGTTCTTCCGCGAGGTTCAGCGCGGCGCCATGCGGATGGCTCCGTCGAGACGGATGACCTCACCGTTGAGCATCGGGTTGGACACGATGTGCGCCGCGAGAGCGCCGTACTCGGAGGGGTCACCGAGGCGCGCGGGATGCGGAACCTGCTGTCCGAGAGACGCTTGCGCCTCCTCCGGCAGAGAGCCGAGCAACGGGGTCTTGAACAGGCCGGGTGCGATGGTGACGACGCGGATGAGGAGCGAGGCGAGGTCGCGTGCGATCGGCAGGGTCATGCCGACGACGCCGCCCTTAGATGCCGAGTAGGCGGCCTGGCCGATCTGGCCGTCGAATGCCGCGACGGAGGCGGTGTTGATGATGACGCCGCGCTCCCCGTCGACCGGTTCCGTCTTGGCGATGCGCTCGGCGGCGAGGCGGATCACGTTGAACGTGCCGAAGAGGTTGACGTCCACGACTTTCTTGAAGGCGTCGAGCGGGAACGCACCCTTCTTGCTCACCGTCTTCATGGCGTTGCCGATCCCGGCGCAGTTGACCGCGACGCGCAGGGGGCCGAGCGATTCGGCGAGGTCGAGCGCCTCCGTGACCGCGGCCTCGTCGGTGACGTCTGCCGCCGCGAAGCGGACCCGGTCGCCGAGTTCTTTGGCGACGGTCTCGCCGTTGGAGGACGGCAGGTCGATGATGACGACCTGGGCGCCGTCGGCGAGCAGAGCCTTGACGGTGGCGAGGCCGAGCCCGGAGGCACCACCGGTGACGACGGCGACGCTGTCGTTGACGATCATGAAAAGCCTTTCACTGTGGGGATTTCGGACGAGAGATTCGGTACGGCGGTGGGTCAGAGACGTTCGATCACGGTCGCGTTGGCCATGCCCGCGCCCTCGCACATGGTCTGCAGGCCGTAGCGGCCGCCGGTCGCCTCGAGGGTGCTGACGAGCGTGCTCAGCAGGCGCGTACCCGACGAGCCGAGTGCGTGACCCAGTGCGATGGCACCGCCCCACGGATTGAGCTTGGCCTCGTCCGCGCCGAACTCCTCGGCCCACATCATCGGGACGGGCGCGAACGCCTCGTTCACCTCGTAGGAGTCGATGTCGTCGATGGACAGGCCCGACTTGGCGAGCACTTTGTGGGTAGCCGGGATGGGCGCCGTGAGCATGAAGAGCGGGTCGTCTCCGGCGACGGCGAACGAGTGGAATCGCGCGCGCGGAGTCAGGCCCAGCTTGGTCGCGGCTTCTTCGCTCATGATCAGAACGGCCGACGCACCGTCCGTGAACGGCGACGAGTTACCGGGGGTGATGAGCCACTGCGCTTCGGGGAATCGTGCGGCGTACTCGTCGGTGCGGAAGGACGGACGCAGCCCGGCAAGTGCCTCGACGGTGGTCGACGCGCGCACGGTTTCGTCGACGCCGTGCACGACCTGCTCGCCGTCTGCGTTCGTGACGGTGATCGGGGCGATCTCCCGGTCGAAGTTTCCTGCCGCGATCGCGGCGGCGGCGCGCTGGTGCGAACGCGCGGAGTAGGCGTCGACGGCGTCGCGGTCGAAACTCCACTTCGCGGCGATGAGTTCCGCCGAGATCCCCTGGTTGACCAGACCTTCCGGATACCGGGCGGCGACGCCGGGGCCGAACGAGTCCTGCCCGATCGAAGACGTGCCCATCGGGAGGCGGCTCATCGACTCGACACCGCACGCGATGACGATGTCGTACGCACCCGCGATGACGCCCTGCGCCGCGAAATGCGCAGCCTGCTGGCTCGATCCGCACTGACGGTCGATGGTGGTGGCCGGAACCGAGTCCGGGAAACCCGCCGACAGCAGTGCCGAGCGCGAGATGTTGAGTGCCTGCTCGCCTACCTGCTGCACGCAACCGCCGATGACGTCGTCGACGAGGACGGGGTCGAGGTTGTTGCGCTCGACGAGCGAACGCAGGACGTGGGCCAGAAGTTCGACGGGATGCGTGCCCGACAGCGCACCACCGGGCTTGCCTTTGCCGACGGCAGTGCGGACCACGTCGACGATGACGGCCTGTGCCATGACGTTCCTTCCGAGGGGTTCGAGCAGGGCCGGCCGGAGTGCGTGGAGTGTGGAGCGCCCCACTCCCAACCGTGTACCTATCGATCGCTAAAGGCTTACCACGGGGTAAGCACGCGGTCAACGAACTCGGTACCCAGCGGACGACACGCAGGTCTGATAGGGAGAGAAGAGGCTTCGCCGCTGCGCGCCGTCACCGCAGGCAGTCGGCCACCACACCGAGGAGAACCGCATGAGCACCGACCCGCCCGGAGTCACCTCGAGCGTCGGCAACGGCATCCTGCGCGTCACGATCGACCGTCCCGCCCGGATGAACGCGGTCGAGACCGACACCCTGGTCGCCGTCGCGGAGGCTTTCGACAGGCACGGCGGCGACCCCACGGTCCGCGCCGCGATCCTGACCGGAAGCGGACGGGCGTTCTGTTCGGGCGCCGACATCTCCGGCCGTGACCTGACCGCTCCTCCCACGCCCGACACCATCGACGCCGCGAACCGGGTCGTCGCGACGATCCTGGATTTTCCGCGACCGGTTGTCGGGGCGGTCAACGGCGTCGCCGCCGGCGTCGGTGTGTCACTCGCACTTGCGTGCGACCTTACGGTCGCGAAGGAATCGACCTACTTCGTGCTCGCGTTCGCCAAGATCGGCCTGATGCCCGACGGTGGTGCGACGGCGCTCGTCGCAGCGTCGGTCGGTCGTGCCCGGGCGCTGCGGATGGCGATGCTCGCCGAGCGACTCCCGGCGCCGGAAGCACTCGCGTCCGGCCTCATCGCCGATGTCTACCCCGACGACGAATTCGACACGGCAGTCGAGGAATTGATAGTCCGGCTCGCAGACGGCCCGTCTGTGGCCCTCGCGTCCACCAAACGGGCGATCAACGACGCGACGCTCACAGAACTCGGCAACGCGTTCGGCCGTGAGCGCGCAGGTCAACTCGATCTGCTCGCCGGCCCGGACTTCGCCGAAGGAGTGTCCGCCTTCCAGGACAAGCGCACCGCGGACTTCCGGCGTCGCGCCTGACCGTCAGAGCGGATCGCGGCGGGCGCCGACCGTCTTGAGGGCGATCGCCACATACTTCTTCGCGACCGCCTCGGGGCTCAGAGTGCCCTCCGCGTGGTACCAGCGCGGGATCGATTGGCACATCCCGAGCAGCGCCCGGGTGGTCTCGGCCGGGTCGTCGACGTCGAAGTCGCCCGTCGCAGCACCCTCCTCGACGATCTCGCGCACCAGGTCTTCGATGCCCTTGCGCACCGCGCGGTACCGCTGACGATTCTCGGGACTGAGATAGCGAGCCTCACCTTCGAGCGCGGCGAGCGCGGACCGCATCGTCATCCGCAGCACGATCGCCTCGATCACGTTCGCCAGTCTGCGCACCGGATCGCCGGCACCCTCCGCGTCGGCGGCGTGCGCTCGGGAGAGCACATCGCTGGTCGACAGCTCGAGCAGGGCGATGAGCAGGCCCTCTTTGTTCTCGTGGTGGTAGTACAGCGCGGGCACGGTCACGCCGACCCGCCGCGCGATCTCACGCACCGACGTCCCGTGGAACCCGGTCTCGTAGAAGGCGTCGAGCGCTGCGGACAGGATGGGGCTGAGGTCGAGCGGCTGCAACGTCCGCCAATCGGAGTGCGCGTTCTCCGCATCCGGCACGACCCGACCCTCGAGCGGGTCGACGGCGTCGTCGGTGGAACCATCCATGTACCGCACCCAACCTACCGATCGTTACTTCATCCGGACGGCTCGACGATACCCGGCGGTTTCGTCCGCGAACGATCGACACCGCGGCACGTCGCTCCGCCGGAGGGACGGGGTGCGCACCTGTATACGAGCAGTGGGCGAGAGCGATATCGATTGCGAGAGTCCGCGTGAACTGCGCGTTCTCAGCCCATCGGGTCGTCGGCGCCGGCGCGGTGGGTGTCGCGGAACGGGCCGGTGAACGTGCCCCACCGCACACACTCCCAGCCCCCGCCCCGCACCGGCACGAGTTCGACGGTCTCGGTGTTGGCCAGATGATTGCTCGTGGCGAACCCGCCCGGCACTTTGCCGAGGTACGCCGCGACGAGACGGATGGCTGCGCCGTGGCTGACGACGACGACCTCCCCCGACCCTTCCTCGAGATGGTCGGCGCGCAATGCGTCGATCACCGGCACGAACCGGTCGAGAACGTCGATCGCCGATTCGCCGCCCGGCACCCGCGTGCGCAGGTCGCCGCTGTGCCACTCCTCGTAGACCTTCATGAACAGGGTGTGCGACTCCTCGTCGCTGCGATCCTCGAGATCACCGACCTGCACCTCGTGCAGGCCGTCGAGGACCGAGGTGTCGAGCCCGACGGCCGGAGAGACCTGCTCCGCGGTCTGCCGCGCCCGGATCGCCCGCGACGCCACGAGAAGCGACGGGCCGCGCTCGACGAGATTGCGGCCGAGGCTCCGTGCCTGCTCGATTCCCAGTTCGGTCAGTTCCGCACCGGGCAATTTGGTGTCGAGACGCCGTGCGACGTTCGCCACCGTCTGGCCGTGCCGGGCCAATATCAACTTTCCGCTCACCGCTGTTCCTCTCCGCGGCGCAGTCGCTCGAGCCACTGCGCATCGTCGTCGTCGGAGACGGGAGGCACCCCGTGCTCGGACACTGCCGGCCACGAACCGAGGAACCGTACCTGCGCGAAACGGTGCAGGGCCTTGAGTGCCTCCGCGACGAGCGCGTCGTCGATATGGCCCACCCAGTCCAGATGGAAGAAGTAGGTCCCGTAATCCATACGGGTGGGGCGTGATTCGATGCGGGTGAGATCGATTCCGCGGGTCGCCAGTTCCGTCATGGCCCGCACCAGCGAACCCGGAACATTCGGCAGTTGCAGGACCACCGACGTGCGATCGCAGCCGGTGCGCTTCGGTACCGGCCCGGGCCGCGAGACGAGCACGAACCGGGTGCGGGCACCTGTGAAGTCCGCGACGCCGTCGGCCAGCACCGCCAGACCGAGCCGATCACCGGCCAGCGCCGTGGCAACCCCCGCGTCGACCTTCCCGGATGCGACATCCTCTGCGGCCCCCGCGTTCGAGGCTGCGGCGACGATCGCGGCGCCCGGCAGATTGTCGGCGATCCACTGCCGCACCTGGGCCGCTGCGACGGGGTACGCACCGATCGTCGCGACATCCTCGCGAGCGACTCCGGGCCGCGCGACCACCGTGAAGGCGACGTCGAGTTCGGTCTCGGCGACGATCTGCAGCCGAGAACCGACGGCGAGTCCGTCCATCGTCGGCGGCACCGAGCCTTCGACCGAACTCTCGATCGGCACGACCGCTCCGTCGACCTCGCCGTCACGCAGCATCTGCAAGGCCGCGGGAGGACTGGCGGCGGAGACCCGCTCGACCGGCGCATCGAAGGCACCGAGTTCCTCGAAACGGGCGAGGGCCATCTCGGTGAAGGTTCCCGACGGGCCGAAATAGGCGATACGTGGCACGCCTACGAGGTTACGCACCCCGAGTCTGCGGATTGCGGTGTCGGGCCGGTGCCGTTCAGCCGGCCGACAGCCCCAGTTCGCCGAGTTCGCGCGCGACCCGGCCGGGGTCGTCGACTTCGACGGCCAGAAGAATCTCCCGCAGTGCGGACGCCGCTTCGGGGATCAGCCGTCGCAACCAGGACACGTCGGGTGACGCGAGGGCCTCCCGGATGTCGAAACCGCTCAGGGCCGCCGCGGTCCCGGACAGCAGCGCCACCACGTCCTGCGTGCTGGTCGCGCGGGCGACGTAGCCCGTGTCGGCGTGGGCGAGGACCGCGAGGAAGTCGGAGACCGCGCCGAGGCCGTGACCTGCGGGAAGACCCGGTACATGTCCGGCTTCGGTGAGTGCGCGTGCGGTGTCGGCGAGCGTGTCGTCGGGTCCGTCCACGTATACGGCCAGCGGTGCGGGTGCCGTGACTGCGAGGACATCGTCGAGGACGTCGGGAGTGCACCCGATCTGGTAACGCACCGGTCGCCAGCCCGCCGGCGCGGGGGGCGGACCCGACGTATCGAGTTCGACGACGAGGTCGCGGCCCGGAGGGACGGTGATCGCGCGGGCCGGGACGATCGGAGGCGCGAACAGCGGTCCGGTGACCTCGCGGTCATCGTCCGGCGAGTCGTACCGTCCGGTCAGCAGCCCGTCCAGCAACCCGCGCGGCTCCTCGCGGGACGGCGGCATTCCGAGGGGAAGGGGGATCGGCACGCATCCCAGATTAGACCCGGGACCTCTTGCCTCCCCGAGGACGATGACTTAGGTTTGCCTCACCTACATAGCCAGGAGGGGTTGTCATGCACACCACCACGTCCACCGCCGTCCCCGCACCCACCACGGCCGAACGCGTGCGCACCGCCCTCATCCGCGCCGACACCTCCCGCCTCGCTGTCGACGGCTGCGATCCCGTCCCCACCACGATCCACCACCTCCATACCGACGACGACCTCGCCATCGTCGTGCCCGCGCACAGCCCCGCCGCCGCACTCACCCGGCATGCGGGCAGCGCGGGACTATCCGCGGTCCTCGAACTCGCCGACCACTCACCGCTGGCCCTCCGCAACCCGGTGCGCTCGCTCATCTGGTTCAGCGGCACCCTGCACCCGGTCCGGGACCCTCGCCTGCTCGCCGCGGAAATCGCGGAAACCCTGCCTCATCCGGAACTTCTCGACGTGGGCCACGGGTCCGAACTGCTGCGGCTGAGCCTCGATTCCGTCGTCGCGGCGGATACGACCGGCGCGGAGGCCGTGAACGTCGTGGATGTGCTCGACGCCGCGCCCGACCCGTTCGCCGCACTCGAGACCGCGTGGCTCGAGCACCTCGAAGAACAGCACGCGGACCTGGTGATGCGCATCGCCCGCCGGATTCCGGAAGCCCAGAGAGGGGGACGAATCCGTCCGCTCGGCATCGACCGGTACGGCGTGCGGCTGCGGATCGAATCGGGCCGCGGCGACCACGACGTCCGCATCCCGTTCGACGAACCGGTCGACGACCCCTCCGGGCTGAGCCGGGCGTTGCGCCTGCTGGTCGGATGCCCGTTCCGGAACGGCCTGCACCCTCGCCTGCGCCGGGAGGACTTCGGATCACGCTGACGCTAACTGTGGTGACCCCCGCGCTCGAACTCGATGATGATCATCAGCCCCCGGCACCGTCCGGGCGGACTCACCGTCGATCGTTCGAGCCCGAGGGAAGTACATGTTCCGCCTACGTCACGCCGGATTCACCACCGCAGCCGCATTCGTCCTGACCGCGGTCGTCGCGTGTGGTTCGGGACCCGCGGGCGGCGGTCTCTCGCCCGACAGTCCGCTTCCGACCGACATCCCCGCCGGGACGAAGATCGTCATCGCCGACCAGGGCGAACGACAGCAGGTCGCGCTGGCAGCGTCCGGCAACCTCGACTCGCTGCCGTTCGAATACGAGTTCGCCACGTTCCAGGGCGCACCGTCGATCCTCGAGGCATTTCGCGCCGACGCCGTCGACGTGGCGTGGGCAGGCGAGATCATGGCCGTGCAATCGCTCGTCGCGGGCGACGACGTGCGGGTGATCACCGCTGTCCAGACCGACAACAGCCTCAACTTCGGCGTCGCGCCGGGCTCCGACATCGACTCGCTGGCCGCACTGTCGGGCAAGCGCATCGGCTACGCCGAGGGCACCTCCCAGCAGGCGTTCGTCCTCCGCGCGCTCGACAAGGCCGGTCTCGACGTCGACGATGTGACACTCACGCCGATGGCACTCGCCGACTTCCCGGACGCGCTGCGATCCGACCAGATCGACGCCGCACCGATGAGCGAACCGGTGTTCTCCCGGTACATGCAGACCCCGGGCGCCACCGCCCTCCCCCGCGACGAGATCGCCGATCTCAGTGACGGGATCTCCTACCTGTACTCGAGCGCGAAGGCACTGTCCGATCCCGCGACAGCGGCCGCGATCCGCGCCTACGTCGGTGCGTACATCGCCTCCGTGGACTGGGCGAACGACAACCGCGACGCGTGGATCGACGAGTACTTCGTCAAGAGCCAGGGCCTGACCGTCGAGGACGGGCGCCGCATTCTCGACGCCAACGGCCCGACGACCTTCCCGAGACTCGACGAGAACCTCGTCGCCACCCAGCAGCACACCGTCGACGTGATCGACGCGGCCGGCGAACTGCCACGACCCGTCGAGGCAGCCGAAGCATTCGACCTGCGCTTCGACGAAGTAGTTCAGGCCGCGGTAGCCGACGCCGGCGCCGGACACGTTCGCAACTGATCTCCGAGGGGACCTTTCTCATGACGCACCGCCAGCTCAGCCTCAACGCCTTCATCTACCCGACCGGCCACCACGAAGCATCGTGGCGTCACCCCGGGAGCGCACCCGAGCGCATCTACGACGTGCACTACTTCCAGGAACTGGCACGTGCAGCCGAAGCCGCCAAACTCGATGCGGTGTTCTTCGCCGACGGGCCCGCGCTGCGCACCGAAGTGCGGTACCGGCCCGACTACGGCCTCGAACCGATCACCACGCTCGTCGCGATGGCCACGGTCACCACGCATCTCGGCCTGATCGCCACCGCGTCGACCACCTATTACGAGCCCTACAATCTCGCGCGGCTCTTCTCGTCGCTCGACCACATCTCCGGTGGCCGCGCAGGATGGAACATCGTCACCACCGCGTCCGATGCCGCAGCGGCGAACTTCGGCCTCACCGACCATCCCGACGTACGGCAGCGATACGCACGTGCACGCGAATTCGTCGACGCCACAGTGAAACTGTGGGATTCGTGGGAGGACGACGCCGTGGTCGCCGACAAGGCCGCGGGGGTCTACGCCGACCCGGACAAGATCCACCGCGTCGACGTGGAAGGTGAGTACATCAGCGTTCGCGGCCCGTTCAACTCGGCCCGATCCCCGCAGGGCCGGCCGGTCCTGGTCCAGGCCGGATCGTCGAACGACGGACGCGATTTCGCCGCGAACTATGCCGAGGCGATTTTCACCGCACACCAGCGGATCTCGGATGCGCAGGCGTTCTACCGAGACATCAAGCTCCGCGCGGCGGACGCCGGACGCAATCCCGACCACGTCAAGATCCTCCCCGGCCTGAGCCCGTTCCTCGGCGCGACCGAGGCCGAAGCACAAGAACTGCACCGCGAATTCAACGAACTCACCATCGTCGAGTACGGACTCGGGCAACTACAGAAGATGGGGCGGATCGACGTCTCCGGACTGGACCTCGACGCCGTCGTGCCGGCCGAACTCTTCGCGGGAGCCGGCGACATCACCGACAACGACAACAGCCGGCGTCTCGTCTTCGCCAAGATCGTCGAGCGTGAACAGCCGACGCTGCGTCAACTGCTCCACAAGCTTGCCGGAGCGCGCGGGCACAACGTCGTCGCCGGAACCCCGGTGCAGATCGCGGACATCATCGAAGAGTGGTTCACCCGCGGTGCGGCCGACGGGTTCAACATCATGCCGCCCCAGTACCCCCAGGGACTCGAGGCGTTCACCAGCACCGTCGTCCCGATCCTCCAGGAGCGCGGACTGTTCCGCACCGAGTACACCGGTACCACCTTGCGCGACCACTACGGCCTGACCCGGCCGGAAAGCCAGTACGCACGCACTTTCGCGAGTTCCGGGACGGCCTGACTCTCCCCCGACGAAAGGACAAGCCACATGAGCGTGCCCACTGTCGACCTCCGGCGATTCGGGAGCGGCCTCGCCGGGGACGGCGCCACCGACCAGAAACCGGACCTGGACAACGAGCCGGGTCTGCCTCCTCGGCGCGGCCGTAGCCGCCTCGCACCCGGACGGCCGATCAAGTTCGGCCTCGCCATCGGACCGACGATCCTGCTGGCCGTCTGGATCGTGGCGTCGGCGACCGGGCAACTCGACCCGAAGACACTGTCGGCACCGTGGACGGTGGTGACCACCGCCTGGGATCTGATCGCCGACGGCCGCCTTCAGAGCAACCTGCTCACCTCCGTGCAGCGTGCGGTGATCGGCGGCGTTCTCGGTGTCTTCTTCGGGTTGCTGCTCGCTCTGATCTCGGGCCTGTCCCGGATCGGTGAAGCGCTCCTCGACGGCCCGGTGCAGATCAAGCGGTCGATTCCGACGCTCGCACTGATGCCGCTCGCAATCCTGTGGTTCGGCATCGGCGAGGAGATGAAGATCCTGCTCATCGCCCTGTCGGTGTTCGTGCCCGTCTACATCAACACCTATTCGGCACTGCGCGGCATCGACTCCCGCTACGTCGAACTCGCCGAGACACTGGACCTTTCGCGCGCGCAGTTCGTCCGGCGGGTGGCCCTGCCCGGCGCGCTCCCGGGGTTCTTCACCGGTCTCCGCATGGCGGTGACCGTGGCCTGGCTCGCCCTCGTCGTCGTGGAACAGGTCAACGCGACGAGCGGTATCGGGTTCCTCATGTTCCAGGCCCGCACCTACGGGCTCACCGACATCATCATCGTCGGCCTCGTGGTCTACGCGATCCTCGGCTTCGGCAGCGATCTGCTGGTCCGCTCGGCAGAAAGGAAGGCGCTGGCATGGCGCAAGACGATCGGAAGCTGACGGTCCGCACCTCGGGCCTGAGCCGGGGATTCGACGGGCGCGCAGTCCTGCGCAACGTCGACCTCGAGATTCGCGAAGGCGAGTTCGTCGCACTGCTCGGCCGGAGCGGGTCCGGCAAGAGCACGCTGCTGCGCGCCCTCGCCGAACTCGACCACGGGGTGCCCGGGTCGGGGGAGATCGACGTGCCGCGCAAGCGAGCGGTCGTCTTCCAGGATTCCCGGCTGCTGCCGTGGGCCCGTGTGCTCGCCAACGTCACCCTCGGACTCACCGGCACCGACGCGACGGAACGTGGCCGGACAGCGCTCGCCGAAGTCGGCCTCGCCGGCCGGGAGTCGGCGTGGCCCAACGAATTGTCCGGCGGTGAACAACAGCGGGTCTCGCTTGCGCGGTCGCTCGTCCGCGAACCCGAGTTGCTTCTCGCCGACGAACCCTTCGGTGCACTCGACGCGCTGACGAAGATCAAGATGCACGCGCTGCTCCAGGAGTTGTGCGCGGTGCACCGGCCGGCGGTGCTGCTGGTCACCCACGACGTCGACGAAGCGATCGCGCTTGCCTACCGCGTGCTGGTGCTCGATCACGGTTCGCCGGCGGTGGAACTGACGATCGATCTGCCACACCCGCGAGCGGCGCACCCCCTGCAGACGGCGGAGTATCGGCGGATTCTGCTCGAGGCGCTCGGCGTCGAGGTCGCGGCGTGATCTAGGCCGAACGAGACCGCCGCGGTCCGGCACAGTGACACCGCCGGGGTCCGGCACAATGACACCGGTGACGACGCTTCGTTCCTGGCTGAGCCCGCCGGCGCAGAACCCCGCCACGCCTCTCGATGCCCCCGCACGCCGCGCGCTGTGGATCGAGATCGCGATCGTTCTGCTCGTCACGTTCGGGCTCAGCGGTCTCTCGTCGATCCTGTCGCTGCTCGAGGCGGCGCTCGCACCGGAGCCGTTGTCGGACCGGACCGTTGCGCTGAACAGCCCGCAGTCGTCACAGCAGTTCATCGATCTCGCCCGTCAGCTCCTGGGCATCCTCCGGCTGTCGGCCTGGGGAGCGCTGGGCCTGTACCTGCTCTGGCGCAGCGGCTTCGGCCCGAAAGCCGTGGGTCTGGCCCGTCCGTATCTCCGCCGGGATGTACTGCCCGGTGTCGGGCTCGCCGCCCTGATCGGTTTCCCCGGCCTGCTGCTCTACCTCGGCGCGCGCGCGGCGGGACTGAACCTCACGGTCGCGCCCAGTGTGCTGGCGGACTACTGGTGGCGCGTGCCCACCGAGGTGCTGTGGGCAGTGGCGAACTCCGGTGCCGAGGAGATCCTCGTCGTCGCGTACATCCTCACCCGCCTGCGGCAACTGGGCTGGTCGGAGAACTCTTCACTGTTCGCGTCCGCGGTGCTGCGTGGCAGTTATCACCTGTACCAGGGCCTCGGTGGCGGGTTCGGCAACGTCGTGATGGGTCTCGTCTTCGGCCGGTATTGGCAGCGCACGGGCAGGTTGTGGCCCCTGGTGATCGCCCATGCCTTGATCGACACCGTGGCATTCGTGGGATATCAGGCACTCCGAGGACACGTGTCCTGGCTGCCGTGACCGTACAGTTGTGCGAGTGAACGGCGATCCTCGAGACCCTCGGAACAGGCCGCGGCCACCGCAGGGACCTCCCCCGCAGCGGCCCGCGCCGATCCGCCGTCCCGTGCCTCCGCCCCGGGCGACGCCGCCTCCCGAGGGAACACAGGTGATTCGCCGCGACGGACGACGACCCGCACCGCCCCCGCAGGCGTGGTCGCAGGCCCCCACGCCGACGTACCGTCCCCCTGCCCCGCCGCCCCCGCCGCGGCGCCAGCCACCTCCCCGCGTGCCCGCGCCGCAGGAGGAGGCGTCACGCAGTCGCGACTGGGCGCCCACGCAACGGCCCGAACGAATCGCCGACGAACGCTCTCGCGGCGGGACTCCGCCGCCTGTTGTTCCGCCGGTGCGGCGCAAGCCCGCCGCGCAACCCGAACCACGACGACCACGCCCCGGCGCCGGACGACGCACGATGCGGCGCCTGGGTGCGGTCCTGGCCGTACTCCTCGTCGCCGTGATCGGCGGGACGATCTACCTCGACGGCACGCTCGACCGCGTCGACGCGCTCGCCGCGTACGACGGGCGCGGGGGCGACACCCCCGGCACCAACTGGCTGCTCGTGGGCTCCGACAGCCGAGTCGGCCTCACCCCGGAACAAGAACAGGAACTCGCCACCGGCGGCGACGTGGGTACCGACCGGACCGACACGATCCTGCTCATCCACGTACCGAGCGGCGGAGGCGCGACCACCATGGTGTCGCTGCCCCGCGATTCCTATGTGGACGTGCCGGGCTTCGGGCGGGACAAGCTCAATGCGTCGTTCGCACTCGGCGGACCCCAGTTGCTCGTACAGACCGTCGAAGGCGCGACCGGCGTGCACATCGACCACTACGTGGAGATCGGCTTCGGCGGGTTCGCGTCGATCGTCGACGCGGTCGGCGGAGTCGATATCTGTGTCCCGTACCCGATCGACGATCCGCTGGCCGGTCTGTCGCTCGAGGCAGGGTGCCAGGAACTGAGCGGACCCGAGGCTCTCGGGTTCGTGCGCACCCGCGCGACACCTCTCGCCGACCTGGACCGGATGAACAACCAGCGGCTGTTCCTGTCCGCTCTTCTGGGCAAGGCAACAAGTCCCTCCACGTTCCTCAACCCGTTCCGCGCGGTGCCGCTCGCGACGGGCGCCGCCGGGTCCGTGCGGGTCGACGAGGACGATCATCTCTGGGACCTCGCGCGACTGGCGTGGGCGATGCGCGGTGAGACGTTGACCGCGACGGTGCCCGTCGGAGGATTCGAAGACGTCTACGGCATCGGCAACGTGTTGCTGTGGGACCGCTCCCGCGCGGCGCCGTTCTTCGATGCGTTGGCGAAAGATCAGCAGATCCCGGCTGAATTGCTGACGCCCGGACCCTGACATTGCGGTCTCCGCGGCCCGATATTCTCGCGAAATTCGGGGCGGAGATATTCGGCCAGGCAACCCTGAATTGACCAAGGCAAGCCGAAGCTTTGAAGAGTCAGCCTAGCCAAAGCTTGGATGATTTATCACCTGACCTGCATTAACGTCTTGATCATGACGACAATGGGCGAAACGCACAAGACCAAATTCCATTCGCTGCTGCACGACCAGATCCGCAACGAATTCAATGCGTCGCACCAGTACATCGCCATCGCGGTTTTCTACGACAACACCGATCTTCCCCAGCTGGCGAAGCACTTTTACGCGCAGGCAGTGGAAGAACGCAACCACGCCATGATGATCGTCCAGTACTTCCTGGACCGGGACATGGCCGTCGACCTCACCGGTGTCGACGCCGCACAGTCGATGTTCGACAACGCGCGCGAACCGATCGCGCTGGCTCTCCGCCAGGAGCGGTCCGTGACCGACCAGATCGTCGAGCTGGCCCGCACCGCGCGCGACGAGGGCGACTACCTCGGCGAGCAGTTCATGCAGTGGTTCCTGCAGGAGCAGGTCGAAGAGGTCGCCACGATGACGACGCTGCTCACCGTCGCCGACCGCGCCGGCTCCAACCTGTTCAACCTCGAGGATTTCGTCGCGCGGGAGCTCAACTCGAAGACCCGCGAACTGCGCGGCAACGCGCCGACCGTCGCTGGCGGCAGCATCTGACGCGACCTGCAGCCCACAGGGCCCGAATGCCACAGTTCCCGGATCACCGGCGAACTGTGGCATTCGGCTTTGCGGGGGACTTCTCTCGGCCCCGGGAAAATCAGCGCAGGGTGATCTGACGACTGCGGATTCCGTCGCGGGAGCGCAGCTCGGCAGTGGTCAGCGGCTCGTCCACGGCCAGCGCGGCATCGAGGCGCGCGCCGAGTTCGAGTGCGGGTTCCACCCATTCGTCGGCGTGCTTCTCCCGGTCGAGATCGAAAACCGGAACCAGCAGTCCGTGCGTGCGGAACGACCCGGCGAAGCGTGATCCCTCCCCGAGGTGGAGGCCACCGGCCGCGTGCACGCGCGACAACGCGGCCATGAGCGCGTCCTCGTCCTCGGGCCGAACCCAACGCAGGTGTGCCTTCTCGCCGGGATCCACCCACCACGCACCGACCAGCCCGTCACCGTTCAGACGCGCCGAGGGCAACACCGCGCTGTTGGCGTGCTGCACGGTGTGCGCAATGTCCTGGCTCGGCTCGACGCCGGCCGGAATCCACCAGTTGAAGTCGGTGTGCACGGTGATCGGGGGAACAACATTCGCGTCGAGCAGGTCCTGCAGCCGCGGGGTGTCGTCGTCCACGGTCGCGGTCTGCAGCGACGATCCGGGCTCGGCCGTGCGGGCCCACTCGATCGCGGCGGCGAGTTCCCCGGCCGGGTCCGGGCCGTACCCGCTCGCGAGCTGCAAGCCGACGTACGCGACGGTCTCGTCGTCTTCTTCGCGGACCAGCGCCGCGACGCCACCCGGAAGGATGGTCGCACCGACGATCTTGCGTCCCTCATCGGTCAGCGGCAGGTCGACCAGTGCGGACGGAACGAACTCGCGCAGCGCGACGAGGTCGCATTCGAATGCGAGGCCCTCGAACGGTCGCGTGGACGCGGCGACCGCGGCTTCCCGCTCCAGTCTCCGCTGCTCGAGCTTGGCGGCGCGGTTGGCACCGGGCTTGGGTCCACTGTTTCTCTTGCTCTTCTTGGCCACGGCGCCAAACTACACGCCCGGCCTGCCCGCCCGATCTATACGCCGTGAGCAGCGTCGAGTTGCAGCTTGGTACGGCCCGGATGGTTGGTGGCCACCCATCCGACGCCGAGTTCGCGGCACAGCTCGACGTCTGCGGGGTCGTCGACGGTCCAGCAATACGTCGCACGGCCCGACGCAGCGGCACGGTCGACGAGATCCCGGTGCTCCCGGAGCGTCATGATCGACGGGCCGATCGCGGTGGCGCCCACGGTAGTGGCAGCACTCCCCCGCAGATACCGGGAGGTCTCGCCGAGCAACACGGTGGGCAGCAACGGAGCTGCCCGGCGGATCCGCCATACCGCGCTGCCCGCGAACGACATCACCACCACGCGGGAGAAGTCGGCCGACGCAGGCGTCGCGAGCCCGAAGCTCGCCAGCGCGTCGAGCAGCTTCGCCTCGACCAGCGCACCGTACCGGACGGGATGTTTGGTCTCGACGAACAGTTTGACCGGCACACTCGTCCAGTCCATGACGAGCTCGAGCAAGCGGTGCAGGGTGAGCAGTTCCGCAGGTTCACCGGGCTTGCCGTAGTCGTGCTCGGACAGTTCGGCGAGAGTCATCTCGCTGACGACACCCGTTCCGTCGGACGTGCGGTCGATCGTGCGGTCGTGGATGCACACGAGGTGCCCGTCACTGGTGAGCCGCACATCGCACTCGAGTCCGTCGGCGCCTTCCGCGAGGGCCAGTTCGTACGCGGCGAGAGTGTGCTCGGCCTTGGCCGCCGACGATCCCCGATGTGCGACCACCCGAGGGCGATCCACGGCGCTCACGTGCTTGCCACCGGTTGGGGTACGTCGTCGCGCTCGTCCTGGGTAGCGGCCGGAGTGTCGTCCTGCGACAGGGACGCCGTGTCGGCCGGGCTGCCGGCGGTCGCGGCGCGCGGCACGATCGGGGCAATCGGCGCGTATGCGGGTCCGTTGGCGTAGGTGAATCTCCGGTGGCGCAGCGGCCTGCCCCAGATGTCCGTTCCCTCGAACAACCGCACCACGTGCAGCGTCGTGAGCGCGACCGCCGTGGCCAGCGCCGCAGCGAACGCCGCGAGCAGCACGCCGTCCGCACGGGCCTGGATCGTGTCGCGCTGACGCCACAGCACGACCACGACGAACATCACCGCGTCGAGTACCCACAGCACCCACCAGATCCGGATCGCCCGGAGAAGCCTGGGGTCGCGACCGGCGATCTCGGTGAGGAGCACTCCCGGCATCGCGAGGTTGACTCCGGGCACGACGACACCGAGCAGCACCGTCGGCGACGGCCGGGGATCGACCTCGCCGCGTTCGGCGAAGACGCGCCGGCGTAGTTCGAGCAGGCGCACCGCGCACGCGACGGCCGCGGCGAGCGCGACGAACGGTGCACCCACCTGCGTCGCCCACACGGCGGCGTCGGAGACCGCGAGAGCCAGCGGGTCGACGAGTCTGGTCCGGTTGAACACCAGCAGTCCGTACCGGAACGCCTCGGCGAGAGCCGCGAGGCCGAACACGACGGCGGCGCCCACGAGGAGTGTCGGCGCGAGATCGGAGATCGTCTCGCTACGGCTCGGTTCGTACTCGGTGTCGACCGGCCGCGGATCTGTCAGTCCCCAGCGCGGTATCTCCCGGTATCGCGGCGTCGGAGCCGTCCCGCGCGTGCGCGTGGGCTCAACGGGACCGATCGGTACCGCCGGGCGCGCGACCCAGCGAAAGTTGCGGCGCGACGGGGGAACCGGAACGTCGGTGGAGACGGGCGAGAGCAGGACGCCACGGCAGGATGGGCACCACTGCCGGGGCTGATAGGTCACCGGCCAGCGGTTCTCGCACCGAACACAGATCTGGTAGGCGGCCATCAATAGATCTTCGCGGGTTCATCACCGTCGGAAACCAGGGGAAGACCGCTCTTCTGCCACGCCACCATGCCACCGTTCACCTGGATGGCGTCGTACCCGATGCGGTTGAGGTACTGGACTGCGCCGAGCGAGCGTCCGCCCTGGCGGCAGACCACGTAGACCTCGGCATCGATGTCGATTTCCTCGAGTCGTGCTGGGACGTCGGCCAGCGGAATGTGGACCGCGCCGGGTGCGTGTCCGAGCGCCCATTCGTCGTCTTCGCGTACGTCGAGGAGTACAGCGGCGGCGTTGGTCTCTGGCACCTCGTCCACAGACACGGTGGGGACGTCGGAAAAACTCACGATTCCAATAGTGGCACGTGCTGCGGGGCGATGCAGCCGAGGACGCTTCACTACGCGCTCGTGTCACCTCCACACACCGCAGGTCCTGGAGTTATCCACAGTTTCCACAGGTTCATCCCCAGGCTCTACCGGAGGTAGGGATGCCCGGCTCGAGATACGTCACATCGTCGGTCGTTCGGTACGAAACCCGGGAGAGGGGGGCACCTGAAATGATGCATTCATGGAACTACGAATCTTCACCGAACCTCAGCAGGGCGCCACGTACGACGATCTTCTCGCCGTCGCACAGACAGCCGAGCGGCTCGGTTACGGCGCATTCTTCCGTTCCGACCACTATCTCGCCATGAACGCCGACGGCCTGCCCGGCCCCACGGACGCGTGGATCACGCTGGCCGGACTCGCGCGCGACACCTCGACGATCCGGCTCGGCACCCTCGTCACGTCGGCCACGTTCCGCTATCCCGGTCCGCTCGCCATCTCCGTCGCACAGGTCGATGCGATGAGCGGCGGCCGTGTCGACTTCGGTTTCGGCGCAGGATGGTTCGAGGAGGAGCATCTCGCCTACGGCATCCCGTTCCCGTCCCTGAAGGACCGTTTCGACCGGCTCGAGGAGTCGCTGGCCGTCATCACCGGACTGTGGGACACACCCGTCGGCGAGACGTTCTCGTACGAGGGCACGCACGTGCGGATCCAGAACTCACCGGCGCTTCCGAAGCCGCAGCAGCAGCCCCATCCGCCCATCGTGATGGGCGGCGCCGGCAAGAAGCGCACACCCGCCCTCGCCGCACGGTACGCCGACGAGTTCAACGTGCCGTTCATGTCGGCCGAGGACACCGAGGTGTTGTTCGACCGTGTGGCAGGGGCATGCCGCGACGCCGACCGCGACCCGGCCACGCTCACGTACTCCAATGCCCTCGTGCTGTGCTGCGGGCGCGACGAAGCCGAGATCGCCCGCCGCGCCGAACGGATCGGCCGGGAGGTCGGCGAGCTGCGCGAGAACGGTCTCGCGGGCACCCCCGCGGAGGTCGTCGAGAAGATCAAGTGCTACGCGGCGGTCGGCTCGCAGCGCATCTACCTGCAGATGCTCGATCTCAGCGACCTCGAACACCTCGAGCTGGTCGCGGCGGAGGTCATGCCGGCCGTGCGCGACCTGTAGCCCTCACAGCTGGAAAACGGTGGCTCAGTAGCTGCTGGTGGAGCCGAGGAACGCCTCGATCTCCCGGTTCCACCGGCGGCGACGGGTGCGCTCGAGTCCCCACCGCGCCGACTCGAACATCGTGATCGCCAGCGCGACCGACAGCGCCCACAGGAACACACCGGCGCAGACGGCAGAGACCTTGGCGGCGGCCACCGTGAGCGGAGGGTCGGCGAGTTCACCCGAACGGGCGTCGACCCACACCGTCACGTCGCCCCCGGTAACGGACCAGCTGTCCACCGGAACCACGGCCCGGCGCTGCTCGTCCCCCCACTGCCAGGTGGCCGACGCGGGGGCGGTAACCGACGACGCGACCTCTCCCCCTCCCGGCGCGGCAGGGTCGGGCGCGGACTCGAGGGTCGCGGAGACCGGGGTGCGTTCGGTGCTCTGCTTCTCGGCGAGCGCTACCCAGGACTGCCACGATCCGGCGCCGACGACCCCGGCGACCGGAATCGTCAGCGCGAGGGTGGTGAACAGCACGAAGAACAACCACGCTTCGATGCGGTCGGCCCGGCGTACGAGCGGATTCCCGCCGCGCCGGCTGCGGCGCATGCGCGCGAGGTAGTCGCCCGCGCACGTCGAGGTTTTCACGGTGACCGGTCCTCCCCCTCGGCAGTCGTGTTCTCCGAGGATGCGACGGTCGTCGGCGGATTTCAAGACGCGACGACCGATTCGCGCACCCCGGACTCACGCT
Source organism: Rhodococcus sp. BL-253-APC-6A1W (assembly GCF_012843405.1). NCBI lineage: Bacteria > Bacillati > Actinomycetota > Actinomycetes > Mycobacteriales > Nocardiaceae > Rhodococcus > Rhodococcus sp. BL-253-APC-6A1W. The sequence goes on from NZ_JABAFB010000005.1 coordinate 104,249, forward strand.
CCGGGAGGTGCCGGGAACGGGATCAGGCGCCGAGCCCCACCGGGCAGCTCACGCCGGTTGCGTGCACCGGGCAGTAACCGTGGGGATTCTTCGCGAGGTACTGCTGGTGGTAGTCCTCGGCGTAGTAGAAGTGCGTCAGAGGTGCGATCTCGGTGGTGACAGCGCCGTAGCCGGCTGCCGCGAGCCGCTCGCCGTACGCTTCGGCCGTCGCCTCGGCCATCTCGATCTGCGTCTCGTCGTGCGTGTAGATCGCCGAGCGGTACTGGGTTCCCTGATCGTTACCCTGCCGCATCCCCTGCGTCGGATCGTGGTTCTCCCAGAACTCCTGCAGGATGCGCGCGTAACCGATCACCTTGGGATCGAAGACGACGAGCACGACCTCGGTGTGACCGGTCCGGCCCGAGCACACCTCTTCGTACGTGGGGTTGGGGGTGTAACCACCGGCGTACCCGGCGGCGGTCGAGTACACGCCGTCGAGTTGCCAGAACTCCTTCTCCGCACCCCAGAAGCACCCCATCCCGACCACGGCGGTCTGCAGCCCCTCGGGGAAGGGGGGAACGATGCGATTGCCGTTGACGTAGTGGGTCTCGGGAACGACTACGGGCTCGGAACGCCCGGGTAGTGCGTCCTCGCGGGCCACCATCTGCGACTTGGAACCTGCACGGGCCAGAATCTCGTCGAACCAGGACATGTCCCGATGCTACGCGCGGGGCCCGGTGGTGGCCGGTTCCGCGGCCACCGTGCGGGCCGGGGTGAGCCACCGGGTGCTGATCCAGCGCGCGGCGGGTACCTCGACACCGCGGTAGACCACTTCCGACACGAGGGCGCAGCCGAGCAGCACGCACACGATCGCACCGGTCTGCCCCACCACCCCGACCGTGTTCTCGTAGATCCGGTACATCACCAGGGTGTGCGTGAGGTAGATGGCGTAGCTGCGGGTCGCGACCCAGTCGACGACCCGGAGATGCGCGAAGCGGCCGTTGTAGCGGGAGACCAGCACGACGCATGCGAACACCACGGTGATGGTCCACAGGTAGCGCGTCCCCGCCCAGTACACCTGGGTGTCGGTGGCGAGCACGATCACGTGGACCTGCGCCAGCAACGCCAGGACGAGCCCGCGGCCGGAGATCAGTCCGGCCCATCCGAGGTAGGCGATCTGCCCGAGGAACACCGTGGGGAGCGTCGCCGCGATCCGGGAGAGGAAGGGCACGCTGTACGGCTCCGGGATGTACAGGTTGTAGATGAGCACCAGCATGCACAACACGGCCCCGAAAACGGGAATGATGAGCGGGTTGGCGCGCAGGAGCGAGCGGCCGGCGACGCAGTACAGGTAGAAGACGATCTGCACGGCGAGCGTCCAGGCGACTCCGAGCACGGCCACCTGCGGCTTCAGGAAGAAGGCGCCGAGGATGAAACTCAACGCGGCCTCGGAGTTCGAGACACCCGTGTGACCACTGAACATGCCGTTGATACCGAGCCGGACCAGCACGATCGCGGCGAGGATGCAGACCCAGAACGCGGGAACCAGGCGCGCGGCGCGGGCGATGAGGAAACGCCGGGGTGATTGCCGCATGGCGGACCGGGTGATGAGGAGCCCGGTGAGCATCATGAACGCCGCGACCCCGACGAACGACAGATGCTGGTTCAGCCCGGCCCCGTCGACGAAGACCCGGTACACGAGGTCGATGCCCCACCATCCGGTCCCGAGGTCGTCGATCAGATAGAACGAGATGTGGGAATAGACGACCGCGAGCACTGCTGCGAACCGCAGCAGATTGACGCCCGGAAGATCCACGCGAGGTGCGTCGACCCCGTTCGCGGGTTCGTTCAGGAAGGGCCGATACACCGCCCAATGTTAAGGTTCCGCTCTCGAGCGTCACCAATTGGTCCAGCTCGACCGGGGTTTCTGCTGGTCGCGGGAGATGTCCTCGCGGGAAACGGCGATTCTCGTCGCTGCCGCCCCGAGCCTCGTGGGCGTACGTCCGAGTGACAGCTGTGGTTGCGCGGGGTGTACTTATGAGTTGGGGTGGAAACCACACGGTGTGGGTAATCCACACAAGTGTTGTGGTGAAACCCGCAAGGCACGGAAACAACCGCACGGGCCCTACCGGGCTCGCAAAGAAGGGACCCTCGTGGCTGAGTACACACTTCCGGAACTGCCCTACGACTATGCAGCGCTCGAGCCGCATATCTCGGCGAAGATCATGGAGCTGCACCACGACAAGCATCACGCGACCTACGTCGCAGGTGCGAACACCGCTCTCGAGAAGCTGGCCGAGGCGCGCGAGAACGGCACGCTGGCCGCTCAGGCAACCAAGCTCGAGAAGGATCTCGCCTTCCACCTCGGTGGCCACACCAACCACACGGTGTTCTGGCAGAACCTCTCCCCCGAGGGTGGCGACAAGCCCGAAGGCGAGCTGGCCGCGGCGATCGACGACGCGTTCGGTTCGTTCGACAAGTTCCGCGATCACTTCTCCGCGAACGCGAACTCCATCCAGGGCTCCGGCTGGTCGATCCTGGCCTGGGATTCCATCGGGCAGCGTCTGCTCATCGTGCAGCTGTACGACCAGCAGGGCAACATCCCGATCGGCCTGACCCCGCTGCTCATGCTCGACATGTGGGAGCACGCCTTCTACCTGCAGTACCAGAACGTGAAGGCCGATTACGTCAAGGCGTTCTGGAACATCGTGAACTGGGCCGACGTGCAGGCTCGCTTCGACCGGGCACGCACCCAGACGGCAGGTCTGATCGTCTAGAGCCCGAGGCTCCGATCGGCTGAGCCGAATCGGCTGCGCCGGATACGAACGGAGGGACGCCGCAGCGCGGCGTCCCTCTTGCCGTATCCGGCCCCCACCCGGACTGGCACTCGGCACCTCTTGTGTGCAAGCACGAGAAGTGGGCATTCTTCGTCTACCGGCCATAGGGCCGGGAACCGGCTTGCAACGGCGCGACCGGACCGGCTCGAGTGGATCGGGGTGGGTTCGATGACGGACTACGCACACGGACGGATCGAACTCGCCGCATTTCACGCGGCAGGAGCGCTGCGCGGTTTCGTCGTGTCGGGCAGGTGGCCCGACACGACCCGGGAGTGGACGCAACTGCTCGCGCTGACGGTGCGCGTGGCATCGTTGCCCGGACTGCTGCCCACCTCGACCGTGTTCGGGGTCAAGGAGGAGTTGCCCGACGATCCGGAGCCCGGAACGGTCGGATTGCTGATCGCCGAGGGGCCCGTCATCGGCGCCGAAGCCGTGACGCCGGAGCGATTCGCGGACTGCCGGCCGTCGGCGCTCATCATGTTGCATCCTCCGTCGGAGACGGCTCCGACGCTGCCCGAGAATGCGGGTGCCGCGTCGGGGTGTGTGTTGTTGCCGGGCCTCCCCCACCTGGGCCTCGACCACCGGGCAGCCTGGGTAGAAGCGGAGCCGGACGGTACCGTGACGTCCCTGGTGAGCAGGGTCGGAGTGAATCCGAGCAGTGATCCCGACACCGCAATTCTGGCGATGCTGCTGGCCGCGTGACCCGCACCCGCACAAGAGAGTTCGGTTCTCCGAAACTGAGCATGCCCTTTACCGATGCGCTGTCGGGCCGGTATCGTTTGCTTCGCGAAGGGGAGTAGCCCCCAATCGCCGAGTCGACATACTGGCGGCGCCGCGCAGGCGGACCGCCCGGCACGGCGAACCGGACGGTAGTCCGGTGGGCGAGACCTTCGGCCGTCGGCGCACCGTGCCCGACGTCCGGAGGAAGCCCAATTTTCCTCCAGCGGGTGAGGAGGAATGCCGATGTGGTCCGCCGTCGTACTGAGCTTCGCAGTCATCTTCGTGGCCGAACTGGGCGACAAATCCCAGTTGATGGCCATGACGTTCGCGTTGCGGTACCGCTGGTGGGTCGTCCTGACCGGCATCCTGTTCGCCACGACGGCCGTGCATCTCGTATCGGTGGCCGTCGGGCACTATCTCGGCGTCGCCATTCCCCCCGTCGCGATGTCCATCGTCGGCGGCCTCGCGTTCCTGTTCTTCGGTCTGTGGACGTTGCGAGGAGATTCGCTCGACGACGCCGAACAATCGAAGGCCGGACGCGTGGCGCGTTCCGCGTTCCTGGCCGTGGTCTCGGCCTTCTTCCTCGCGGAACTCGGCGACAAGACGATGCTCGCGACCATCACCCTCGCCGCCGACAACGACTGGGTGGGCGTGTGGATCGGATCGACCGTCGGCATGGTTGCCGCCGACGCACTCGCGATCATCGCCGGTGCGGTGCTCGGCCGTCACATGCCGGAGAACGCCATCCGGCTCGGCGCGTCCGCCTTGTTCTTCGGGTTCGGCGCGTGGATGCTCGGCGACGGACTCGCGCCGGACTCGGCCGTGGTCGGTCCGGTCGCCGGAGGGATCACCCTCGTCCTCGCCGCTGCGGGGGCGGTCGTCGTCGGGAGGCGGGCGGCACGCCGGACGACTGCGGAGGTTCCGGCTCCCGTCGAGCCCTGATGTCCACCCGGCTTCCCGGCGTGACCAACGACACCGCGTGAGCGCCGAACATCCGGGCTCCTCTCGCTCCAGAAGAGTATGCTTGCCGATAGGCAAATACTTTGGGAGTTGAATGACACCACCGATGGGAAGCACACACTTCGACGACGACGACATCCACCGCCTGCGCATCGCCCTCGGCCGGATCGCCCGGAGCGTCGGCCGGTCCGCAACCGACGAGGGGCTCACCCGGTCCCAGTCGTTGCTGCTGACGACCGTGGCGAAGCACGGGACGATCGGGGTGCGCGAACTCGCGGAGCACGAGGGACTCAACCCCACAATGTGCTCGCGGATGGTCGGCAAGCTCGAAGAAGCCCAACTCGTCACGCGTTCCTCCGACGCCGGCGACAAGCGCGTCGTGCGGATCCACATCACCCCGGCGGGGGCGCGGCAGTCGGATGAGCTACGCGCTCGCCGGACGGCGATGTTCGCCCGGCACCTGGCGGAACTGGACGACGACCGACTCGACGCACTCCACGACGCCCTGCCCGCCCTCGAAGCACTCGGTGAGCGCATGTGCCGGGGACGGGAGGTGCGTGAGTGACCGTCATCGACGACATCCGCGGACAGACGTTCGCGGCCCTCCGCGGGCCCAACTTCCGCCGCTACATCGGCGGTCAGGCGATTTCACTCGTCGGCACATGGATGCAGACCATCGCCCAGTCGTGGCTCGTCCTCCAGCTGACCGGCTCGGCCACCGCCATCGGCATCGTCCTCGCCCTGCAGACCGTGCCGATGCTGCTCCTCGGGCCGTACGGCGGGGTGATCGCGGACCGCACCGACAAGCGCCGGCTCATGATCGGGCTGCAGAGCCTCATGGGTGTGCAGGCACTCGTGCTGGGTCTGCTCGTCGTGACCGGCACCGTCGAGTTGTGGCACGTCTACGTGCTCGCCGTACTGCTCGGCCTCAATCAGTGCTTCGAGAACCCCGCACGGCAGTCCTTCATGCTCGAAATGGTCGGGCCCGACGATCTCCGCAACGCGGTGAGTCTCCAATCGGTGCTCGCCTCGTGTTCCCGCATGATCGGCCCGGCTGTCGCGGGCATCGTGATCGCCGCAGGTGGTATCGGACTGTGCTTCCTGCTCAACGCGGCAAGCTTCGTCGCCGTCGTCACGTCGTTGCTGACACTCGACGTGTCGAAACTCGTGCCCTCACCGCCCGCAGCCCGCGCGCGCGGCCAGCTACGCGAGGGACTCGCCTACGTGCGGCGCACATCCGATCTCGCGGTGCCTCTGCTGATGATGGCGCTGGTGGGATGCCTCGCCTTCGAGTTCCAGGTCGTGCTTCCGGTGCTTGCCGACCAGACGTTCGACGCGGGTGCCGAGGCGTACGGCTTGCTCACCGCAGCGATGGGTGCGGGATCGGTAGTCGGCGGTCTCGTGGTCGCGACCTGGGGGCACACGGGCACCAAGCCTCTCGTCCTGACGGCGCTCGCATTCGGTGTCGCAATGGCCGTAGCCGCAGCGTCCCCGACCATGCCCATCCTGGTGGCGACGATGGTCGTCGTCGGCGCTCTGAGCGTGACCTTCACGTCCACCACCAACAGCACGCTCCAGCTCACCGCCGCGCCGACCATGCGTGGCCGGGTGATGGCCCTCTGGTCCGTCGCCTTCCTCGGCTCCACCGCGATCGGCGGTCCCATCGCCGGCTGGGTCTGCGAGCAGGGCGGCGGGCGAGCCGGGCTGTTGCTGGGCGCGGGCGCGTGCCTCGTCGCCGCCGCGATGGGTGCCGCGGTGATGCGCCGACGGGCTGCGATCGAACTGACACCTGCACGCTAGGGTTCGTGACGGACCACACACGCGTGCCGCAAGGCCCGGACGAGGAGTTACGAACAGTGGAAATTCAGGGATCTGCCGCACTGGTGACCGGCGCCGCATCCGGCCTCGGTGCCGCCACCGCCCGTCGCCTCACCGACGCGGGGGCCACCGTCTTCGGTCTCGACCTCGAACAGTCGATCGAGCGCGTCGGCGACGCGGCACCCGAGGGCGTCACGCTCATCCCCACCGACGTGACCAGCGCCGAGGGCGTCCAGTCCGCGATCGACCGCATCGTCGAGTCGGGACTGCCGCTGCGCACCGTCGTCAACTGCGCCGGCGTCGGCTGGGCCGGCCGGATCCTGTCGAAGAACGGGCCGCACGACCTCGAACTGTTCCGCACGGTCATCACCGTCAACCTGCTCGGCACCTTCAACGTCATGCGCCTCGCCGCCGATGCGATCGCCAAGACCGAGCCGGTCGACGAGTCCGGCCAGCGCGGCGTCGTCGTCAACACCGCGTCCGTCGCCGCGTTCGAGGGCCAGGTCGGGCAGATCGCCTACTCCGCGTCGAAGGGCGGCGTGCACGGCATGACCGTTCCCGCAGCGCGCGACCTCGCGCAGTACGGGATTCGCGTCAACACCATCGCGCCGGGCATCGTCGACACCCCGATGCTCGCCGGCGTCACCGAGGAGTACCGCAAGGGCCTCGAGGCGGGCGTGCCGTTCCCGTCGCGCCTCGCACAGCCCGCCGAGTACGCACAGCTCGTGCAGATGATCGTCGAGCACGACTACCTCAACGGCGAGACCATCCGCATGGACGGTGCGCTGCGCATGGCGCCGCGCTGATCCGCGACGCACAACGCTTCCCACGTCGGCGCGGTGGAGTCACGTACTGCGTGCCCACCGTCGCCGCGTGCGGCGGCCGCGTGCGGTCAGAGATCGTCGATGTGCGGAATCTCGAGGACCGCACGATCGGACATCCACTCCCGCAGGATCTTGGTCGCGACCACGTCGTCCTCGTTGTACTCGAGCAGCCGCGCGCGCTGACTCGGATCCGGCTCGCCGTCCAGCCCGACGGCCTCGCGGTACCAGCTCATCGACGCCTCTCCCCCGGCTTCGTCGTCGCGCCAGTGGTGACCGGCGATCGGGGCGACCTTTTTGAGCCCCTTCCCGTTCGGGCACACGAACTGGTCGGTGACGGCCTGGTAGATGTCCACCCATTCGGATGATCCGATGAACGCCTTGATCTCCGCTTCGGGCGGCACACCCGGAAAACCGCGGAACCGCCGCGCCGACGACAACAACCACTTGTCTTCCGCCGACCTCGAATAGCAATAGGCCGCAAAGGTTTTCCCACGGCGCTCGGCGGTACGCCGCTGGTCCGACAACCACGCCCAGAACTCGGCGAACGACCGCGCCTCGTCGTCGGTGGGTACCGGCACCCAGGTCGCGAAGGGCCGGTACTCCGACTGCGATCCGGAGTTGAGCAGCGTCCCCCACAGATAGGCGCCGTGCTCGTGAAAGCTCTCCATGTCGACATCGACCTCGATGTCGGCGCGGTGGACGTGCACATGGCGGTACCGGCGGACGAGGGGGGCGCCCGCGAGCCACGCCTTCGCGATCACCACCGCATCCTCGAAGGGGCCCTGGGGCCAGATCTCGGGTGGTTCGCCTTCCCAGCCCGCGAGACCGTCGATGGTGTGAACTCCGAGTTCCCTGAGGACCTCGGCGCGCTGACCCGACGCCACCAGCGACACGTCGCGTTCGCGGGTGAGTTCGGCCCGGCACCGATCCCACCACGGGCACGTCCTGCACTCCCCGATCTGCGACGGTTTCGTCGGCGTCCGGCCGCGGGCGATCTCGACGCGATCGGTCAACCGGGCGTCGTACTCGTCGAGGACCGCGCTCAGGTCGTGCACCAGAATGCAGTCGCCGCCGTACCCGATCGCGCCGCCGATCTGCCCGGGACTTGCGAGACCGTGACGCTCGAGCATCCGGTACAGGTGCGCGAGGCGCATCTGGTCGCGGACCTGGCTGCGCACTTTGCGTGTCTGGTCCACCACCGGCTTCCACTCGAACAGCCCGGTGGTCGTGGCGCCCTGACCGGGATCGGTGACCTTGTGGTTCACGACGATCACCGGGATGTAGCCCCCGCGCACGGTGTCGCGCAGCAGAATCTCCGACCTGCCCCGGCGTCCGGTGTCGACCTCGACGGGCAGCACCGCACCCCAGATCCGGTCGGCTCCGGCGCGACACGCCTCGAGAGTCTGTTCTGCGCGCTGCGACATCGAGCCGTCTGGGCCGATGAGCACCCAGCCCTCGGGGTCCGCCTCGAACAAGTGCTGACGGATCGCCTCACGGTGGGCGGCGGCCGCCTCCTGGCGCTGCCGCGCACCCGCGTTCTCGGCCGCACCTGCAAGTTCGTGGGGGAACGAAGCGTCCAGATACACCCGGTGGCGGCACCGCGTCAGCGCACTCGCCTCGAGGGAAACGGGTGTTCGCCGCACATCACGGGTTGGCTCCACAACTGTCCAGGGTATTCGCTGCGCACGGATCGCCTCGCACCAGCACCGTCACGTTAGGCTGACGCGGGGCGCCGGAGCGTCGTGTCGTACCGAATGGAGGGTGCTGTTCGATGGGGTTGTTCACACGGAAACGTCGCGCCACTCGCAAGGCGGAAGCCAAAGCTCTCAAGCACAGGGCGAAGCTCGAAGCGAAGCTGGTGGCGAAGAACCAGCTCAAGAACGACCGGCGAGCAGCGAAAGCGCAGCAGAAGCTGAGCAAGAAGCTGGCGAAGTCGCAGGTCAAGCTCGATCAGGAACTGCTCAGTTCGCAGGCGAAGATCGAGAAGGAACAGATCGCAACGCTCAAGGCACAGAAGAAGGCCGCAGAGAGCCAGGGCCTGACCGCAGCGAAGGTGCGCCGGTACCTCGGTGTCGCCCGTCTGCTCGCGCCGGTGCTCGTTCCGATCGTCTACCAGGTGGTCACGGCGCTGCGCGGTCAGCTCGACGCGCGACGGGCACAGCAACTCGGTGTCCCCATCGACGAGCTCGGCTCGTACACGGGCCGCGGTGCACGACTCAGTGCCCGGATCGCCGGCGCCGAACAGTCGCTCACCAAGATCGAGTCCCTGCACCCGAAGGACGCCGAGACGCAGAAGTTCGCCGCGGCGATCCGCGGTCGTCTCACCGACCTGACCGCGGCGGTGCAGGCTGCCGAGCAGATGCCCGCGGCGCGCCGGAAGTCGGCGCACGCCGCGATCTCGTCCGAGCTCGACGGCATCGAGGCCGATCTGCTCGCCCGGCTCGGGGTCCGCTGACCCGAACGTGAACACGAACCCGGCCCTCCTCGGCAGCACCGCGGGCATCACGACCGCGGCGCTGGCTGCGGCTGCGCACGGCGCGGCCGGTGGCGGTGTGCCCACGGGCCCCGCCTCGGCACTGCTGCTCGCAGTCGCCGCGGGGGTCGGGATCGTGGGTGCGTACGTGCCGACGCTGCCGCCGATCGCACTTCTCGCCGTCGGGCAACTCGGCACCCACGCCGTTCTCTCCGCCCTCACCGAGGGCCACCCGCACACGTCGGGATCGATGTTCGCCGCACACCTCGTGGCCGTCGCAGGCTGCGCGGTGCTGCTGGTCGCCGCCGCCCGGCTCTTCGACGCGTGCAGTACCGCGATCCGGGCCGTGACACTCCGGCTCGGCGGCGTACACGTGCCGGCGTCGCTCGCCCCGACGAGAACGACCGACCCGCTCGTCTGGGGTCGCGCTCCCCCGGCGATCTCCCGGAGAGGTCCTCCGGTCGCGCGGTGACGCGCAGCCGTATTCGTTCTCCGAGAAAGATCCACCCATGAAGACATCACCTACCCGTGCCCTCGTCGGCGCGGGCGCCACTGCTGTGCTGATGCTGGCCGGTTCCGGCCTCGCGTCCGCACATGTCACGGTCGTCGCACCGGGCGCGGAGCAGGGCGGTTACACCGTGCTGACGTTCCGTGTGCCCACCGAATCCGATACCGCCGGAACCACTGCGGTGTCGGTCGGCCTGCCCGGCCTGAAGTCGGCACGCACCGAACCATTGCCGGGCTGGTCCGCGACGATCGAGAAGGATCCCGAGACCCAACTCGCCACCGGCGTCACCTGGACCGCGGATCCGGGAGTTGCCGTCGGTCCGGGCGAGTTCCAGCAATTCGTGCTCTCCGCCGGGCCGCTCCCCGACGAGGCGGAAGTGTCGTTCCCCGCGGTACAGACCTACAGCGACGGCGAGGTCGTCGCATGGGACCAGGTCACGACCGGGGACACCGAACCCGAACGTCCCGCTCCGAGCCTGACACTCGCGGCGGGCAACGGCGACGGGCACGGCGGCGGAGCACACACCACCGGCACCGACTCCGGCACCACGTCGGAGGACTCCGGCACCGATGTCACCGCACGGTGGCTCGGCGGCATCGGTCTCGTCCTCGGTGCGCTGGGCGTGGCCCTCGGCCTCGGCGCCGTGATCCGGGGACGGCGCTCATGAGACGCCTCTTCGTCGTTCTCGCCGCGTTGTTCACCGCACTGGCGCTCTCGGCCGGTCCCGCGGCGGCGCATTCCGTGGTGCTGTCGAGCTCGCCGGAGGACGGTGAGCAGATCGCGCAGGCACCCGAGCGGGTGAGCGTGACGTTCAACGAGCCCTTGCAGGAGCAGTTCGCGGCGATCACCGTCGTCGGCCCGGACGGCAACCTGTGGTCCGTGGGCGACCCCGCCGTCGAAGGTTCCACGGTGAGTGTCGCCGTGGACGGACTCGGTCCGGTCGGCGAGTACACCGTGGCCTTCCGGGTGACGTCCGCCGATGGGCATCCCGTCAGCGGTACCCGGACCTTCACCCTCACGCAGGAGGGCACCGGCGCGCCCGGTGAGCCGGCGTCCGGTACGTCCGAGACGGCCGACGGGAACGAGAGCGGCGACAGCGGGCCCGCCGTGTGGTGGTTCGTCGTCGCCGGTGTAGTCGTGATCGCCGGCGGACTGGTCTTCGCCCTTCGCAAGCCGAAGGCATGATCGGATGATCTCGGTGCGCCGGCGGTGGCTTCTCGGTGCCGCCGTCGGCGTACTCGCCGGCACCGTCGCCGGAGTGGCGTGCGGCTGGATCCTCGCGACCCCGGAGGCCTCCAGCTGGGTCCGGGCGCTGTCGGTGGGCACGGGATCGACCGTGCTCGGTATCGCGGTCCTCGCTGCGATGATCCGCGGTGAACGTCGGCCCGGAATCGAACCCGACGACGTGTGGCGCGCGATCGCGACGTCGAGCGGAGTGTGGCTCGCGCTCGAATCCGTCCAGCTCGTCCGGGAGGCCGCGTCCGCGGTCGCCGTTCCGGTGGGCGACCTGCGCGCCGGCTTGTTCGCCGAATACCTCGCCACTGCCGGTTCCGGGCGCGTCGAAGCCGCCGCCTGGGTCTGCGTCGCCGCGTGCGGCATCGTCGCGGTGGTGGCGTACCGGCGGTCGGCGTCGTGGTCCACCGCACCGGTACTGGTGTTCGCGGCGCTGGCGCTGATCGCGCGGCCCGCGACCGGGCACATGGCTCAGCAGACACTCGGTTCCCTGCTCAATGCCGCGCACGTCCTGGCCGCGGCCGTCTGGTTCGGGGTGCTGGCCGCATTGGCCCTCCTCGTGCGCAGACGCGGTACGTGGGCTCAGCTGCTCCCGCGCTACTCGGCGCTCGCACTGCGGTGCGTGGCGATTCTCGCGGCGACGGGCGTCATCGACGCTGCTGTCCGGATCGGGTCGCTCAGCGGACTGTTCGGCACCGGCTACGGACGCATCGTGCTGGCGAAGACCGCTGTGCTCGTGGCGTTGCTGGTGCTGGCGTGGACCTGGCGCCGAACGTGGGTGCCGGACGCGGTGTCGCACCGCGTCACCGCCGAGGAGTCGCTCCGCAACGCAGTCGTGGAGGTGTGCGGCATCGCCGTCGTCTTCGGCCTCGCCGCTGCCCTCGCCACCGCCTCCTGAACTACCGCCTCCTGAACTACCGCTTCCTGAGTTACCGCGTCCCGCGCGACCGTCACTGCCCTGAGCGGGCGGCGCGGCGGAGGTCACCGACGAGCGACCGGAGCGCGTCGTCACGGTCCGATCGGGCGCGGAGAACCGCGGACGGATGGATGGTCACCACCACCGACGGATCGTGCCCGCCGCGTATCTCGGCGGGCAGGCGCAGCACTTCGCCGCGGTGTTCGGTGAGCCTGAATCCGTTGCCCAGCAGCGCTTGCGCCGCGCTCGCGCCCAGACACACGACCACCTCCGGGCGTATCGCCTCGAGTTCGGCCAGCAGCCAGGGGCGGCACGCCGCTATCTGGCCACCCGACGGCTTCTTGTGGATGCGGCGCTTGCCGTTCGCCGAACGGTCGAAGCGGAAGTGTTTGACGGCGTTGGTGACGTAGACCGAGCCGCGATCGACACCCGCCTGCTCGAGAGCCTTGTCGAGCAGATACCCCGCCGGTCCGACGAACGGCTCGCCGGCGCGGTCCTCCTGGTCTCCCGGCTGCTCGCCGACGAGGAGCATGCGTGCGCTCTCGGGCCCCGCTCCGAAAACGGTTCGGTCGGCGGCCTTGTACAGGTCGCATCCGCGGCAAGCGCGCGCCGCCGCCGCGAGTGCGGGCACCTCGCGTGTCTCGGGCAGGTACTCCTGGGCACCGGGATAGCTCACCACGACGACGGGATACCCCCGGACGCCGCCGATCCACGCGCGCGGCGACACGAACGTGCGGGATGGTGGTGAGCGGCGTGCCCCATCAGCCCCGCTTCGAGCGGGGAGAGCCCGCCGAAGATCGCGCCGACGAACGCACCCGGAAGTGTCACCAGGCCGGTTGTCTTGGTCTGATCGATCGGCGGAATCATCGCCGCGTGCACCGCGAGCCGTGCGTGCTCGGCCGTTGCCTGCCGCATGGTCGCGCCCAGCGCGAGCCATCCCTCGACTTCCAGCCATCGATCGACGACGAACTCGTGGAACCGCCGGCCTGCGAGACCTGCGACGGTCATCGCGTTGCCGATGACGATGCCGCCGAGCGCGAGCGCGTACCGCGGCGTCGCCGCTACCGCTCCGGTCACGAAGATCACCGCGAGCGCGACACCGATTCCCAGCAGCATGGCCCCGGCGACGATGGCCAGGACGCGAACGCCGCTTCCGACCCGGCGCGCGGCCGTCCATGTTCCGACCGAGAACATGACGAGCAGAACGACGCCGACCCACGCCCCGTTGGTGATGACTCCGGTGAGCACGACGCTGACGATCGCGAGTTGCAGGGCGCCACCCGCCACCGCGTACAACGACGCGAACCTGTGCGGAACCCCAAAGACCCACAACACCGACGTGGCCACCGCTGCGAGCGCGAGGACACCGATCAGTGTGCGGAGGAGCACGTCAGGGTCGTCGATCATCGGATCGAGCGTATCCACCCGGACATGCCATCGCGATGCCGTGCGCGATACGGTCGATGCATGGCACGCAAGTCCGCTGTTCGCCGTCACGAACCCGAGTCCGACGACTACCTCTACGAGCCCACCGAACGGAGGATCCGGGGGCAGTTGTTCGATCGGACGATCGTCGACAGCAGCCGGGCTCTGCTGGTCTGGGCGCCGGGGAAGCCGGTGCCGTTCTACGCGTTCCCCCGCGACGACGTCCGGCTCGATCTGATCGCGGCGTCGCTGTCCCCGAGTCGCAGCCGACCGGATGTGTGGCAGTGGTACGACGTCGTGATCGACGAGCAACGCGCGTATTCGGTGGTCTACCAACTCGACGTCGACGGTCTGGACGATCGGCTGATCTTCCAGTGGTTCCGGCACGGGGAGACCGGGCCGGGTGACGAGGTCGACGAAGGCGAACGCTGGTTCGAGGAGGAAACCGAAGTGTTCACCCATCCACGCGACCCGCACCATCGGGTCGATGCTCTGCGCAGTTCGCGCCACGTTCGGGTCGAGATCGGCGGCACCGTGGTCGGCGAGACGCGCAATCCGGTGCTCGTCTTCGAGACGGGATTGCCCACCCGCTACTACCTGCCGCCGGAGGATGTCGATTTCTCCGTCCTCGAGGAATCCGAATGGCGGACGAGTTGCCCCTACAAGGGGACCGCGCGGTACTGGTCGTTCGTCGGCCAGCCTCCCGCGGAGAACGTGGCGTGGTCGTATCCCGAACCGTTCGCCGCGGTCGCCGATATCGAGGGCTACCTGTGCTTCTACGACGACGCCGCGGAGATCACCGTCGAGGACTGACCTGCGCATCGCACGCGGTAATATTGTTCTCACTTCGAGAGAACTACATTTGCAGATTCTTATATTTGCACTAATGTAAAACTTCATGACTGCAGCGGAGCCCAGGGGCCAGGACGCGAAAGGTTCCCATCGCGAGCGCAAGCGGGCCCGCACGTGGGCCGCAATCCATCTCGCCGCGGCCGAATCCGCCGCCGTGCACGACCGCCTCTCGGACGTGACCGTGGAAGCGGTCGCGGAACGGGCCGAGATTTCGCCGCGCACCTTCTTCAACTACTTCAGGTCGAAGGAGGACGCCGTCCTGGGCCAGCAGGCTCCGGTGATCCACGACGACATCGCCGACGATTTCCACATCGAGGCCGGCGACGACCTCGTCGAGAAGGTCGCGTTCCTGTTGCTCGCGGTGTTCCGCACCTCGGTCCACCGCCTCATCACGTACGGCGAATACGCCACGTTGCTCGACCGCCACCCGGAACTGGCGCGCCGGCGCCTTCAGCACATCGATGCCGTGGAGGCACTCGTCGCCGACCTCGTCACCGCACGTCTCGCCGAGTCGCAGACGCCCGGCGGACACGGCGGGCACACCGTCGAGGAGACAGCCCTGCTGATCGTGACGGTGGCCGGTGCCGTGATGCGCACCGCGATGGCTCCCGTGCTCGACCTTCGGAACGGGACCGAGGGCGACGCGGACTCCGTCCTCCGCCGCACCTGCGCACACTTCAGGAAGGTCACGCGAGCATGAATGCCACCGCCACCACCGCCGCACCGCGCAGCCACACCGAATTCGACCGCCGCGCAATCACCTTCATTTTCATCGGGCTGATGGCGACGATGCTCGTCGCCTCGCTCAACCAGACCGTGCTCAACCCCGCACTCCCCACCATCGTCGGCGAACTCCACGGTGTCGACAAGATGCTGTGGATCGTCACCGCGTACATCCTCGCGTCCACGATCACGATGCCGATCTACGGCAAACTAGGAGATCTGTTCGGCCGCAAGCCACTGCTGCTGACCGCCCTGACCATCTTCCTGGTGGGCTCGACCATCAGCGCGTTCGCGGGAGATATCACGTGGCTGATCGTCGGCCGCGCCGCCCAGGGTGCGGGCGGCGGCGGACTGATGGTGCTGTCGCAGGCCACTGTCGCCGACGTGATTCCGGCCCGGCAACGCGGAAAGTACCTGGCCATCATGAGCAGCGTCTTCGCGGTGTCCTCGGTCGCCGGTCCCCTGCTCGGCGGCTGGTTCACCGAGGGACCGGGATGGCGGTGGGTCTTCTACATCAACCTCCCGCTGGGCGTACTCGCCTTCATCGCGGTGGCGTTCTTTCTCCGGCTACCCCGCACCCGCAACTCGCGGCCCCGCATCGACATCGCCGGGATGACGGTCCTGTCCCTCGCCACGACGCTTCTCGTCTTCGTCGCGACCTGGGGCGGCTCGCGTTACCCGTGGACCTCTCCCGTGGTGCTGGGTCTCATCGCGGGCACGCTCGCCACGGCAGTTCTGTTCCTGTTCATCGAAAGCCGTGCGGCAGAACCTATTCTCCCGCTGCACCTGTTCCGCGACCGCAACTTCGACGTGAGCACCCTCGCCGGTCTCCTCAACAGCATCGCGTTGTTCGGTGTCGCGGCATACATGCCGACCTACCTGCAGATGGTGGCGGGACGGAGCGCGACGGTCGCGGGCCTGCTCATGTTCCCGATGATGGGATCGATGCTGATCACCTCGACGCTGGCGGGACGTCTGGTGAGCCGGACCGGCCGATACAAGGTGACGCCCATCGTCGGCTCGGTGCTCGTCGCGGTGGCGATGCTGTTGCTGTCCCTGCTCACCGTGGACACACCGATCTGGGTGCTGTGCTGCTTCCTCGCCGTGCTCGGGGTCGGACTGGGCGCATCCATGCAGATCATGGTGCTCGTCGTGCAGAACTCGTTCCCGGTCGAAGAGGTCGGCACCGCCACCGCGGGCAACAACTACTTCCGGCAGATCGGAGCGACGCTCGGTTCGGCCGTGGTCGGCAGCGTGTTCGCCACCCGCCTGAACGTGCTTCTCGCGGAACGGGTCCCGGAAGGGGGCCTCGCCGCGGACGACGCCAATTCCCTCACCCCGGCCATGGTGCACACCCTGCCCGACGCCGTGCAGCAGCCGATCCTCGAGTCCTACAACGACGCCCTCACACCGATCTATCTGGCGATCGGCCCGTTGGCGATGGTGGCCGCGGTACTACTGTGCTTCGTCGTCGAGAAGCCCCTCGCGACCACCATCACGCGGCGTACGGACCCGGCCGTCAACGACCCGGCAGCCACCCCATCGCCTTGACGAGCGGGGGCAGCATCTTGGCCCAGATCTGCCTCGGAAGCCCGCGCGGGCCGTCGAGGTTCAGCACCCGGGTGACGGCCACGGTCTGCGACTCGGTGTACTTGAGAAGCCCTTCGGCACCGTGCCGGCGGCCCACACCGGAGATGCCTACGCCACCCATCGGAGCATCCATGCTGCCCCACGCCGGCGCGTAACCTTCGTCGACGTTGACGGTGCCGGCGCGGACCTTCGCCGCGATCTCTTCACCCTGCGCCTTGGTCGCCGCCCAGACGGAGGCATTGAGCCCGTACTCGGTGTCGTTCGCACGCCGGATCGCTTCGTCGACGTTGTCGACCGGGTACACCGACACGACCGGACCGAAGGTTTCGTCCCGGTAGCACTCGGCGTCCTCGGGAACGTCGGTGAGCACGGTCGGTTCGTAGAACAGCGGACCGAGGTCGGGGCGGGCCTTGCCGCCCGCCACCAGCGTCGCGCCCTTCGCCACCGCGTCGTCGACGTGGCCCGACACCGTCTTGACCTGGGTCTCGTTGACGAGGCAGCCCATCTCGGTGTCGAAGTCGTAGGACGCGCCGAGCTTGATCGCGCGCACCCGGTCGCCGAACATCCGCAGGAACTCCGGAGCGATCGACTTCTCGACGTAGATACGTTCGATGGAGATGCACAACTGCCCGGAGTTCGAGTAGCACGCGCGCACCGCCGCGTCGGTGACCTTCCGCAGGTTCGCTCCCGCGGTGACGATCATCGGGTTCTTGCCACCGAGTTCGGCGGAGAAACCGATCAGGCGCCGGCCGGCCTGCTCGGCGAGCAACCGGCCCGTCTGCGAGGACCCGGTGAACATCAGGTAGTCGGAGTTCTCGACGATCGCCGTGCCCACCACCGATCCGGGGCCGGGCACCACGGCGAACACATCGCGTGGCACACCCGCCTCGTACAGCAGTTCGGCGACTGCGAGAGCGCAGTACGGCGTCTGACTGTCGGGCTTGAGCACCACCGCGTTGCCCGCGAGCAACGCGGGAATCGCGTCGGACACCGCAAGGGTCATCGGGTAGTTCCACGGCGCGATGACGCCGACGACACCCTTCGGATGGTGCAGCACGGTGGTCTTCGTCAGGACGGGAAGCATCCCGGTCGCCCGGCGGGGCTCGAGCAGTTTCGGAGCGACGTGTGCGTAGTGCCGCGCCGTCATCGAAATGTCGAGCACCTCCTCCTGCGCGGACGTGCGGGACTTACCCGTCTCCGCCTGAGCCATGTCCATCAGCTGGTTTCGCCGCGCGTACACCAGTTCGCGGTAACGGAGGATGATCTCCGCGCGCTCGGTGACGGGCATCCGCGCCCAGGACGCCTGCGCAGTGCGGGCACGATCGATCGCGGCCTTTGCGTCGTCGGCGGTTCCGACGGGGACGGACGCGATCTCCTTCCCGGTGAACGCCTCGACGACAGGCCGCGTGGGCCGGTCCGCCGCGTCGGGAATGGCGATGAGATCGGCGAGACGTGCGAAGGTCGCAGCGCTCGGAGCAGGCATAAGACACCCCTACCGGTGAGTAGTTCTCGGAGTTACACCAAACGTACCCTCGAAAGGTGGCCCCTGTCACAAGCGCCTGCCTCCGCTCGGGTCGTGAGTCACCCGGCGAAACCGGGCATCCCGCGCGGCCCGGCTTCCTAGACTGGGGCATATGACCACATCGAACGGCACATCCGATGAGAAGGTCGATCGAGAGAAGATCGAGAACCGGGCGCCCTCTGTGGCTCACATGTTCCTCGACCGCATCACCGCGTCTCCCGATGCCGAGGCCTTCCGGTTTCCGATGGGTGCGGAGGAATGGATCGGGGTCACGTGGGCGCAAACCGGCGAACGCGTGCGCCTGCTCGCCGCCGGCCTCATCGCCCTCGGTATCCAACCCGAGGACCGGGTGTCTCTCGCGTCGACCACACGGTACGAGTGGGTCCTCGCCGACCTCGCGGTGATGTGTGCCGGCGCGGCCACGACCACGGTCTACCCCACCACGAATGCCCACGACGTCGCGTTCATCGTGGCGGATTCGGGAAGCCGGATCGTTATCGCCGAGGACGCCGACCAGGTCGGCAAGCTGGTTCAGCACCGGGACGAACTGCCGGATGTCTCCGCGGTGGTGGTCGTCGACGGCCACGGTGACGGCGACTGGGTACTCGGTTACGACGATCTCGAGGACCGCGGACGCACACTGCTCGCCGAGAACCCGAACGCGGTGTCCGACCGGATCCAGCGGATCCGGCCCGATCACCTCGCGACCCTCATCTACACGTCGGGTACCACGGGAAGGCCCAAGGGTGTTCGTCTGCCGCACTCGGCCTGGACCTATGAGGCCGCCGCGATCGACGCCATCGGCCTCCTCGGTCCCGACGACCTCCAATACCTGTGGCTTCCGCTGTCGCACGTGTTCGGGAAGGTGCTGCTGACCCTTCCCCTCCAGATCGGTTTCCCGACAGTGGTGGACGGACGAGTCGACAAGATTGTCGAGAACCTCGCGGTCGTGCACCCCACATTCATGGGGGCGGCGCCACGGATCTTCGAAAAGGCGCATGCCCGAATCGAATCCATGATGGAAGACGAAGGCGGCGCGAAGAAGAGGATCTTCGACTGGGCCGTCGGCGTCGGACTGAAGATGTCCCGGGCCCGGCAGGACGGCAGGTCCCCTGGCACGCGCGACAGGCTCGGCTACGCGCTCGCCGACCGACTCGTGTTCTCCACCGTCCGCGAGCGGTTCGGCGGCAGGTTGCGCTTCTTCATCTCCGGTTCCGCGCCGCTCAACCCGGACATCGGCAGGTGGTTCGATGCGGTGGGTATCCCGGTGCTCGAGGGGTACGGGCTCACCGAGACAGCAGCCGCGTCGTGCGTCAACCGCCCGGACTCGAACCGGATCGGCACGGTCGGGCGTCCGGTGCCCGGCACCGAGATCGCGATCGCCGACGACGGCGAGGTGATGATCAAGGGGCCGGGCGTCATGACGGGCTATCACAATCGCCCCGAGGCGACGGCCGAGTCGCTCACCGAGGACGGCTGGTTCCGCACCGGCGACATCGGCAGCATCGAGGACGGTTATCTGAGGATCACCGACCGCAAGAAGGACATGTTCAAAACCTCGCAGGGCAAGTACGTCGCGCCGTCCGCGACCGCGGCGACCTTCAAGGGAATCTGCCCGTACGCGTCGGAGATCGTCGTATACGGCGAAGGCAGGCCGTACTGCGTCGCGCTGGTGGGCCTGGACGCGGAGACCATGACCGAGTGGGCCGGCAGGAACGGGCTCGACGGGGCGAGTTTCGCGGAGATCTCGCAGCACGAGAAGACGCGCGGCATGATCTCGACGTACATCGAGGAGCTGAATCTGCAGCTCAACCGGTGGGAACAGGTCAAGAAGTTCACGATCATCGATCGCGAACTCACGGTGGAATCCGGTGACCTGACGCCGAGCATGAAGTTGCGCCGCAAAGTGGTCGTGGACTCGTTCTCGGACAGCCTGGTGGGTCTGTACGACTGAGGGCTTATGCTGTCGATATGAGTAGTGCACGACCTAATTTGTTTCAGCGCCTCGGATACATGGTCGGTCGCACGTTGCCGCCCGAGATGCGCGAGTGGGTTCGCAACGACATCCTCGGTCCCGGAGGCGCGCGGCGCTATCTGCTGCGCTGGAACCTGCCGATCATCCCGCCGTTGATGCTGTTCCTCCTCATCCCGGGCCCGGTCTGGATCCCCTTCGCGATGATGCTGCTGTTGTTCCTGCCCTGGGTCTACTTCTCGGCGGCACTCATGCCCGTGTGGCAGCGCCATCGCCTGCAGCAACACGGAATCGATCCCGAACTGCTGAGCGAGAAAGCCCGTGAGCGGGCGGCCCGGGAACGCGAGGACTACGAACGTCGCATGGGCCGGGCCGTCTGAGCCTCGGCGTCACCGTTCGCCGGTGCCGCCTACGACAGCACTTCCACCAGCGTGGTCTCGCTGTCGCCGGTCATGTACTTCTCGACCTTGTCGAGATGGTGACGCCAGAAGGCTTGCGCCCGGCCGGGCTCACCCGCGCGCAGTAGTGCGACGAGTTTGCGGCTCGCACGCAGCGCGACGGCCGCGCCGGGCCGGTCCGGCTCGGCACGAGAGGAAATGTACAGGGCGGCATGGGCATCCATGATGTCGAGGAGCATGCCGGCCAGCGTGTTCAGCGTCTCGTTGCCGCCGAGTTCCATCACCGTGCGATGCACCTCGGTATTCGCCTTCGCGAACGCGTGCGGATCGTCCAGGAGGGCTTCTCCCCGGTCGACCACGGCGGCGAGTTCGTCGATCCGCCCGTCGGGATCGGCCGCGATCAAACCCACCGCGGCGACCTCGAGTTCGGTGCGGGCGCGGTAGACGTCGGCCAGGGGGACGCCCCGGTATTGCAGCAGCAAGCCGGCGTAGCGGGCTGCGGTGGACCGGTCGGGCGCCTGCACGCGGGCGCCCCCGTGGGCCCCACGCAGAACGGTGATGATGCCTTCCGACTCGAGTATCCGGAACGCCTCACGCAATGTCGGGCGCGAGACGCCGAACCGCTCCATGAGCGCGGCCTCGTTGGGGAGCGGCTCCCCGGCTTCGAGTTCGCCGGTGATGATCTGGCGGCGAAGGTTCGCCGCGATCAGTTCCCCGGCCTTGGGCACACGCACGATCGTCGAACGTCCGTCGAGTGGCATGTCCCCGTCCCGTTCTCCCAGTCTGTCGTTCACCGGCATAAGTGAACCTTTGTGAAGGATACAAGGATCTAACGCTTTGGCCTGCGAAGAGATTAATCATCCATCTGATTGCGGCGATCTCGGTCCCCGCCGTCCGGAACGGCCCGCCACCGCCCCTTTATCCTCAGCACATGAGCGAAGCCACTGCCCACGCATTCACCGCAACCGCCGACCTCGCCGACGAGATCGGCCCGGACATCCGTAGCTGCGACACCCAGTTCATCCAGTTCGGTGGCCGCAGCGAGTTCGCCGGCCCCGTCACGACGATCAAATGCTTCCAGGACAACCTGCTCGTCAAGCAGACCCTGTCCGAGCCCGGCAACGGCGGCGTGCTCGTCGTCGACGGTGGCGGCAGCATCCACACCGCGCTCGTCGGCGACATCATCGCCGGCCGCGGGGTCGACAACGGCTGGGCCGGCGTGATCGTCAACGGCGCGGTCCGGGACTCCGCGATCCTGCGCACGCTCGACATCGGGGTCAAGGCACTCGGCACGAATCCCCGTAAGAGCACTCAGACGGGATCCGGCGAGAAGAACGTGCCGGTCGAGATCGGCGGCGTGACGTTCAACCCCGGCGAGATCGTCTACAGCGACCACGACGGCGTCGTCGTGCGCGCGGAGAACTGACGCAGTACGCAGGTCAGGTGTCGCGCGCGACCCGCGCGCTCATCCCGCCGATCTCGACCACATCGCCGACCTGGAGCTGACGGCCTCGTCGCACGTCGACTTCACCGTTGACGGAGACCAGGCCGTCGGCGATGACCTCCTTGGCCTCGGCACCCGATTCGATCAGGCTCGCCAGCTTGAGGAACTGGCCGAGTCTGATCGACTCGTCACGGATCGGTACTTCGAAGACATCGGACATGCCAGCCATTGTCCAGCACACTGGTTCGATGAGCCGTCCCGCCATCGTCTGGTTCCGACGCGACCTCCGGCTGCGCGATCTTCCGGCCGTGCTTTCCGCCACCGACATCGCGCAGCAGGGCGTGGCGTTGTTCGTTCTCGACGACGCCCTGCTCGGTCCGTCCGGGCCGCGCCGACGCGCCTTCCTCATGGCGTGCCTCCGTGCGCTCGACGACGATCTGTCCGGCCGCCTCCTCGTGGTGCGAGGTGATCCAGCAGAGGCTGTGCCCGCGGTGGCCCGCGCATTCGACGCGTCCGAGGTTCACGTCAGCGCCGATTTCGGCCCGTACGGGGCACGGCGCGACGCGCGCGTTGCCGAGGCGCTCGAGGATGTGGCACTGGTATCCACCGGATCGCCGTACGCGGTGTCGCCGGGCCGCATCACGAAACCCGACGGCACGCCGTACAAGGTGTTCTCCGCGTACCGGCGCGCCTGGCTCGAACACGACGTGCGGCCACCCGCGGCGACCGACGCCGGGACCATCGACTGGATCGACCCGGCGGGCACGCCGGACCGCACAGCGATCCCCGACGCCGGCGACATCGCGCTTCCTCCGGCCGGCGAACGGGCCGCCCTCACCCGCTGGCGCGAATTCCTCGCCGGCGATCTCGAGCGGTATGCGACCGACAGGGACCGGCCCGGTGCCGACGGCACGAGCAGGTTGTCGGCCCACCTCAAGTTCGGATGCATTCACCCCCGCACCCTGTTGCACGACCTGCGCGACCACGCCGGCGCCGGGACCATCACGTTCCGCAGCGAACTCGTGTGGCGCGACTTCTACGCCGATGTGCTGCACCACCGTCCCGACACCGCGCGGCGGAACTACAACGAGACGTTCGACGCGATCCGATACGACTCCGGACCCGACGCCGACGCGCTGTTCACCGCGTGGTGCGAAGGGCGAACCGGGTTTCCGATCGTCGACGCCGGTATGCGCCAGCTTCTGGCGGAAGGCTTCGTCCCCAACCGGGTCCGGATGATCGTCGCGTCGTTCCTCACCAAGGATCTGCACATTCCGTGGTGGCGGGGGGCACGGCACTTCATGACGCACCTCGTGGACGGCGATCTCGCCTCGAATCAGCACAATTGGCAATGGACCGCGGGGACCGGAACGGACGCCGCGCCGTACTTCCGGATATTCAATCCGACGGCGCAAGGCGAAAAATTCGATTCCGAGGGTGATTACGTCCGATGCTGGGTACCCGAACTCCGGAGTGTCGTGGGCAGCCGGGTGCACACGCTGCCGGACGGCCCGCCGGAGGGATATCCCGCGCCCCTGGTGGACCACGCTCACGAACGCCGGGTGGCGCTCGAACGGTACGGGGAAATTCGATCGACGAATCGACCCATCCGCCGGTCGGGTCGCGCCGAATGAGAAACAGGCGGACCGTCCGCCTCCGACAATAAGGAGACACCGTGCTGCGAGATTTCGTCGAGACTGCATTCCTGGCCATCCATACCCCGCTCGTCGAGGGCTACACGTTCCTCCTCAGCGTGCTTCCAGCCTGACCGGAATGCGGCGCCGGGAGTGCCGGCGCCGCACACCGGATCCCGACAATCACGGCGCCACAGCGGCGAATCCAACCCGGAGGAAACATGGGCATCGAGTACAGCAGTATCGTCGACGCCCCCCGTGACGACGTGTTCGCCTGGCATGCCCGCCCCGGCGCCGTTCATCGACTGATTCCACCCTGGCAGCCGATGAGCGTGGTGTCCGAAGCCGATTCGCTCGCCGACGGACGTGCCGTCCTCGGCCTCCCCGGCGGCCTGCGCTGGATCTCCGACCACCAGCCCGACGGTTACGATCCCCCTCACCGTTTCGTCGATGCGCTCGGCCGTGACGGGTTGACGTCGCTGCCGCCGAACCTGATCCGGTCGTGGCGGCACGAGCACCGGTTCGACGTCGT
The DNA here is from genome assembly GCF_012843405.1 of Rhodococcus sp. BL-253-APC-6A1W. Taxonomy (NCBI): domain Bacteria; kingdom Bacillati; phylum Actinomycetota; class Actinomycetes; order Mycobacteriales; family Nocardiaceae; genus Rhodococcus; species Rhodococcus sp. BL-253-APC-6A1W. The sequence goes on from NZ_JABAFB010000005.1 coordinate 128,609, forward strand.
GGACGAATTCCGGACCCGCGTGACAGACAAAGTGGACACACCGGTCCCGGAACGCGTTCTGACCCAGACATTTCGGTACAGGCACCGCCAGCTCGCCGACGATCTCGCCAGCCACCGCCGGGCGCACACAGAGGGAGTGTGTCCCCGCACGGTCGCGGTGACCGGCGCACACGGCGTGGTGGGCAGCGCATTGACCGCTTTCCTGAGCGCCGGCGGCTACCGGGTGGTGCGCCTGGTGCGCCGGCCCGTTCACGGACTCCGGGAAAAGCAACTGGATCAGGAAAGGCAGTGGGATCCGATCGATCCCGCGCCCGATCTGCTCGAAGGCGTCGACGCCGTCATCCATCTGGCGGGCGCCTCGATCGCCGGACGCTTCACCGAGGCGCACAAGGCAGCCGTCCGCGACAGCCGGGTCGCGCCGACCTGGCGACTCGCCGAACTCGCCGCCGGCACCAGCAACGGGCCGGCGACCTTCGTGTGTGCGTCTGCCATCGGTTTCTACGGATACGACCGGGGCGATGCGCCTCTCGACGAACAGTCTTCACGCGGGGCAGGTTTCCTCGCCGACGTCGTCGCCGAGTGGGAATCCTCGACGCAGCCCGCGGAGAAGGGTGGTGTGCGAGTGGTCCAGGTTCGGACCGGGATCGTGCAGACTCCGCGCGGCGGCACCCTGCAACTGATGCGGCCGCTCTTCTCCGCCGGCCTCGGCGGCAGACTGGGCAACGGCCGGCAATGGTTGTCCTGGATCGATATCGACGATCTGCTCGACATCTATCACCGTGCCCTGACGGATCCGTCCGTTTCGGGTCCGGTGAATGCGGTGGCGCCGCAACCGGTCCGCAACGAGGAGTACACGCGGACCCTGGCGAGTGTGCTGCACCGTCCCGCGTTGCTGCCCGTCCCCGGTCTCGGTCCACGACTGCTGCTGGGAGACGAGGGCGCACGCGAGGTCGCCGGCGCGAGTCAGTTCGTCGTTCCCAAAACGCTCCTCGACATCGGGCATCGATTCCGCAGACCCGACCTCGAGTCGTCGCTGAGGCACCAGCTCGGCCACATCCTGAACGGGAAGTGACGGGCGCGATGACCGCCGGCCGTGTCCTCGTCACCGGTGCCACCGGATACATCGGCGGAAGGCTCGCGCCGCGACTGCTCGAAGCCGGTTATCGGGTACGGGTACTCGCGCGCAGTCCGGACAAACTACGGGACGTGCCGTGGGCCGACGATGTGGAGATCGTGCGCGGTGATCTCACCGACCCCGCGTCTCTCCGCGAGGCGTGCCGGGACGTGGATGTCCTGTACTACCTGGTCCATTCGATGGGGGGCCGAGACGAATTCGTCGAAGCCGAGCGGCGGGCTGCGGAGAACGTGGCGGCCGTTGCGCGCGAGTCCGGGGTGTCGCGCCTGGTCTACCTCGGAGGTCTGCATCCCGAATCCGGGCAATTGTCACCACATCTGAGCTCTCGCGCCCAGGTGGGACGGATCCTCCTCGAATCAGGTGTTCCCACCCTGGTACTCCAGGCAGGCGTCGTGATCGGGTCGGGGTCGGCGTCGTTCGAGATGATCCGGCACCTGAGCAACCGCCTACCGGTGATGACCACACCGCGCTGGGTGAACAACCGCATCCAGCCGATCGCCGTGCGCGACGTTCTGCACTATCTCGTCGCCGCCGCCGACGCACCCCTTCCCCGCAGCGGGACCTACGACATCGGCGGTCCCGACGTGCTGCGGTACGGCGAGATGATGCAACAGTATTCCGAGGTGGCAGGCCTGGTGCGGCGACGCATCGTCGTACTTCCCGTACTGACCCCACGACTCGCCGGTCTGTGGATAGGGCTCGTCACTCCGATCCCGCCGGGACTCGGCCGGGCACTCATCGAATCGCTGGGTTCCGACGCGGTGATGCGTAATCACGACATCGACGCCGTGATCCCTCCCCCGTCCGGCGGACTCACCGGATATCGCGAAGCGGTGCGTCTCGCACTGAGCCGGCTCGAACACGGTGAAGTCGAAACAAGCTGGTCGAGCGCGTCCCCCGTGGGCGCACCCGCAGATCCGTTGCCGTCCGACCCGGACTGGGCGGGCGAGGTCGTCTATATCGACGAACGCTCCGTCGAATCGGACACGTCGGCGGACCGGGTATTCGCGGTGGTCGAGAGCATCGGCGGCGAAAACGGCTGGTACTCGTTCCCGCTCGCGTGGACTGTGCGCGGGTGGCTCGACCGGTTCTCCGGAGGTGTCGGCCTCACCCGAGGGCGCCGCGATCCGAAAAGATTGCACACCGGCGATGCACTCGATTTCTGGCGGGTCGAACGTATCGAGCGCCCCGAACTCCTCCGATTGCGCGCCGAGATGCGGGCACCCGGTGGCGCATGGCTGGAATGGCGGGTCGAACGACTCGCGGCCGACCGCACCCGACTCACGCAACGAGCGATCTTCTTTCCCAAAGGTATTGCCGGGCGACTGTATTGGTACTCGCTGTTGCCGTTCCACGGCATCATCTTCCGCGGCATGCTCGAGAACATTGCGGGCACGGCGTCACGATCGGGTTCCTGACCGGATTCGCGACCGGAAAGGAGGGCCTGCCTTCACGGCAAGCCCTCCTCCCTCCCCGACCGGTACTAGACGGTGCAGAGCGGTCTGATCTCCTGCATCCCCTCGGTCGTCGGCGACGTCAGCATCAGGCACGCGTTGTACCCGCTGTTTTCGACGACGCGCCGGATCTCCTGCCATGCAGCAGGATCGACTACCGGAGAACGCGACAGCACGAACCCGGACAGGCGTGTCGAATCACCGACGAACGCCCACGAGTAGTCGTCTGCCAGGTAGGTGACGATGTAGTTGGTCGGCCCGTCCAGTGAATCCTGGGACGGTACTCCGGGGAACGACACATGCAGCTGCGCAGTGTCGTTCACCCGTGCATTTCCGACGATGCCGCGACGCTCACCGGTCACCGTGGTGCACGAATTCTCCACTCGGACGTTACGTTCGTCGAGCAACGTGTAGTTCGCCGTGGTGTCGCGCACGCAGTCGATGTTGAACGGCGCCGGATTGGCAGCGAGCTGATACCACTGTCCGACATACCTGTTCACGTCCAACTGCGGGACGGGTGTGAGCGGCGCGGCCTGAGCCGGCGCCGCAAGAACAGCCGCACCCGCGGCGGCGATGAACGCCGCCGCGAGTCCCCGAACGCTGCTTCGGATTTTCGGCATCGATACCTGACCTTCCCGAGGGTGAGTTGGAGAGAGCACTTACTGCGGGGTCAGGACGCCGTCGATCAGGTAGACCACGCCGTTCTCGGTCTCGATGCCGCCGCAGATCACGTTGGCGCCGTTGACCGTCCACATATCCTCGGAACCGGCTACCTCGACAGTCCCACCCTGCACGGTGGTCTGGGTGCCCGCGACGTCGTCGATGGTGAGCTCACCCGGAACCACGTGGTAGGTCAGGATGTCCGTCAGCATCCCCGAGTCGGTCTGCAGCGTTTCGATCGTGGCGGGGTCGAGAGCCGCGAACGCTTCGTCGACCGGTGCGAAGACGGTGAATTCGCCGCCGTCGAGCGTTTCGACGAGATTGACATCGGGGTTGAGCTGGCCGCTGACCGCCTGTGTCAGCGTGGTGAGGATCGGTACGTTACCCGCGGCCTCGGTGATCGTCTGCGTCGAGAGTTCTTCGACGGACGAGGGACCGGTCGGATTCGCCTCGACGTAGGCGGCGCAACCGGGGCCGACGGGACCCGCTGCCGCAGCCTGCGCCGAGGTGCTTTCCGTGGTCTCCATTGCCGAACCGGTGGTCGTGGTCGCTGCCGAGGTGTCCGACGCAGTGTCGGAATCGTCGGACGTACAGGCCGCGACACCGAACGCGGACATCGCACCGATTCCGATGACCGCCAGGCTCTTACGTGTAGCAATGTTCATAGCTGAAATTCCCTTCGTAAGCCGTGGCCTGGACGACCACGCCGATCGATGTGTCAGGGGTCATTCGCTACCAGTGTGAAGGCGGATGGGTCGGGGCGTGGAGTTTTTCCTTCGACGCCCCGGACCAATCCGGGATGCGTGCTGCAACGAACGACATTCATGGAGATTCTTCCGGGCCGTTCACGGGCCCACGTGCTGGTGCTTCCGGGCGGCAGGCCTGTCGGTACCGAGGCGCCGCGCCCGTGGCATGCGTCCGAGCTCCGGATGACGGCGTTCACCCACACGCTGGGCTCACGCCTACGTCCGCATCACATCACCGTCGAGCAGGTGCGTTACCGCTACAGAGGATGGAACGGCACGCATATGAGTCCGGTCCGCGATGCCCTGGAAGCGCTCGACCGCGCCACCCGGCGGGGCCACACCCGGATCGGGCTCGTGGGCCACTCGATGGGCGGGCGGGTCGCCGCGCACCTGGCCTCCCAGGGCGGGGTGGAATCCGTCGTGGCCCTGGCACCGTGGTGGCCCGAAAACGACTCCGAGCACATACCCATCGGCCGTCATCTGCTCGTCGCGCACGGCACCGAAGACCATGAGACGGACCCGCGAGCCACGCAGAGTCAGACGATGGCCGCCCGCGACCGCGGAGTGAACGCGCGCTGGCGTCCCTTGCCCGGAGCCGGACATTTGCTACTCACAGACCCCGGCTGGTGGGCCAGAACGACCGCAGATTTTCTGGTGTGCACTCTCACCAGCGAGCCGTTGACCTCACCTGGAGACGATCATGCTTCCTGACACCCCACGGTCCGCTCCTCTGCCCGGCGGTGGAATTGCGGTGCCGGCCGCCGCCGGCGCCGCGGTCCGGCGCTCCCGTATTTCGCGGCGGTGACGGCGGTGCTGTACTCCGATGTCTTGAGCCGCCGGTTTCGCCCGGCTAGGCTTTCGTTCGATGAGCGGACTGAGCCGATGACCGGCGTCGGTAGAGACACCGACACCCTGGGGGCGCTACTCACGCGCGTCGCCGCACAGGACCAGGCCGCGTTCGCCGAACTCTACGACGCCACACGGGCACGGGTGTTCGGCATGGTCCTGCGAGTCCTGCGCGATCCCGGCTACAGCGAGGAGACGACGCAGGAGGTCTACCTCCAGGTGTGGCGCTCGGCCGGCAGCTTCGATACGAGCCAGGGATCCGCACTGTCGTGGATCATCACGCTCGCGCATCGGCGGGCCGTCGATCGCGTACGCAGCGAGCAGTCCGGCGCCGACCGGGAGTCGCGCTACGGCTCGGCGACGGTGGACTCCGCCTTCGACTCCGTGAGCGAAGAGGTCACCCAGCGTGACGATCGCCGGCGTGTCACCGACTGCCTGGGCTCGCTCACCGATCTCCAACGCAGATCCGTCGAGCTGGCCTATTACGGCGGATACACGTATCGGGAAGTGGCCGAAGAACTTTCATCGACGCTACCCACCGTCAAGTCGCGGATCCGCGACGGACTACTCCGATTGAAGACCTGTTTGGGGGTGAATTCTGATGGCGCTCGACGATGATCGGGACCTGCTCGACATGGCGCCCGTGATCGCCCTCGACGCACTCGCACCCGACGAGCGGGACGAGGTAACGGCACGGCTGGACGACGCCGCGCCCGAAACGGTCGAGCGTTTCACCACCGACCTCCGGGACGCCCGGGAGACACTCGCCCAGATGTCCGCGGCCACCGCGACCGAGCCGCCCGCCGGATTACGGGGCCGGGTGCTCGCACTCGTCGCCGCGGAGAGCGCCACCGACCGTCCCGCCGAGCACGGCGGCGCGGAGAACTCCGGCCCGGACATCGGGAATTCGTCCACCGACGTCATCTCGCTCGACGAACGACGCCGGCAGAGCAGGCGGCGGAACTTCCTGCTCGCCGCGGCCGTAGCCGTGGTCGTGGCGCTCGGCGGTGTCGTCGTCGCGAACCAGTGGACCCAGACGACCGACAGCCCCCTCGCCGAGCGGGTGCTCGCCGCCGAAGACGTCCGCACCACCACCGGCACGCTCGAGGGCGGCGGCGTGGTGACGGTCGTCTTCTCCGAGGACGCCGGCGCCGGCGTGCTCGTGATGAACAACGTCGCACCACCCGCCGACGGCACCGTCTACCAGATGTGGCTGATCGGGCCGGACGGACCGGAGTCCGCGGGCACGATGACCCCGGCGGACGTGGCACCGTCCACGACCGCGCTGCTCGAGGACATCTCGGGCGCCACCGCCCTGGGATTCAGTGTGGAACCCGCCGGTGGATCCACCGCGCCGACGTCGATATTCGCCGAACTGCCACTGGGTTGACGCGATGTCACCTACGGTCCGCGACGACGACCGTGGCGTCCGACTCGTCCGAGAAGAGCACTCGCGGGCGGTACCCCGCCTGCGTCAGCATCTTTTCCGCGGCGGGAGCCTGAGTCGCTGCGATCTCGATCAACAGATGCCCTCCGGGTGCCAGCCAGCGCCCTGACTCGGCGGCGAGTCGCCGATGGATGTCGAGCCCGTCCTCGCCCCCGTCGAGCGCGACACGCGGTTCGAAGCACCGCGCCTCGCGCGGCATAGACTCGAGTGCTCCCGACGGGACATAGGGGGCATTCGCGACGAGCACGTCGACGCGTCCGAGCAGGGAGCCGGGCAAGGACGCGCACAGATCACCCTCGAGCACCCGCTCGCCGGGCAGATTGAGCCGCGCGCACCGCACGGCGACAGGATCGATGTCGGTCGCGTACACCTCGCACACGCCGAGCATCGCCGCGAGTGCGGACGCCACCGCACCGCAACCGCAGCACACGTCCACCACGACCGGGTTCGGGGGAGCCACCCGCGCGGCGCATCTCGCCAGGAATTCCGTACGACGGCGGGGGACGAATACCCCGGGCGACACCGCGACCCGCATGCCGCAGAACTGCACCCACCCGAGGAGATGCTCGAGAGGCGCTCCGGCAATTCGTCTCGCGACGAGAACATCCAGTTCCCGCTCGGAGGTTGCGGCGTCGGTGAGCAGGCGCGCTTCGTCTTCGGCGAACACACATCCGCCCCGGCGCAGCGCCGCGACGACGGCGGGCGAGGGCACCTGCTGCGGCGAGTTCGGCTGCGGCGGTATCGGCTGTTCGAAAGCCATGGTGAACCCTATCGCGCGGCGTCAACCGGTTTCCGTGGATGGATCGTCGGCGACGGGGGTACTCCCGGTCGTGTGAGCAGAGCTGCCCCGGTGCGCGCGGACGAGTTCGACGAGCAGGCGGCGCAACGTCTCCGGATCGGAGACCGACAGCGGAGACGCGGTGTTGTCGCCGACAGCGGCGTTGTCGTCTCGCTCGAGTTCGAGCACCCGGCGGTATTCGGCAGCACCGGCGGCCGTGATCCGCACACGCATCCGACGCTCGTCGGCGGGATCGACGGAGCGGGAAGCGAATCCGCCACGCACGAGATGATCGACGGTGCGGCTCATCGTCTGGTCCGTCACGCGACACGCCCGCGCCATTTCTCGTTGGGACATCGGTTGCGCCGCAATCGAATGCAGCGCGATAACCCCGGCATGGGTGAGCCCCCGCTTGCGAAGCTGCTGCTCCCACGCCTGTTCGACGAGGCGGGCAGCGGTGGAGAGCAACCGCCCGGTGGGCCACGCCTCGAGATCGTCGGGTCCCGCATCGTTCAGCACGCTGAATAATCTAGTATTCGGATATTCGCTCACGCCAGGAGGAATCTTGAGCACTGCAACCGCACCACCGCGAAAGACCGGTCGCTGGAGGTGGCTGCTCCCCGCCCTCCTCCTCATCGCGTGGCTCGTAGCCGCAGGCGGAGGCGGGCCGTTCGCCGGCAAGCTCAGCGAAGTCGCGTCCACCGACGCCAGTTCGTTCCTCCCGGCCTCCGCCGAGTCCACCCGGGCCGACGAGCTCTATGCGCAGTTCAACAGCAGCGAGTTCATCCCGGCGATCGTGGTCGCCGAACGCGACGGTGCGATCACCCCCGAAGACATCGAGTTCATCGCGTCCGAATCGGCCGGTCCGCCACCGATCCCGTCCGAGGACGGCAGCGCGGTGCAGATGATCGTCCCGATCGACGCCTCCGGGGAGGTAGGGGACGCCGTCGAGGAACTGCGTACGGCACTGGAGAACGCCCCTGAGGGGTTGACCGTCCACGTGACGGGACCGGCCGGCCAGGCCGCCGACCTGTCGTCGGCCTTCGGGGGCATCGACGGTCTGTTGCTGCTCGTCGCCGGCGGCGTCGTCCTCGTCATCCTCGTGGTGGTCTACCGCAGTCCGATCCTGCCGTTCGTCGTCATCATCTCGGCGGTGTTCGCACTGGCCCTCGCGAGCCTGGTGGTGTACCAGCTCGCCAACGCCGACATCATCGCGCTCAACGGGCAGAGCCAGGGCATCATGTTCATCCTGGTGTTCGGCGCCGCCACCGACTACGCATTGCTCCTCGTATCCCGATACCGCGAAGAACTCCGGATGGAGCAGGACAAGTACACCGCGATGCGCGCGGCGCTCCGTGGGTCGATCGAACCGATCGCCGCGTCCGCGGGCACCGTCATCCTCGGCGTCCTGTGCCTGCTGCTCTCCGACCTGAACTCCAACCGCGGCCTCGGTCCGGTCGCGGCGATCGGTATCGCCGCGTCCTTCCTCGCCTCCGTCACCTTCCTGCCCGCCGCACTCGTTCTGCTCGGCCGGACCGCGTTCTGGCCCACCCGGCCCAAGTACGAACCCGGCACGGACCAGGACGACATCGACAGCGGACACCGCTTCTGGGGCCGTGTCGCCCGATGGGTCGGCTCCAAGCCCCGCCCCATCTGGATCGTGTGCACGCTCGTGCTCGTCGCGTTCGGCATCCTCGCTCCCCAGTTCAAGGCCAGCGGGGTCGCGTCCTCCGACGTGTTCCTCCTCCAGACCGACTCGAAGTCCGGCCAGGAGGTCCTGGGCGAGCACTTCGACGCCGGCACCGGATCGCCCACGATCGTCGTCGCGCGTGAATCCTCGCTGGACGCAATCGTCGACGCCACGGCCGGGGTCGAAGGTGTCACGGAGGCCCGGCCCGTCACCGGACCGGGCGACGTACCTGTCGTCATCGACGGACTCGTCGCGGTTCAGGCCACGTTGTCGGATCCCGCCGACTCGCTCGCCGCAGAACAGACCGTCGAAAGAATCCGCGATGTGACCCACGCCGTGCCGGAGGCGGATGCGCTGGTCGGTGGTCCCACCGCCGTCGACCTCGACACCAAGGACACTGCCACCCGGGACCGGACCCTCATCATTCCGGTCGTGACCCTGGTAGTGCTGCTGGTGCTCATCGTGCTGCTGCGCGCCGTCGTCGCGCCGATCCTGCTGATGCTCACCGTGATCCTGTCGTTCGCGGCCACACTCGGCGTGTCGTCGCTGTTGTTCAATCACGTATTCGGTTTCCCCGGTGCGGATCCGGTGGTGCCGTTGTTCGGCTTCGTGTTCCTCGTGGCCTTGGGTATCGACTACAACATCTTCCTGATGACCCGGGTCCGAGAGGAGACCAAGAAGGTCGGTACCCGGCAGGGCGTGTTGCGCGCACTGACCGTCACCGGCGGCGTCATCACCTCGGCGGGCGTCGTTCTGGCCGCGACGTTCTCGGCGCTCGCTGTGATCCCGTTGCTGTTCCTCGCACAACTGGCGTTCATCGTCGCGTTCGGTGTGTTGCTCGACGCCCTGCTGGTGCGCGCGCTCCTCGTGCCCGCGCTGTCCATCGACATCGGCAAGAAGATCTGGTGGCCGAGTGCGCTGTCCCGGACCGAGCCCGACGAACACGCCGCGACCGACGACGACACGCCCGGAGTGACCCCCACACCCGAATCCGGACGAATTCGATAGGGATGCACTCCAAGTGACCGCGCTCCCGCCGGTCACTCGGAGGGTTCCCGGCGCCGTGCACCGGCCGTAGCGTTACGGTCGGTGCATGTCTGCGGATCCCATAGCGCCGCCCTCGTCGTCGCCGTCACCGTCGCCCTCGGCGGCCCGGGAACGGCGTACCCCGGAGCCCCACCCGTCGCTGTCGGCACGCCTGAGCAGTCACCTCACCGCCGTTCCGCACATCGCCGGGCTGATCCTCGGCGTGTACGCGATCGCGATGGCCGCGTGGTCGATTTCGCCCACCCTCCGGTTTCTGATCCGCACGCCGCGCGAATACATCGACGAGTACTACTTCGACGCCCCCGACACGAGTCTCGCGCTCGCACTGGTCGTCGGACTGCTCGCCGGAGCAGTCGCAGGGCGTAAACGCATCGCGTGGTGGATTCTCACGATCTACCTCGGCGGCTTCACGATCACCAATCTCGTGTCCGCGATCGTCGAGAGCGACGCCACGCACCTGGTGGCCCTCGTTGTGCATCTCGCGGTGGTAGCCGTCCTGCTCCTCGCCTACCCGGAGTTCTACACCCGGGTCCGGCGCGGCGCGGTCTGGACGTCGGTGGGTGTGCTCGCCGGCGGACTGGTCGCCGGCACCCTCGCCGGATGGGGTCTGGTCGAACTCTTTCCCGGCACCCTGCCGCCCGCCGACCGCTTCCTGTGGGCACTGAACCGTGTCACCGCGCTGGGATTCATCGACAACGACCAGTTCGCGGGTCGCCCGCACGGATTCGTCAACACGACCCTCGGTCTGCTCGGCGCACTGGCTGTGCTCGCCGCCGTCGTGGTGCTGTTCCGGTCCCAGCGCTCCACCAACGCCCTCACCGGACCCGACGAATCGGCGATCCGAGGGCTCCTGTCCCAGAGCGACGACTCGCTCGGCTATTTCGCGACGCGGCGCGACAAGGGGGTCGAATTCGCGCCGAGCGGCAAAGCTGCGGTGACCTACCGGGTCGAACTCGGAGTCTGTCTCGCGAGCGGCGATCCCATCGGGAATCCGGAAGCCTGGCCGCACGCGATCGACGAATGGCTCGAACTGGCACGCGCCTACGGCTGGACACCCGCTGTGCTCGGCGCCGGCAGGGAAGGGGCGACGGCGTATCACCGTGCGGGACTGAACGTTCTGGAACTGGGAGACGAGGCAGTGCTGTCCACGGACAGTTTCACTCTCGCGGGTCGTGAGATGCGTCCCGTCCGCCAAGCCGTCAATCGGGCGCGGAAACACGGTGCGACAGTGCGCATCACCCGCCACCGGGATCTGTCTCCGATCGAGATGTCCGCGGTCGCTCAGCGCGCCGACGCGTGGCGTGACACCGAATCCGAGCGTGGGTTCTCCATGGCCCTCGGGCGCCTCGGCGATCCGATCGACGGCGACTGCCTGCTCGTCGAGGCAGTGGTCGACGGGTCGGTCGTCGCGATGCTGTCGCTGGTCCCGTGGGGCTCCGACGGAGTCTCCCTCGATCTGATGCGGCGCGATCCGCACGCCCCCAACGGCATCGTCGAGTTGATGGTGTCCGAACTGTGCTCCCAGGCACCGGAATTCGGGATCCGTCGTGTGTCCCTCAACTTCGCGGTGTTCCGCTCCGCATTCGAAGAGGGTTCACGCCTCGGAGCCGGGCCGATCATGCGAATGTGGCGGTCGATCCTGCTGTTCTTCTCGCGGTGGTGGCAACTCGAGTCGCTGTATCGCTCCAACGTGAAATACCGGCCCGAGTGGGTACCGCGGTATCTGTGCTTCCGCGAGACACGGGAGATCCCGCGGGTCGCGCTCGCCGCAGCCGTTGCCGAAGGATTCCTCACCCTGCCGAGCTTCGGCCGTCGTACCACGCGCACCCACACCGGCACCCATTCGTCGTTCCCCCACAACGTCGACTCGGCAGAAGCACTGCACGACGACGGAAGCGCACCCGACTCGGCGCCGGGCGACACCGACACCGTGGACGCCCGCAGCGATACCCGTCCGGAACAGGACCGGGTGCGGAGGGCGACCCTCGAACGCATCATCGAGCACGGGGTGGACCCGTATCCCGTCGCGATCCCCCCGACGCACACCGCCGCCGAAGCACGTAACGCCCTCACCGGCACGCGTGTCGTCGTCGCCGGACGGCTGATGCGCATCCGGGATTTCGGTGAGGTGCTGTTCGCGGTTCTCCGCGATTGGTCCGGTGACATCCAGATTCTCGTCGACAGCCAACGCGTTGCCGGACAGCGCTTCCTGTTCGATCTGGGTGACCTCGTGGAGGTGACCGGCCGAATGGGACGCAGCCGGAGCGGGGAGATCTCGGTGCTCGCCGACTCGTGGCGGATCGACGGCAAGTGCCTGCACCCCCTACCCGGCAAGTGGCATGGGCTCACCGATCCCGAAACCAAAGTGCGGCAGCGTTACCTCGACCTCGCGGTCGACACCGGGGCGCGAGAACATCTCGCCGGCCGAAGTGCGGTCGTGCGGTCGCTGCGCGAGGAACTCCAGTCCCGCGGATACCTCGAGGTCGAGACCCCGATCCTGCAGGCGGTGCACGGCGGCGCCAACGCGGCGCCGTTCGTCACGCACATCAATGCCTACGACACCGACCTCTACCTCCGGATCGCCCCCGAGTTGTACCTCAAGCGACTGTGTGTCGCGGGCATGCCGAAGGTGTTCGAGATCGGACGCGTCTTCCGCAACGAGGGTGCCGACTTCACACACAATCCCGAGTTCACAATCCTCGAAGCCTATGAAGCACACAGTGATTACGAGAATATGCGGGTCGTCGCCCGCGAACTGATCCAGGCCGCCGCGCGTGCGGCACACGGCCGCGAGGTCGTCCTGCGCCCGAATCCGGACGGCACATCGACCGAGATCGACATCTCGGGAGAGTGGCCCGTCACGACGTTCCACGATGCCCTCTCCGAAGCACTCGGCACGTTCGTCGATGCACAAACGCCCGCCGACGTACTGCGACGCCTCTGCGACGAGCACCGGATCGCCTACAACCCGTCGTGGGACGCGGGCGCAACCGCGCAGAAGATGTACGAGCACCTCGTCGAGGCCCGCACCGAATTCCCGACGTTCTACACCGACTTCCCGTCGTCGGTGTCACCCCTGACCCGGCCCCACCCCCGTAAACCGGGTGTCGCCGCGAAGTGGGATCTGGTGGCCTGGGGAGTCGAACTCGGCACGGCCTACAGCGAACTCACCGACCCGGTCGACCAGCGTGCCCGTCTCACCCGGCAGTCGCTCCTCGCCGCAGGCGGCGACGAAGAGGCGATGCAACTCGACGAGGACTTCCTGGAAGCGCTCGAATACGCGATGCCGCCTACCGGCGGACTGGGTATGGGTGTCGACCGGATCGTCATGCTTGTCCTCGGCGGCAGCATCCGCGAGTCGCTGGCGTTCCCGTTCGCGAGGCCGCGCCGGTCCTGACAGGCGGTTTCACGTGAAACCGCCGCACCTGGCATCGTGAAGTCCGTGCAGCTACTTCTGATCCGCCACGCTGAGCCGAACAACGCGCGTTCCGGCAACGGCCTCCCGGTCGACCCGCCGCTCACGGAGGGCGGACGACGGCAAGCCGAGCGTCTCCCGGACGCGCTCGCGCCGTACCGGATCACGCGGCTGTTCTCGAGCCCCCAACAGCGCGCGGCCCAGACCGCGGAACCGGTTGCTGCGACCCGGCAGCTCGAGGTCGAACAGGTGGAGGATCTCGCCGAGTACGACTACGGCCTCGACCACTACCTCACCATCGAGACCGCCAAGAACGTCGCGTCGGACGCCTACGACCGAATCCGTGCCGGTGAGCTACCGGACTTCGTCGACGCGGAACTTTTCCGCACCCGGGTGCTGCGGGGACTCGACCATGTCGTGGCCTCGTGCGATCACTCCGACACCGCCGCGATCTTCGTGCACGGCGGAGTGGTCAACGTGGTGCTGCAAGACCTGCTCGGTCTTCCGCGACCGTTGATGTTCCCGATCGAATACACGTCGGTCACCCGCATCCTGGTTTCGCGCACGGGAGCTCGCCGGGTCGCCTCGATCAACGAGACCGGCCACGTGAGGGACACCCTGCGGGTGTGAATCGGTGCCGACCCGGCCCCGGTCACCGCGGGGTACGTGGAGCGGCGAGGCGCATGACGACCCGGGGCGCGCCGCCGAGGGTTCCCCGCACGGGCGCGACCTCGACGAACCCGGCCTTCTCGAACATCGAGCGCAACCCCGGGTAGGTGAACACGGCATCGACCTTGTCTCCGGTATCGAGGGGATAGCCCTCGACGACCTCGGCGCCGTGCTCACGTGCGAACGCGATCGCTCCGAGCAGGAGTTGCTGTCCGATACCTCTGCGGCGACGCCGTCCCTTCGTACGGAGACAGAAGATCGACCACGGATCGACCCCGTCCACCAGTGGATAGGTCTCTGTGTCCCGTAACGCGGCGACCTGCGAGCGGGGTGCGACGCCCGCACATCCGACCACCTCTCCGGCGAGATACGCGAGGATTCCCGGGGCCGGACGGTGAGGTCTCGACCGCCTTCGCCATGGTTCCCACCGTAAACAGATATCCCGGCACGCCTGCGTCGTTTTTACACTCCGGTTATAAGACGAGCGTGGAGCGTGACATCGAACGACTCCGTGGTGCGAGGTGCCGTTCGTCTTCCCATATGGCCGCGCCGGTTGTGTCGCCCGTCGCGCAGGAGTGGAAGAACCCTGTTCCGGGTGCGGACGCCGCCGACCCGGTTGGTACGGTCACCGCCGGAGGTGGCACCGGATGGACGCGGACAGGATCGACGAGCTCGTGCAGAACGGGCTCAGCACACAACACGAACTCGAGGCGGTCCTCGGGGCACCGCATCCGGCGATCGTCGACAAGGCCCGACCGCACCTGACGCCGCTCATCCGCAACTTTCTGTCGCTCGCCCGCTTCTTCACCCTCGCGACCGCCGATGCCGCGGGCAACTGCGACTGCTCACCTCGGGGCGACCTCACGTCTACGGTGCTGGTCCTCGACGACCACACGATCGTGCTGCCGGACCGGCCGGGAAACCGGCGCGCCGACTCCTACCGGAACATCCTCGAGAATCCGCACGTGGGCTTGCTCTTCTTCGTCCCCGGTGACGAAGAAGTTCTGCGAATCAACGGCCGTGCCACCCTCTCCACCGACCCCGAACTTCTCGAGAAGCTGTCGCTGAGCGGGAAGCCGGCTCTGCTCGCGGTGATCGTCCGCATCGACGAAGTGTTCCTGCACTGCGCCCGCGCGATGCTCCGCGCGAAGCTGTGGGATGCGGCGACGTATCCGAAACACGAACTCGTCCCCAGCATGCGCGATATGCACGCCGAACTCGTCTCCATCGACGTCCCCGCCGACGCCGAAGCCGGGAAGCGCGAACTCTATCGCGAATACCTGTACTGAGGTCGTGCCCGGCTCACGCCTTGGATGCGATCCAGTCCCGTAGCCAGTGCGTTGCGGTGGTGCCCCGTTCGTCGACCGGGTAGTTCGAATAGTCCTGATGGATCTGCGATCGGTAGAACTCGCGGATCTGGGCCTCGCGACGCCCGTTGGCGTCGGGTGTGAGCTGTGCGTGCAGCGTGGGGATTCCGCCTGCGGCCATGATGTCCGCGTAGAGAAGCGTGGCCTCGTCCCGATAATCCTCGAGCTTGTCGAGCGGGCTGCCCGCCGACATCGCGAGGAAGCCCGCCACTCTCGTGACGAAATCCTCCGGGGGCGTGGAACAGTACAGGTCGCCCACCGCGCAGATCGTCCGTACGTTCGGCGAGACGAGACCGAATCCTCCTACCCGCGCGCCCCCGGCACCGTTACCGGCCACAGGGTGTCCTACGAGCGGATCTTGTTCCGAGCGGCGCGGATCGGAGAGTAATCCGACCGCAACCAGCCGGTGTGGTCCCACGACGTCGAGCCCGGTTCCGATCGCGGCCGCGAGATCACCTGCTGCGTCGGCACCTTGGCTGTATCCGACGAGGGCAAAGCTCGTGAGCGGGCAGTGGGCCGCAGTGGCCGCGATGAGGGCACGGGCATTGTCGACGGCACGGTTGCGCGACGCGACGTATACCTCGCCCTCCCATGGAAACGCGCTCGCCGGATATTGCACGTAGTCGACTCGGGTCCCCGCGGGGAGGCCGCTCGTGACCTGGGCGAGCATGCCGTTGCCGCGTGAGGGGTCGGGAGTATTCGACGTTTCCCACGTACCCGGGACGGCGACCACATTCACTGTCGGGCACGCCGGCGGATTCGCCGCGGCGGCAGGCGCTGCCACGATCACCGACCCACATGCCGCGACGACGGTGACCACCGCGGCCCACACGTTCTTCATCCCCATCGACCCGTCCCGCTCCGTCGCCCACTGTTGACCAAGAGAATGGCATATGCCCGAAGCGAGCGCGAGGTTTCGATGCCGGTGGCGGGCACGGGCGGGATCGTCCTCACCGGATGACGGTGACCTGCCCGCCGCCGATGTTCGTCACGAAGACGTTGCCCGTCCCGTAGTCCACATCGGTGCCCGGTACCGATCGGTCGACCACGCTCGCTCCGGTCCCTGCCGGGGGATCGACCACGGCGATATCCGGACCGAAAAGGTTGGTCACGTAGACGTTTCCGGTGACCGGATCGGTGATCACCGCGCCGGGGGGAGGCGGAGTCGACGGGGGCAGCGGTCCCGGATCACCGTCCGTGACGGTGACCGCACCGGTGCCGATGTTCGTCACGAACACGCCGTCGGTGCCCGCGTCGACCGATATCTCCGGCATCCCGGGATCCGGTGGGGGTGTGCGTGGCGCCGCGGGTTCCGGTGTGACCGACCGGCGGTCGACGGCGACCGCGCCCGTTCCGAAGTTCGTCACCGCGACGTTGCCGACGCCCCCGTCGACGCGCATCTCGACGAACGCCGTCGACACCTCGGTGCGTCCCGCCACCCGGCCCTCCGGGTGGCTGACGCTCACCGTGCCCGGACCGACATTGGTGATGCAGGCGTTGCCGGTGCCGCCTTCGACGCCGAGAAGCCGTGGGCCGTCGAAGCCGAACACGGCGGGGACAGGATCGGCCCCGTCCACCGAGACGATTCCGCCGGCGTTCTGGATGCACGCTCCCGTCGGATCGGCAGTGGCCGCCGGAGCCGTCGACACAGCCGCTCCGGCGATGCACGCGCCGACCGTGAGGAGCGTCCATCGCCGTCGCGAAACAGTCATGGGCAGAACGGTAACCGCTCCGTCGCCGGTGGGCGGAAGAACGACGGTAACTCGAATCGGCGACGTGTCTACACCGCCCGCCGGCACACCCTGGTTACAAACCGACTGCGTCCTCGGGCCGCTCGGCGGTCCGCCACCCGGGGATCTCCGCGCCCGACGCCCACGTGGAGTGCGTGCCCGAACTGACCCGTTCCGGAAGACGAATCCGGGCGACCGGGCCGTCGGCGAGACGCTGTGCGTCGAAGACGAGGCACTCGGACAGATCACGGTTCATGTCGACGGTCATGGTGACGAGGTATCCGTCGTCCTCACCCGAAGACCCGATCCGCGGCGCCATCACGGTTTCGCTTCCGAACACTCCCTCACCGAGCGCATAGTGCTCCTCGGCGCCGGTCAGCGAGTCGTGCTTGACGAGGCCGTCGAACAGGAACCACCCGGGCAGGCCCGTCGCCGCATACGTGTAGCGGTGCGGTACTCCCGTGTGTACGGGACTGATCATGCCGAACTCCGTGACCCGTTCGGAGAGGCGCTCTTCCGTGACGCCGCCGGTGCGCAGGTTCAGGCGCCACCGGTGCAGGTGCGTGCCCATTCTGTCGAGAGCGAGAAAGCGGAACATGCGCTGGTAGATCGACCCGTTCCCGGTGTCCTCCGGCTCGGGTGTCTCCTGGTGGAACCCTTCCAGGACGATCTCGTCGCCGTCCTCGTAGGCATTCGTCCAGTGCAGGACGTAAGTGGGAGCCGCGTCGAACCACCTGATCTCGCTCCCGCCGCCGCGCCGCGGGAGCACGCCGAGGCGCATCGGAATATCGGGGTGGAAACGCGAGACGTACTTACCCGCCGCGAGGGCTTCGGGTATCCAGAAGAGCGGGCAGTCGTTGAGGATGGCGTAGTTCTCGGTGAACGCCATGTCGTGGGGTAGCCGGGGACCGGGCAATTCGATGTCGGTGTAGTGCACGAGTTTGTCGGACGAGTCGACGACGCCGTAATGCATGTACGGCGCGTCCGTTCCGTAGTTGAAGAAGAGCATCTCCCCGGTGCGGTGATCGACCTTGGGATGCGCCGACACTCCGAGGTTCGACGGGAAGTCGCCGCCCCACTCCGCTTTGCCGACGGTCTCGAGCGACATCGGTTCCACCCGGTACAAGTCGCCGCACTGCCAGAAACTGGTGAGCGCGACCCCGTTGTGCACGGTGACATCCGTGCTCGAGCCGTCCTTCATCCTCGTGCGCGCACCCCATCCGTCGGTGCGTTCCGACTTCGCCGGATTCTCGGCGATTCCCGCCCAGAGTGCGCGGCCGGCTTCCTGCTCGGCGACGAAGCCGTCCGTCCGGACGAACCGGTTCCGGTAGAACGCCTTCCCGTCGCGGAAGCCGACGACATGCACCATGCCGTCACCGTCGAACGGGTGGTAGCGGCCCTGCTGGGCAGGGTGCACCGGATTCTCGGTGTTCCGGATGTACACCCCGTCGAGATCGGCGGGCAGTTCCCCGACGACCTCCAGATCGTCGGCGCGGTGCTCGGTGACCTGGGGTCGCCACGGCCCCGTGCGATAGGGGTGGTCGTCGTCGGTGGGCAGCGTCGACAATGCGCGGCCGAGAATTTCGAGGTCCATCGATGCTCCTTCGGCTCAGCCGATGATGAGGGATACGGAAGTGGTGGTGCTACCACCGAAGTTGAAGGTGGCCGCCCGTCGGGCGCCGTCGACTTGGTAGTCACCGGCGGTACCGGTGACCTGGCGATGGCAGTCCAGCGCCATGCGCACGCCCGTCGCCCCCACCGGGTGTCCTCCGCCCAGGAGTCCCCCACTGGGGTTCATGGGCATCCGGCCGCCGATCTCGAGATCGCCGGCTTCCACGGCCCGCCAGCTTTCGCCGGGCGGCGTGAGACCGAAGTGGTCGATCGCCACGTACTCGCTGATGCTGAAGCAGTCGTGTGTTTCGATCAGGTCGAGTTCGTCCACATCTCCGATTCCGGCGCGTCCGTATGCGTCCGCGACGGTGTCCGCGAGGTGCGGAAACATCAAGCCGCCGTCCGAACTGCGTGCGAGCTTCTCGTCGAGGGAGAGCCCGACGGTGCGGTGACCCCAGCCGAGAATCCGGGAGCGGGGGTGCGCGTCGAAGTCCGGGTGCCGGGCGACGTACCGATCGCTGACGAGGACCACGCCCGCTCCTCCGTCGGTGAGGGGGCCGCAGTCGATCTTGCGCAGGCTGCCCTCCACCAGCGGATTGGCGGTGTCGTCGGCCGTGAACGATTCGGGGGAATAAGACCGCGTCCGGGTCTGCGCGCGGGGATTGCTCCGGGCGTTGCGGATATTGAGTTCGGAGATGGCCCACAGATGCGCCGGGTCGAGTCCGTACCGTCTCGTGTACTCACCGGCGATGCGATCGAACATATAGGGCCACATGAATTTTGCGTCCTGGCCCTCTCGCCCCACCCACGCGGCCGGACTCATGTAGTTCGTGCCGACGTCGCCCGGCACGGTCTTCTCGAGTTCGACACCGAGGACGAGTGCGCAGTCGTAACGCCCTGATTCGAGGTCGGCCATCGCGGCGAGAATCGCCAGAGAGCCCGACGCGCATGCTCCCTCGTGCCGGCTCGCGGGAACGTCCCACAATTCGGGGATCATGGACGCCGGCATCGCCCCGAGGTGGCCCTGCCCGGTGTAGAGCTGGCCGAAGGCATTGCCCACGTGGACGACGTCGACCTCGCTCGCGCCGATCCCCGCGTCGTCGAGCGTGCGGCTCGCGACCTCGGCGGTGAGATCGCCGATGTCGAAGCCTTCCTTGGTGACGTTGCGGGCGAAGTCGCTCTGGTAGCCGCCGGCGATCCACACCTGGGCTGATGTCATGTCGTCTCGCTTTCGAGATCGGTTCGACGGGTCGGTGGAGGTCTTGGGAGAGTAATTCCGCGACGGTGAAGCCCGCCGTCCCCGTTTAGTACAGTTATTGAAGCATCTTGGTGTGAGCCACGCAACGACGAATGCGCACCGGAGGAGGTTGGCCCGTGACCCGAAGCAATACCGTGCCGAGCGACCGGGCTGGGACCGTCAATCCGGTCGCCGCCACGCTCGATCTGCTCGGCGACCGCCTCACACTCGCGCTGCTCGGCCACGCGTTCGTGAGCGGCACGACCCGGTTCAACCAGTGGCTCGAACTCACGGGAGCCCCGTCCTCGGTGCTGACCGACCGGCTCCAGTCACTGGCGGCGGCGGGTGTGCTGGAACGCTCCCCGCAGTCGGCCGGCTCGGATCGACACGACTACCTGCTGACCGATCTCGGGACCGCCACCTGGCCGATCCTCGTGTGCATCTGGAGTTGGCAACGGGAATGGACACCCGAAGGTGCGTGGCAGCCCGACCTGGTGCACGACGCCTGCGGGCACCGTGGTCCCGCCGTCATCCGCTGTGGATCCTGCGGCACCGTCGTCACCACCCACGACACGGACATCGAGATGGATGCGGAAGCGATCTGGACCGTGACCTCCGGGGCCCGGCGGCGCTCCACCCGCGGGCCCGCCGGCAAGAGCGTGTCGGCAGACATGCAGTTCAACGCGGTGATGGAGGCTCTGGGTGATCGCTGGAGCGGCGCGATCACCGGTCTCGCACTGGCCGGAGCCCGCCGGTTCGGAGAATTCCGGTCGGCGCTGGACATCTCCCCGACGACGCTCACCGATCGCCTCGCCCGGCTGTGCGCCGCGCAGATCCTCGGCCACCCGTCCGGTACCGACCGCCAATACCGCCTGACGCACCGTGGTCGTGCGCTGTTCGGCGTGTTCGTCTTCCTGATCCGGTGGTCCACACAGGCCTTCCCGGAGGCGCCCGGGCCGCTGCGGATCCTGCACCGCGAGTGCGGCGCGATCCTGCATCCGGAACTTCAGTGCAGGGGATGCGACGGGCCGGTGGATCGGCACAGTGCGCGGATCGAGCCGATGCTGCCCCATCCCTGACGCGGGCCTTCGGTCCCCATCTTGACACCGACCGATGTCACCCGGTATCACTTCGTTAGCTGTAGTGACTCGGGTCACGACATTCAACGAGTCGGAGCAAATCTGTGAATCGGATCAATCCCCCGTACATCTACGACGCCGTCCGCCTCCCCCGTGCCCGCGTGCGCAAGAGCGGCGGCACCCTGGCAGGCGTACGCCCGGTCGAGCTGATCGCCCGGCTTCTCACCGCACTCGACGAACGCTGCGGTGCATCCGAGGTTGTGGACGACGTGCTCCTCGGAATCAGCACCGCCACCGGAGAACAAGCCGGCGACCTCACCAGAGCGGCCGTGCAGTGGGCGGGCTGGCCCGATCACATCCCCGGCGGCGTCGTCTCCCGGTTGTGCTGCTCCGGGCTCGATGCCATCGAAGGCGCAGCCGCACGGGTGGCCGCCGGTACGGCGCGCGCGGTGGTCGCGGGGGGCGTCGAATCGATGTCCCGGGTGCCGATGTTCTCCGATTCGCCCCCGATCGCCGTGGACCCCGAACTCGGTGAACGCACCGGGTTCGTCACCATCGGGGTGTCGGCCGATCTCACGGCGGCACGGTACGGGTTCACCCGCGAGCTGCTCGATGCCTACGCGGTCGCCTCGCACGGACGTGCCGCCACCGCTCCCCCCTCGCCGTCCCTGATCAGCATGAAAGTCGGCGATACCGAACTCGATTCGGACGAGGGCCCGCGCCCCGGAGTGACACTCGACGATTTCGCCGCGCTGCCCGCGCTCTTCGGAGAAGACGCCGGATGGGAGCGGGTCGCCCGCCGGTTGCCGGATTCACCGCGCCCGGCGGCGGGACTGCACACGATCGCGACCGCGCCCCAGCTGGCAGACGGAGCCTCCGCGATTCTGATCGGTGACGCCGAAGCCGGTGCGGCGCTGTCGATGCGGCCCCGCGCCCAGATCGTCGGGACGGCGCAGAGCGCGGTCCGCTCACCGCTTCTTACCGCTCCCGTGGCCGCAGCGCACCGGGCGCTCGCACGTGCCGGCATCACCGCGCAGGACCTCGACATTGTCGAAATCAACGAATCCTTCGCCGTGACACCGTTGATGATGATCGAGGAACTGCACCTCGACCCGGCCCGCGTCAATGTCCACGGCGGCGCTCTCGCCGTCGGACATCCGCTCGGGGCCACCGGCGGCATTCTCGTGGCTCACGCACTCGACCAGCTCGAACGCACCGGAGGCGAGCATGCGCTCGTCACCATCCCCGCAGCCCTCGGTCTCGGCTCAGCCCTGGTGCTCCGCCGGCTGTGAGCGATACCCGCGACCGCTTTCCCACCCGGACTTCGCGAAAGGCCCCCTGATGTCGACACCTCTTTCCCTCCCGCCCACCGCACGCGCGTGCCATCCCGACGCCACAGTCTCCGAATACCTGGAACGAGGCTGGTGGCAGGACGAGACGCTCCCGGACCTCTTCGATTCCTGGGTACAGCGCAGGCCTTCGCATGCTGCGACCACCGACCCGGCCAACCTGGTGGATCTCACCGGGGCACAGCCCCGGTCGCTGACATGGCAGGAACTCGACGAGTTCGTGCGGCGGGTCGCTGCGGTATTCCACGCGCGTGGAATACGGCAGGACGACACGGTTGCCGTGCAGATGCCCAATTCGGTCGCCCTCACCGCGACATACCTGGCACTGTGGCGCCTCGGCGCCGTGGCGACCCCGATGCCCGCGTCGTATCGCCGTCACGAACTGTCCGGCATCGTCGATGCGTGTTCTGCCGTCGCCGTCGTCACCGTCGGTAAACTCGGCGACCGCTCACTCGCCACCGAAGCGTCCGAACTGGTCTCCGGCCACCGGACCCTCGGAACCGTATTCGCTTTCGGACCGCACGTGCCCGAACAGGCCGTCGAGATCGACACCGCATCGGTGCCCGCATCCCTCCTCGACGAGGCCGATACCTACGCGGCCGCGGTGGTACGCACGGTCAACGACCGGGTCACCGTGTGCTGGACGAGCGGTACCGAGGCGGCGCCCAAGGGCGTACCCCGGTGCCACGCCGATTGGCTCGCGGTGGGCCGAGGGGTGCAGGACGGCCTCGAAACCACGGAGGATTCCGTGCTCGTGAACCCGTTCCCCTTGGTGAACATGGCCGGGTTCGCAGCGGCGTTGCTGCCCTGGCTCCTCGGTGGAGGTCACCTCGTCCACCACCACCCCCTGGACATCGCGGTCTATCTGGGCCAGATCCAGCACCACCGGGCCACCCACACCACCATGCCCCCGGCGATCCTGACGATGCTGCTCAAGAACGACGCCCTGCGCGGCAAGTTCGACCTTTCGTCGCTCACGCGCGTCGGGGCGGGTGGCGCACCGCTGCCGCCGTCCGTCGTGGCGTCCTGGCAGAACGACCACGGGGTCGAGGTGATCAGTTTCTTCGGATCCAACGAGGGCGTGTGCCTTCTCGGTGCACCGGGCGATATCCCGGACCCGACCGTCCGCGCGCAGCATCTGCCCAACTACGCGGCGCCGGACCGGTCCTGGGTGGTGCGTCTGAGCCGCAGCACCGAGGTACGCCTCATCGATCCCGTGACCGGCGCCCTGGTCGACACCATCGGCGGCCGCGGCGAACTCCGGTTGAAGGGGCCCACCGTCTTCGCGGGTTACCTCGAGGGCACCGCGACGTCGTCCCCGTTCGACGAGGACGGCTTCCTCTGCAGCGGTGACGTTTTCGAGTTGTGCGGTGAGCACGGCGAGTACCTGCGCTTCGTCGACCGCATCAAGGAGATCGTCATCCGGGGCGGTATGAATATCGCACCGGCAGAGATCGAAGGGCTGCTGCAGGACCACCCGGCGGTGGCCGAAGTCGCGATCATCGGTATCCCCGACGAAGTACTCGGCGAAAAATGCTGTGCGGTCGTGGTTCCCACCGCCGGCGCCACCCCGACACTCGACGACCTCACGGCGCACCTTCGCGCGCGGGACATCGCGTCGTTCAAACTGCCCGAACGCATCGAACTCGTCGACACCTTGCCGCGCAACGCGGTAGGCAAACTGTTGCGACGCCACATTCGCACCGACCTCCTGGAATCCCTATGAGCATGTCCACAGCACCCCACTCCACTTCGATCGACCTTCCCGCGCGCGTGCGCGTCCCGGTGGTCGCGGCCCCGATGTTCCTGGTGTCCGGCCCGGAACTCGTCATCGCGGCGAGCGCGGCCGGAATCGTGGGCTCCTTCCCCACGCCCAACTGCCGCACGACCGCCGAACTCGACCGCTGGATGGGGACGATCTCCGACGGTGTCGCCGCCGCGGGACCGGATGCCGCGCCGTGGGCGGTGAACCTGGTGACCCACCGCTCCAACCAGCGTCTCGAGGAGGACTTGCGCTTGGTCGCCGAGCATCGCCCGCCTGTGGTCATCACGGCTCTGGGGTCTCCGGAACCGGTGATGGAGACGGTCAAGGGATACGGCGGACTGGTGCTCGCCGATGTGGTGTCCGTCCGGCTCGCCCGTAAAGCCGCCGGCTTCGGAGTCGACGGACTCGCGTGCATCTCGGCGGGAGCAGGGGGGCACACGGGCCATCTCTCCCCGTTCGCATTCGTCTCCGCCGTACGGCAGTTCTTCGACGGGCTGCTCGTCATCGGCGGGGGCATCGCCGACGGCTGGGGTGTGGCAGGTGCCGTCGCGGCCGGCGCCGATCTCGTCTACATGGGCACCCGGTTCCTCACGGCGACGGAAAGCATGGCGTCCGACGACTACAAGCAGATGGTCGTCGAGCACGGACCGGACGATCTCGTCGTCAGCTCCGGCATCACCGGGACCAGCGCCTCGTGGTTGCGTCCCAGCCTGGTTGCGAACGGTCTCGATCCCGACGCCCTCACCGCACCGGCCGGCCGTGACTACAACGCCGGTGCGGACGTGCAGGGGCGGTGGAAGAACATCTGGGCCGCGGGCCAGGGTCTGGGCCTGATCGACGGCGTCACGCCGGTGAAATCCATCGTCGACGACCTCGCCGCCGAATACGCGGCCGCGACAAGCCGCTTCGCAGGCCGGACTCTTCGGTAGGTCCCGGAAGAGACAAACGGGGCCGCACACTCTCGTGTGCGGCCCCGCCTGTCGTTCGGCAGCGTCAGCGCTGCGGCATCGTGCTGGTGGTGATCGGAACGGGAAGCGCCGTTGCTCCCTCGAGGAATCGATCCACTGCCGCCGCGCATGCGCGACCCTCGGCGATGGCCCACACGATGAGAGACTGGCCACGCCCCATGTCGCCGGCGACGAACACGCCGTCGACATTGGTGGACCACTCCTCGGAGCGGGCGACGTTGCCGCGCTCGTTGAGGTCAACACCGAGATCCGTGAGCAGGCCCGGCTTCTCGGGCCCGACGAAGCCCATCGCGAGGAGGACGAGATCGGCTTCGAGTTCGAAGTCGCTTCCCTCGACCTTTTCGAAACGGCCGTTCACCATGCGCACCTCGTGGGCGCGGAGACCCGTGACCTTGCCGTCCTCGCCGACGAACTGCTCGGTGTTGACGGAGAAGACGCGGTCGCCACCCTCTTCGTGTGCCGAAGAGACGCGGTACATCAACGGGTACGTCGGCCACGGCGTCGAGTCGGCGCGCTGCTCCGGCGGGCGCGGCATGATCTCGAACTGGCTGACGCTCACCGCACCCTGACGGTGTGACGTACCGAGGCAGTCGGCACCGGTGTCGCCGCCACCGATGATGACGACCTTCTTACCTTCCGCCGTGATGGTCGGCGCGGGGAGGTCACCGAACTGGACACGGTTGGCGATCGGCAGGAACTCCATCGCCTGATGGATCCCGTCGAGTTCGCGTCCGGGAATGGGCAGATCGCGCGCCACCGTCGCACCGCCGGCGAGGACCACGGCGTCGAACTGCTCGCGCAGTTCGTCGGCCGTGATGTCGACCCCGACATTCACTCCGGTCCGGAAGACGGTGCCCTCGGCCTCCATCTGTGCGAGACGGCGGTCGATGAACCGCTTCTCCATCTTGAACTCGGGAATGCCGTAGCGGAGCAGTCCGCCGATGCGGTCGGCCCGCTCGAACACCGTGACCGTGTGCCCCGCGCGCGTAAGCTGCTGCGCCGCAGCAAGTCCTGCCGGACCCGACCCGACGACCGCCACCTTGCGACCGGTGAGCTTCGACGGCGGCACCGGCTTGACGCGGTTGTCCTCGAAGGCCTTCTCGATCAGCTCGACCTCGACCTGCTTGATCGTCACCGGATCCTGGTTGATGCCCAGGACACACGACGCCTCACAGGGTGCCGGGCACAGCCGCCCGGTGAACTCCGGGAAGTTGTTGGTGGCGTGGAGGCGTTCGATGCCGTCCTCCCACTTGCCCTTGTACGCCAGGTCGTTCCACTCGGGAATCAGGTTTCCGAGCGGACAGCCGTTGTGGCAGAAGGGAATACCGCAGTCCATGCAGCGGCTCGCCTGGACCTGGAGGGTCTCGAGCGGGAAAGGCTCGTAGACCTCCTTCCAGTCGAGCAGCCGGAGGGGGACGGGACGACGGACCGGAGTCTCGCGCGACCCGTGCTTGAGGAAGCCGCTTGGATCACCCACGAGCTGCCTCCATGATCGCCTCGTCCACGTTCCCACCACGAATGGTGGCGTCCTTGATAGCCATGAGCACCTTCTTGTAATCGCGAGGCATGACCTTCGCGAAGTGGCTGACCTGTTGTGACCAGTCGGCCAGGATGCGGGCTGCAACGTCGGAGCCCGTTTCGTCACGATGCCGTTCGACCGCGCCCTTGAGCCAGACGAAGTCTTCGCCCTCGAGATCCTCGAGGTCGACCAGCTCGGTATTCAGGTTGTCCTCGAAGTCCTTGTCCGGGTTGTACACGAACGCGACGCCACCGGACATGCCCGCACCGAAGTTGCGGCCGGTCTTGCCGAGGATGACGACCTTGCCACCCGTCATGTACTCGCAGCCGTGGTCGCCGACGCCTTCGACGACGGCCGTGGCTCCGGAGTTGCGGACTGCGAAACGCTCGCCTGCGACACCGCGGATGAGAACCTCACCGCCGGTGGCACCGAACAGGATCACGTTGCCGGCAATGATGTTGTCTTCCGGCACGAATCCCGGTGCGGCGTCGAGCGGGGGACGCACGACGATGCGGCCACCCGACAAGCCCTTGCCGACGAAGTCGTTCGCGTCCCCGTACAGGCGCAGCGTGATACCGCGAGGCACGAAGGCACCGAAGCTGTTACCGGCCGATCCCGTCAACGTGATGTCGATCGTGCCGTCCGGCAGGCCGTCCTTGCCGTACTTCTTGGTGACCTCGTGGCCGAGCATCGTGCCGACCGTGCGGTTGACGTTCGCGACGGCCGTGTCGATCTCGACGGGCGTGCCGGACTCGAGAGCCTGCTGCGCCTTGGCGATCAGGTCGTTGTCGAGCGCCTTGTCGAGTGCGTGGTCCTGTTCCTTGGTGCAGTGCATGTCCTGCTCGCCGTAGATCGGCGAGGTGACCTTCTGCAGCAACGGCGACAGGTCCAGCTTCGACGCGCGGTAGTGGTCCACGGCCTTGCGGGTGTCGAGGCAGTCGACCTGCCCGATCGCCTCGTCGAGACTGCGGAAGCCCAGCTCCGCGAGGTACTCGCGCACCTCTTCGGCGATGTAGAGCATGAAGTTCTCGACGAACTCCGGCTTGCCGGTGAAACGCTTGCGCAGCACGGGGTTCTGCGTCGCGACACCCACGGGGCAGGTGTCGAGATGACAGACGCGCATCATGACGCAACCCGAGACCACGAGCGGCGCGGTGGCGAAACCGAACTCCTCGCCTCCGAGCAGCGCCGCGACGATGACGTCGCGGCCCGTCTTCATCTGGCCGTCGACCTGCACCACGATGCGGTCGCGAAGACCGTTGAGCATGAGCGTCTGCTGGGTCTCGGCCAGGCCGATCTCCCACGGTGCGCCGGCGTGCTTGAGCGAGGTCAGCGGCGACGCGCCGGTGCCACCGTCGTGACCGGAGATGAGCACCACGTCGGCATGCGCCTTGGACACGCCCGCCGCGACCGTGCCGACGCCGAGTTCGGACACCAGCTTCACGTGGATGCGGGCTTGCGGGTTGGCGTTCTTCAGGTCGTGGATCAGCTGGGCCAGATCCTCGATGGAGTAGATGTCGTGGTGCGGCGGCGGCGAGATCAGGCCGACACCCGGCGTGGAACCACGCACCTCGGCGACCCACGGGTACACCTTGTGCGGCGGGAGCTGTCCACCCTCGCCGGGCTTGGCGCCCTGCGCCATCTTGATCTGGATATCGGTGCAGTTCGTCAGGTAGTGCGACGACACACCGAACCGGCCGGACGCGACCTGCTTGATCGCCGAGCGCCGCCAGTCGCCGTTCTCGTCCGGCGTGAAGCGGTCGGGATGTTCGCCGCCCTCACCGGAATTCGATCGGCCGCCGAGACGGTTCATCGCGATCGCGAGAGTCTCGTGGGCCTCCGACGAGATGGAGCCGTAGCTCATCGCACCGGTGGAGAACCGCTTGACGATCTCGCTCGCCGGCTCGACCTCCTCGAGAGGCACGGCGGGGCGCAAACCGGTCTTGAACTCGAACAGGCCACGGAGCGACGCGAGCTGCTGCGACTGGTCGTCGACGAGCTTCGTGTACTCCTTGAACACCTTGTACTGACCGGTGCGGGTGGCGTGCTGGAGCTTGAACACCGTGTCCGGGTTGAACAGGTGGTACTCACCTTCACGACGCCACTGGTATTCACCGCCCACCTCGAGCTCGCGGTGCGCGTGCTCGGACGGCCGGTCGAGGAATGCCGACCGGTGACGGGCTGCCACGTCGTGGGCGATCTCTTCGAGGCCGACGCCCCCGAGCTGCGACTGCAGGCCGGTGAAGTACTCGTCGACGAGGTCCTGCGACAGGCCGATGACCTGGAACAGCTGCGCGCCCGTGTACGAGGCGAGCGTGGAGATGCCCATCTTGGACATCACCTTGAGGACGCCCTTCGACGCGGCCTTGATGTAGTTGGCGATGGCCTTGTCGAGGGTCATGCCCTCCGGCAGGTCGCCGTTCTGCAGCAACTCGTCGATGCTCTCGAACGCCATGTACGGATTGACCACGGCCGCACCGAAACCGCACAGCGCGGCGATGTGGTGCACCTCGCGGGCGTCGCCCGCCTCGACGAGCAGACCGACCTGCGTGCGCGTCTTCTCCCGCACGAGGTGGTGGTGCACCGCGGAGGTGAGCAGCAGCGACGGGATCGGCGCGAGCTTCTCGTCGGACTCGCGGTCCGACAACACGATCAGGCGTGCGCCCTTCTCGATGGCCTGGGACACCTGCGCGCGAATGCTCGCGAGCGCCCGCTCCAGACCGGCTCCGCCTTCCGCGACCGGGTACAGGCCGCGGATGATGACGCTGCTGAAGCCCGGGAACTGCTTCTCGTCGTTGACGTGGATGAGCTTCTGCAGATCGTCGTTGTCGATCACCGGTGCGGAGAGCAGGATGCGCCGGCACGACGCGGCGGTGGGGTCGAGCAGGTCGCCCTCGGGCCCGAGCATCCCGCCCATGCTGGTGACGATCTCTTCGCGAATCGCGTCCAGCGGCGGGTTGGTCACCTGCGCGAACAGCTGGGAGAAGAAGTCGAACAGCATCCGCGGCCGCGACGACAGCACAGCGATCGGGGTGTCGGTGCCCATGGAACCGAGCGCCTCACCACCGGTGGCAGCCATCGGCTTGACGAGAAGGTCGACCTCTTCGTTGGTGTATCCGAACACCTGCTGCCGCAACACCACCCGCTCGTGCGACATGTAGGTGTACTTCGACTGCGGCAGGTCTTCGAGACGGGTGACGCCCTTCTCGACCCACTCCTGGTACGGGAGTTCGGCGGCGAGTTCGCGCTTGATCTCCTCGTCTTCGACGATGCGGCCCTTGGCCGTGTCGACGAGGAACATCCGGCCCGGCTGCAGGCGCCGCTTGCTCACGATCTTCTCGGCGGGGATGTCGAGCACACCCACCTCGGACGCCATCACGACCAGGCCGTCGTCGGTGACCCAGGCGCGCGACGGGCGCAGACCGTTGCGGTCGAGCACCGCACCGATGACGACACCGTCGGTGAAGCACACCGACGCGGGGCCGTCCCACGGCTCCATGAGCGCGGAGTGGTACTCGTAGAACGCACGACGGGCCGGATCCATGGCCGTGTTCCGTTCCCACGCCTCCGGGATCATCATGAGCACCGCGTGCGGCAGGCTGCGGCCACCGAGGTGGAGAAGTTCGAGAACCTCGTCGAACCGCGCGGTATCCGAGGCACCCGGGGTGCACACCGGGAAGATCTTCTCGAGCTTGTCGCGACCGCCGAAGATGTCGCTGTCGATCAGTGCCTCACGTGCACGCATCCAGTTGGCGTTGCCCGTGACGGTGTTGATCTCGCCGTTGTGTGCGACGCGGCGGAAGGGATGCGCGAGAGGCCACGACGGGAAGGTGTTCGTGGAGAAGCGCGAGTGCACCAGACCGAGAGCCGACTCGACGCGCTCGTCCTGGAGGTCCACGTAGAAGCCCTTGAGCTGCGGCGTGGTGAGCATGCCCTTGTAGACGAAGGTCGACGCCGACAGGCTCGGGAAGTACACGGTCTCGCGGCCGGGGCCGTCCTCGCCGGGGCCCTCGTGTCCGAGTTCGTGCTCGGTGCGCTTGCGCACCACGTAGGCACGGCGCTCGAGGTCGATGCCGGTCAGGGCGCGGGCGCCCGACGCGACGAAGATCTGGCGGAAGGTCGGCATGGCGTCGATCGCCATGGAGCCGAGTTCCGACTCGTCCACGGGCACCTCACGCCAGCCGAGGACCTCGAGGCCCTCTTCCTCGACGATGCGGTTCACCTGTGCAACAGCCTCATCGGCGGCTTCCGTGCCCTTGGGCAGGAAGGCGATACCCGTCGCGTAGGCGCCTTCGGCGGGAAGGTCGAAGTCGACGACAGCGCGGAAGTAGGCGTCGGGAATCTGAATGAGGATGCCGGCGCCGTCGCCGGTGTTCTGCTCCGCTCCCGCAGCACCGCGATGCTCCAGATTGACGAGCGCGGTGATCGCCTTCTCGACGATGTCGCGGCTTCGGCGACCGTGCATGTCGACAACGAACGCGACGCCACAGGAATCGTGCTCGTTCGAGGGGTGGTAGAGCCCTTGAGGCCCGGGGAGAAGAGTCATACCTAGCCTTCGTTGCGTGCGATAGCACCGACGACCAGCAGCGCTGATGGCCATCTACTGCCGTAGACGGGTATCGGCCGGGTGTCCCGATACCTTCGACACCGCCAGTATCCGCTCATCCGCGACGGTGCGGGTGCCTTTTGTCGGCAGCACGAGACGGGTCTGGCGACCGGTGGGACATCGTGGGCCCACCGCTCTGGAGGAAACGATATGCCAGGTCACCGGGGGTAATGCAACATAGGCTGCCCTACCTTGGGGCTGACCTGCGTAAATGCCCCGTTGACACGCCTGTGACGAGCCGTTCACATAACCGCGGTTCGCTGCAGGACGGCGTCGAGGATCCTGCCGATGCCGGTCTGCGGGTCCGTCGCGTCGTCCTCGGAGGTGAGGCGGTGGAGGATCACCCCGTCGACGTAGTCCACCACGATCTGCGCGGCGGTCTCGGGGTCGTCGGCGCCGAGCGCGGCAAGGATTTCCCTGCCCCACGCCCGCAGTTCTCCGCGCCTCGCTCCCACCGACTCGCGCAGAGCCGGGACCGTGGTCGATTCGACGAACAGCGCCAGTCGCGCGCGGGTGCGCACCGCGTCCGGACCGGTCGCGTAGAGCACGTACTCCCGCAACAGGACCTCGAGGCCTCGCCGGTCCGGTGCCGTGCCGTCCGCCGTCAGTGCCGCCAGATCCTGGCGATCACGTTCGAGGAGGCGATCGAGTACCCCCTCGACGAGTGCACCCCGGGTCCGGAAGTAGTTCGACGTCGAACCTGCGGGAACACCCGCACGTGCGTCGACGCGGCGATGGGTGAGGGCACGCACCCCGTCCCCTCCCAGAACCTCGATGGCGGCGTCGAGCACAGCGGCACGCTTGTCGGTCACGGTCCCAGCATAAACCGGTCACTACGTTTGTAGTGACACCACACTACAAACGTAGTAGATTGCGGTGCATGAGCGGGACACACGCAGGGAAGGCCGCGATTCTCGGTGGGGGCATCGGCGGGCTCACCGCTGCGAACGCACTCGTCCGCTTCGGCTGGCACGTCGACGTATTCGAACGCGCGGAGGGCCTGCCTCCCACCGGAACCGCGCTGGGACTGTGGCCCGAGGCACTTGCCTCGCTCGAGGTCGCCGGCCTCGGAGGCGAGGCCGAGAAACGGGGAGTGCTGCAGACCTCGGGGTGGTTCCTGCGCTGGGACGGCCTGCCCATCGCGCGCCTCGAGAATCTCCGGCGGCCCGCCGTCCTCCTGTCGCGGCCGCCGTTGCTCGAGCTCCTGTCCGCCGGGTTACCGGATGGCACAGTGCACTTCGGTCACACTGCGCCGGCGGCACCGGATCTCTCCGGATACGACGTCGTGGTCGGCGCCGACGGCATCGGGAGCGCGACCCGCGACGCCCTCTTCGGGTCGCGGTTCCGGCCGGTCTACACCGGATTCACCGCATGGCGAGGATGGGTCGACGGGCGTGCCGCCTCACTGAGCGAAAGCTGGGGACCGAACGCGCTGTTCGGGATCACACCCCGGGACGGCGACCTCACCAACTGGTTCGCGGCGGTCCGCGCGCCGGCCGACTCGACCGGCGGTGTTCCCGACCTCCGCGAGCGCTTCCGCGAGTGGCACCCCGCGGTCCTCGACGTACTCGATCGCCTCGACCCCTCTATGGTGCTGCATCACGACCTGTACCAGTCGCCACCGCTGCCGTCGTACGTCCGCGGCAAGGTGGCCCTCATCGGCGACGCCGCACACGCGATGGCACCCAACCTCGGCCGCGGTGCCTGCGAGGCGATCGTCGACGCCTCCGCGCTCGCCGTCCTGCTTCGCGACCACCCCGTCGCCGAAGCCCTCCATCGCTACGACCGCGCGCGCCGGCACCGCACCCAGCGACTCGTGCGGGCCTCCCGGATGCTGGCCGGGGTCGCGACCGCCACCCGGTTCACCACCGCGCGCAACGCGGCGGTGCGCGCCACCTCGAGATTCGCCTGACGCCCCGGGTTCCTTCGAACCGAACCCACGGCCCTCCGCCGCGTCGTAGCGTTCGGGCGCATGAGCCCCGAATTGGAAGGGCACGGTGGCGATCACGCCGCCGCTGTGGCCCGCGCACACGGTGTGGAGACGATGTTCACCCTCTCCGGCGCCCACGTCTTCCCCCTGTACGACGCCGCGGTGAAAGGCGAGTCGAGGATGCGTCTCGTCGACGTGCGACACGAGCAGACGGCGGTGTTCGCGGCGGAGGCGACCGGCAAGCTCGAGCGGCATCCGGGCCTTGCGGTACTCACCGCCGGGCCGGGCGTCACGAACGGGATCAGCGCCGTCACGCAGGCCCACTTCGCGGGCTCGCCACTGGTCGTACTGGGCGGCCGCGCCCCCAATGCGCGCTGGGGCACGGGCAGTCTCCAGGAACTGGATCAGCCCCCGTTGTTCCGGTCGGTCACCAAGTTGTCGGAGACGGCCCGCACCGTCGGTGAGGTCGGCCCGACGGTGGATGCGGCGTTCACCGCGGCCGAATCCCCGCATCGCGGACCGGCTTTCGTTGATGTCCCGATGGACGAGCTGTACGGACGAGTGACGGCGCCGCGGCCGCAGGCGCATGTGCGTTCCCGCCTCGAGCCGGATTCGGAGGACCTGGCCGAGATCGCCCGGCTGCTGACCAGCGCGGAACGGCCCCTGCTCGTCCTGGGCACCGATGTGTGGGCGGACGGCGCCGAGAACGCGGCCCTCTGGTTCGTCGACGAACTGGGCATACCGGTGATCACCAACGGCATGGGACGCGGCATCGTCCCCGGCGGTCATCCGCTGCTCGTCAGCAAAGCACGGAGCGCGGCGGTCGGCACGTGCGATCTCGTGCTGGTCGTGGGCACCCCGCTGGATTTCCGGCTCGGGTACGGACGGTTCGGAGGCCGCGACGGCGGGCCGGCCGCCCAGGTCGTGCACATCGCGGACTCCCCCGGCCAGATCTCGGCACATGCCGAACTCGCGGCCTCCGCGGCCGGGGATCTCACGGCGTGCTTCGACGGCATTCTCTCGGCCTTGCCCGCAAGGCCGGATATTCGGGCGTGGGCGGACCGGTTGCGCGCTCTCACGCTCGAGGCGGCCGCTCGCGATACCGCGCTGCTGTCCGCCGACTCGGACCCCATCCATCCGGCCCGCATCTACGGTGAGCTTCTCCCGCGCCTGGCCGACGACGCCGTCGTCATCGGGGACGGCGGTGACTTCGTGTCCTTCGCGGGAAAGTTCGTCGAGCCGCGAAAGCCGGGCCTGTGGCTCGACCCCGGACCGTACGGATGCCTCGGTGCCGGTCTGGGGGCGGCGATCGCGGCGCGGATAGCGCGGCCGTCGAGCCAGGTCGTGTTGCTGCTCGGCGACGGAGCCGCCGGGATGTCGCTGATGGACGTCGACACCCTGGTGCGGCACCGGCTGCCGGTGGTGATCGTGGTGGGGAACAACTCGGCGTGGGGGCTCGAGAAGGGGCCGATGCAGATGTTGTACGGGTATGACGTCGCGGCAGACCTCACCCCCGGCACCCGCTACGACCAGGTAGCGGTCGCGTTGGGTGCCGGGGGTGAGATGGTCGCCGATCCCCGGGCGATCGGCCCGGCCCTGGACAGGGCTTTCTCGTCGGGGGTCCCCTATGTGGTGAACGTTCTCACCGACACGGAGGCGGCCTATCCTCGCGCGACCACGGGCATCTGAAAGGCCCGTAAACAACAACTGGCCGCAGCGATGAACATCAGCTGCGGCCAGAGGTAACGAAAGAATAACGCGGAGCTTTCGAAACCGTAAGTCGCGCTCAGGTGAACTCTGTCACATCGCGGTTCGTTCCCAGACTCGGTGGGTACCGAGCAGCTCCAACACCGCGCTGACGGCGTCTTCCGGACCGGTCGCAGAGACCACGCCCGGTGCCGCGACGCCCTCGAACAACGCCCGGCCGTCGCCCCACGCGGCAACCGCCTTCTGATGCCGGAGCGTCTCGTCGACGAGGAGCCGTGCCCGCGGGTCGGGTGCGGGGGTGGCGAAGAGAACCGCGTCGAACTCGACGGACCGTGCGGTGAGGAACGTTCGGGAGATCGGAACAACGCCGCCGAGCTTCCCGCCGTGCGGTGCGATGACCAGCGGCACACAATCCGCGCCGTCGATCGCCTTCACCGCGGCCTGCACCTGATCGAGGTCGCTGGTGTCGTCCGCGACGACACCGATGATGCGGCCCTGAACCGGCCATGTCTTGCCCACCTGCGACAGCGCCGGGCTCGGGGCAGGATCGACGAGTTCGATCGTGGGTGCGGGCGCCTCGAGACCGAGCCCTGCCGCCACCGTCGCGCACAGATCGGCGTCGATGTTGGCGAGGATCTGGAGCTGACGCTCCTTGATCGTCTGCTCGTAGCACTTGCCGAGTTCGAAGGTGTACGCGTACGCGACGTGTTCCTTCTCGATCTCCGACAGGCTCTTGTAGAACTGGCGGACCTGCGAGTAGTGGTCGTCGAAGCTCCGCGAGAGGGCGCGTTCCTTCTGGGCCGCCGGCAGCTCGACCGGGAAGTCGATGAAGGCCCCTTCGTCGGCACCGGCGAAGAACGGACATCCCCCGTCCAGCGAATTCGGCTTGTACGGCGCGACGCCCTTGTGGACCGCGTGCTGGTGGAACCCGTCGCGCAGCATGTCGTTGACGGGGGCGTGCGGGCGGTTGATCGGAATCTGGCCGAAGTTCGGCCCGCCGAGCCGGGTGAGCTGGGTGTCCAGGTAGGAGAACAGGCGCCCCTGCAACAGCGGGTCGTCGGTGACGTCGATACCGGGCACGAGGTGGCCGGGATGGAACGCGACCTGCTCGGTCTCCGCGAAGAAGTTGGTGGGGTTGGCGTTGAGCTCCATGGTGCCGATGATCTGCACCGGAGCGAGTTCTTCCGGCACGATCTTCGTCGGGTCGAGCAGATCGATGCCCTCGAAGGTCTGTTCCGGATTGTCGGGGAACACCTGCACCCCGAGATCCCATTGCGGGTATGCCCCGGCCTCGATGGCGTCGGCCAGGTCGCGGCGGTGGTAGTCGGGGTCGAAGCCGTTGATCATCTGGGCTTCTTCCCACACCAGGGAGTGCACGCCCAAGCGCGGCTTCCAGTGGAACTTGACGAGAGAAGTCTCGCCCGCCTCGTTGACGAGCCGGAAGGTGTGGACGCCGAAGCCCTCCATCATCCGGTACGAGCGCGGAATACCGCGGTCGGACATGTTCCACATCGTGTGCGCGGTGGCCTCGGTGTGGAGCGAGACGAAGTCCCAGAACGTATCGTGCGCGCTCTGTGCCTGCGGAATCTCCCTGTCGGGGTGCGGCTTTCCGGCGTGGATGACATCCGGGAACTTGATGGCGTCCTGGATGAAGAACACGGGAATGTTGTTACCGACCAGGTCGAAAGTGCCCTCGTCGGTGTAGAACTTGGTCGCGAATCCACGCGTGTCGCGAACGGTGTCCGCCGAGCCTCTCGAACCGAGAACAGTCGAGAACCGTACGAAGACAGGCGTTTCCGCGCCCTTCTTCAAGAACCCGGCACGGGTCACCGTCGTGGCTGCACCGTTGGCGCGGAACACTCCGTGAGCGGCGGCGCCTCGCGCATGGACTACACGCTCGGGAATGCGTTCGTGGTCGAAATGAGTGATCTTTTCGCGGAAGTGATGGTCCTGCAAAAGAACAGGCCCGCGTGCCCCTGCCTTGAGGGAATGATCGGTATCGGTGAGACGCGCGCCCTGCCCGGTGGTGAGGAATGCGCCGCTCTGGGCGCGGGCACCGTCGATGTCGACCTTGTTGCCCGTTGCGGTCACGCCCGCCGGCTGCTGCTGGTCGGGCTTCGTTCCGGGAGCATCAACCGGTGTCGTGGGTTCTGTGAGCTGTGGCTCGATGGACGCGGGTGCGCCCGGAACCTTAGGGGGTTGCCCTGCCATATCGAAAACTCCGATCGGTAAGTGCGCGATGGTTCTCTTCGAGTACCCGAATGCCCCCGCGACAAACCGATTCGGCGCGCTCTCAATCCTGTGTGGTCTCCTGGGTCTCACCGAGCATCTTCTGTATCTCCCCTTCCGTGCGTGTCTTGCCTATTCCGGCCGCCGACAGCACGCCGGAACCGTTCTCCACTTCGAGCACCGCGAGAAGGATGTGCTCGCTCCCCACGTAGTTGTGCCCGAGGCGCAGCGCCTCCCGGAACGTCAGCTCGAGGATCTTCCGGACCTGCGCGTCGTACGGGATCAGTTCGGGCATCGACTCACTCGACGGAGCAGGCAGGGCGCTTGTGATCGAGGTGCGCAGCGCCTCGAGATCGATCCCCTGGGCAATGAGCGCCTGCGCAGCGAACGAGTCCGTGTCGGTGAGGAGGCCGAGAGCGAGGTGCGCCGGCGCGATCTCGGGGTTGCCCGCGGCCCGGGTTGCGTTCATCGACGCCATGACGACGTTCTTGGCACGTGGCGTGAATCGGGAGAACCCCTGCTCGGGATCCAGGTCGTTCTC
Organism: Rhodococcus sp. BL-253-APC-6A1W; assembly: GCF_012843405.1. Taxonomy (NCBI): domain Bacteria; kingdom Bacillati; phylum Actinomycetota; class Actinomycetes; order Mycobacteriales; family Nocardiaceae; genus Rhodococcus; species Rhodococcus sp. BL-253-APC-6A1W. The sequence goes on from NZ_JABAFB010000005.1 coordinate 166,134, forward strand.
TCGCTTCGGAACGAATCGCTTCTGGGCCGCCTGTTTGGACACGCCCATGCTGGCGCCGATCTCGGACCACGACGCTCCCGAGCGTCGCGCCTGATCGACGAAGTGGCCGATGAGGTGATCCGCGATGTCGCCCAGGTGATCTGCGGCGATCACGGCGTCGGAGAGTTGGTCGAGGACGTCGGGATGGACTTGCTTGATTCCTTCGATGAGGTCGTCGAGCCGGATGGGATGGGTCGGTCGTAGGGGTTCCATGCGTCAACGCTAGGTTGACGATCCAGGCTCGTCAACCCTTGGTTGACGGCCGTTCCGGCTCAGGTAGCGGGGCTCAGGCGCCGCCCTCCGGTTATCGTCGAGTGCATGACGCGACGAGTGAGTGTGTGGGGCGGCGGGTTCTGGCTGAGCGGAAAGACCCGGGAGGCTGCGCTCGACGCGGCCCGTGAACTCGACGATCTGGGCTACGAGCGACTGTGGACGTCGGGTGGATTCGGCGAGGGCGTTCCGCCCGTGTACGGCGAAGTCCTGAATGCGACGACGCGCCTCGGCGTCGCGAGCGGCATCGTCAGCATCTGGCATGCGGAACCGGCCGACGTTGCCGCGACCGTCGCGCGCTTCGAGGAGGAACACCCGGGCCGGTTCCTGCTCGGCGTGGGCACCAGCCATGCTCCCGTCGTCGACGCGAAGGCTGCGCACACCTACACCAAGCCGTACAGCCACATGGTCGAGTACCTCGACGCGCTCGACGCCGCCCAGCCGCCGGTTCCCGCCGAGCGCCGTGTCCTCGCGGCCCTCGGCCCGCGCATGCTCGCCCTGTCGGCGGCACGAGCGGCCGGCGCTCATCCGTACTTCGTTCCTGCCGAACACACCGCACAGGCACGCGAAATCCTCGGAGCCGGTCCGTTGCTCGCCCCGGAGGTCGCCGTCGTGCTCGAGAGCGACGAGGACACCGCTCGTGGCATCGCGCGCGAATACATGCGCGGCTACCTGTCACTGCCGAACTATTCGAACAACCTGCTGCGTCTGGGGTACACCGAGGACGACGTGGCCGGGGGAGGCAGCGACCGGCTGATGGACGCGCTGATTCCGTGGGGCGATCTCGACTGCGTCGTCGCCGGCATCGACAAGCATTACCGCGCGGGCGCCGACGAAGTGGCCATCCAGGTGCTGACCGCCGATCCCAACGCGTTCCCGGCCGCCGACTACCGCGAACTGGCAGCGGCACTCATCAGCTGAACGCCGTCCCGCGGAGCGTCAGTCCGTGCGCTCGAATCGGTCCGGGAGCCGGAGGTAGAGACGGTCGACGAGGGGAAGCAGCGCAACGGTGATGCCCGTGACGACGAGCACGCCCAGGGCGAAACCCGAGAGCACGTCGTGCACGTAGTGCACGCCGCCGGCGACCCGGGAGAATCCCAGCAGCACCGCCACGGGCGCAACGAACCAGATGATGCGCGGGACGGCCAGAACGCAGGCGGTCGCCAGCGACGCGGCGATCACCGAGTGGTTCGACGGCCACGACCAGTCGCCCACTTCGGGGCACTCCAGGACGGTCGTCACGTCGAATGCCCGGCACGGCCGGGGCTCGGTGATGACGAGTTTGACGAGCTCACTCGTCAGGTACGCCACCACGGCTCCTGCGCCACCGGCCACCATGATCCGGAGCGCTCCGCGGTCGCGCAGCCAGGACCGCACCGCCAGCACCGCAAACGTCGCGACCAGTACCAGCGGCCCCTTCTCCGCGACCACACCCGCCAACTCCGCCAGCGGCGACGCCCCGATGGTGCGGGCGATTGCGGTGTACAACTCCTCGTGCAGAGGGACAGCCGCCAGTGCGAGGACAGCCAGGACGACGGCGGTGAGCATCGCACGCCGGAGCGTCGCCCGGGACAAGCGCGTGCGAACGGCGGGTGAAGCCTCGACGAAACTCATGGGCACGACGCTATCGCGGCCCTGCACCGAGGCGTAGACCGGCAGGCGACCGCGATGCAGTGGCCCGACCGATCGCTACTCGGCCGTTTCCAGGGAGTCCTCCTCCGCGTAGTGCGCGAGAAGTTCTTTTTCGCCGTCGCGCTTCGGGTACACGAAGAACACCAGCAGAGCTCCGAGGACCACGATCACGATCGCTGCGGCGTACGCACGATCGTCACCGTCGAGAAAGGCGGTGCGGGCCGCGGACATGATCTGCTCCGCATATTGCGGGTTGCTCTCCGCGACATGCACAGCACCGGCAAACGACTTCTCGAGGGCTGCCTGCGTTTGCTCGCTGACGGACTGAGCGTCCGGTGCGCTTGCGATCGTCGCCGCCCACGAAGCGGTGTAGCCGGCAGTCAGGAGTCCACCGAGAGTCGACTGCATGATGGCGCCACCCAGGTCCCGCTGCAGATCCGAGGTACCCGACGCCATTCCGGCCCGTGAGACCGGAACCGAACTCGTGAGCGAGTGGGAGGCGGGTGTCCCTGCGAGGCCGATGCCCGCACCGATCAACATGAATACGAGGGCGATCGACCAGTAGCGGGCGTTCTCGTCCCACAGCACCAGCGCCAGGACCAACGCGAGCGCAATCGGCACGTATCCCGACAACAACGTGAACCGCGAACCGTACGCCTCCACGAGTTTCGCGGACTGCGGCGCCACCAGCACCATCACCGCTGCGGCCGGCAAGGCAGCCGATCCCGCCGCCAGCGTCGAATATCCGAGAACGTTCTGCAGATACTGCTGGCTAACGTACATCGATCCCATCAGCGATCCGAACACGATGATGCCCGCCACCGCCGCGACCCAGAAGATTCGGCGGCGCGCGACCCGCAGGTCGAACAGCGGGTTCGGCGCCCGAAGCTGGCGGATGACGAACACGGCCCCGGCTGCCAGTGCGATCACACCCGCGGAGATGGCGGTGGTCTGCATACCGCTCACCGGCGCGAAGGTGATGCCGAGAACGAGCGACCCCACCATCACGACAGACACGACCCCGCCGAGGTGGTCGACCGGAGCGGTGGACTCGTTGACGTGCCTCGGGACGAACACGATTGTCAGGAGGAGGGCAGCCACCGCCAGCGGAATCGTCACCAGGAAGACCGATCCCCAGTAGAACCACTCGAGCAGTGCTCCTGCCACGAGCGGGCCGAGCGACGTGAGACCACCGCCGATGGCGGACCACAATGCGATCGCCCGGGTCCGCGCCGCACCCGACCACAACGCGGTGATCAAGGCCAGCGTTGTCGGGAAGGCCAGTCCCGCGGATATGCCACCGAGCACCCGCGCCAGAAACAACACCTCGGTGGTCGGCGCCAGACCGGCGAGTAGCGAGATCGGCACCGACAACGTCATGCCCAGCACCAGCATCGTTTTTCGGCCGTAGCGGTCGCCGACCGCACCGAGATAGAGCACCGACCCCGCCAAACCCAGCGAGTATCCGACCGCGATGAGGTTCAGGTCGGTCTGGCTGCTGTCGAATGCTTTCCCGATATCGGGCAGGGCCACATTGGCGACGGCGAGATTGAGATTCGCGACCGCCGCGACGAGGATGAGCGTTCCCAGCACCAGTGGCGCGCGGGCGGGCTTATCCGTCGTGGATGGGAGCACGAGAAACAGTGTGCGTCCTGCGACTCCGCGGGCACGCGTTGTTCGGCGAAGTGGTCCGTCCACGCCGAACCTGCGCCCGGAAAGTCACCGGGAACGAACAATTTTGTGCACCAACGGTTTGATCGTGACAAAACGGGTATAACCACCTCGGCAAAGAAGCAGTATGGGCTAGTCAATCTCTCTACCGAAGTCTCAAGGAAGGACCCGCGCGATGCTCGGACTCGGAATCCTCGGCTGGATCATCATCGGTGGTTTGGCCGGTTGGATCGGCAGTAAGTTCATGGGCACTGACGCCCAGCAGGGCATTCTCCTCAACGTTGTTGTCGGTGTGATCGGCGGCCTGATCGGCGGCTTCCTCCTGAAGCTGTTCGGTGTCGATGTCGAAGGCGGTGGGCTGATCTTCAGCTTCCTGACCTGCCTCCTCGGCGCTGTGATCCTGCTGTTCCTCGTCAAGGCTGTCACCGGCCGTGGTGTTCGCCGCTAAAGACTGAGGTAGCTCTTCCTGGGCCCGCCGACGACGCCGGCCCTCGAAGACTCTTCAACTCACCGACAAGGAAATGCCGGGCCCGCACGGCCCGGCATTTTCGTTGTCTCCGCCACAGCCCGCTTCGTTTCGGGGCCTGCCGGCTCGGGTATTTCATGCCGTATGAGTATCGAAGATGGGCCCGGCGACACCCTCAGCCCGAGCGAGGGTCTCGACGCGGACGAAGTACGCAATGACGACGGCGACGAAGTTGTCGATCCGCCCGAAGGATGGAGCGAAGCCGACAAATTCGGCACCACACAGCGCGAAGAGCAGGAAGGCGAATCGCTCGACCAGCGGCTTGCCGAAGAAGAACCCGACATCGAGCCCGAAACACCGCCGGAAGTGCCGGTCGCGGTGATGCCGGACGACGAACTCACCGAAGACCTCGTGGACGAGGTCATCGATGAAGATCCGGACGAGGACGACGGCACCGTCAAACATGCGGAAGTAGTCGACGGGGTCATAGTCGAGGATTCCCGCGTGGACCGCGGCCAGATCGACGGTAGCCCCGAAGACGGCGAGTCGATCTTCCCCATCGTCGAGTAACAAAGGCGCAGATGCTCCGCGTCCCCGGCGGGCGCGGGGCATTAGCCCTGCAGCCTCGCGGGGCCTTACGTGCAGGACCGTGACCGAGCGGTCGGACACCGAGCGGTCGGACTCAGCCGGACGATTCCGCTTATTCTGCGTCGACAGCCTTCTCGAGGGGAATCGGATGATCGTCGATGCGGCCGCAGCAGGGGGTATCGCCCTCATCGAGCTCGGCATGGTGCTCACCCCCGGGCCGAACATGGTCTACCTGACGTCCCGCGCGATCGGACAGGGCCGACGCGCCGGCCTGGTGTCGTTGGCGGGCACGGGGGTGGGATTCCTCTGCTATCTGCTGATGGCAGTTGCCGGTCTGTCTGTCGTGTTCGGCGCGGTCCCTGCGGCGTTCACCGTGCTGAAACTGGCCGGCGCTGCGTATCTCGTATACCTGGCCTGGGGAATGATCCGCCCCGGCGGACGCGGCCTGTTCTCCCCTCGCGAACTGGATCCGGTAAGCGATCGCCGGCTCTTCGGGATGGGCCTTCTGACCAACCTGCTCAACCCGAAGATCGCAGTGATGTACGCCGCGCTGCTCCCCCAGTTCGTGTCTCCGGAATCGGGCCCGGTGTGGCTGCAACTCCTCCAACTCGGCGCGGTCCAGATCGTGATCGCAGTCGCTGTCAACGGGATGATCGTGCTCGGAGCGGCGAAGATCGCGGGTTTCCTGTTCGCCCGGCCGCGCGTGATGCTCGCCCAGCGATGGGCTGCCGGGACACTTTTGGCGGGTTTCGCAGTGAAGACTGCGCTCGGCAAAGGACCTGCGCCCGCCTGAGACTGCGCCGCCAGCCGGTAACGGGGGAGAACCGTCGATACTCACGAATTCGAACCCATCGCAGCCTCGCTCACATACTATCGGTTTGAATACGACGATATATCAATCCTACGGTTTGTTTTCGTTTCCGCGGAGTAGGCCTGCGGATACGTGCCTCGGCTCACTACCTTGAAGAAACCGGATCCACATCGGCCGGAAGGAAACGCTGATGTCCGATAATCCGAATCCAGGCAACACCGGATCACCCGGCCCCGGCTATTACCGCGACCCATCGGGAGTGATGCGCTGGTGGGACGGAGCCCGGTGGACCGATAGCGTCCAGAACAGCGGTCCGTCCCCGTCTGCGCCCCAGCCACCACCCTCTCGGCCGCCGGAGAAGTCGCACACGCTGCGCAATGTCCTGCTCGCGCTGATCGCGGTGTTCGTGCTGGCAATCGGCGGGTGCGTCGCTCTCCTGGCGTTTGCGGGAAACGAGGTCAACGAGGCGATCGAGTCAGCAGAGGTGGACGACGCTGCTCCGGGCGGCCCCGACAACCCGCTGACGATTGCCGAGGGGCAACCGTTCGAGGTCTCCGGATTTCAATATGCGCCCGGATGGTCCGTTACCCAGGACACGCTCGGTAACGCACAGGTGGAGGGTCTTCGAGTCACGAACGCGCGGGACGAGACGGACAGCGCGATCGTAGAAATCAAGTTCATGAACGGAAGCGAAGTGGTGGCGCTGGTCAACTGCACGACGGAACAGATTCAGGTGGGGCAAACCACGTCCCTGAACTGCTTTGGTGCCGACGACTTTCCGGCGACGTACGACCGGATCACCATCAACGACGCCTTCTGATCGGGTTCCTGCGGTCGGCGAGCTCAGGACACACCTCGTCGGCATCGACCAGCCACTGGATGGTGTGTGCCTCGAGGACCGACTCGGGATGTGCGCGAGGGAGATCCACCTGTGGCGAGCGGAAGACCGGCTACGCCGAACTCGGCGATGAACGGATCGCCTGGATGCCAGACGATCCCGTGCCGATCACGGACCCTGCGATGAACTCACGCTATGGCGGGGTGACCCGCGTGGTCAGCGCACAGGAGCGCTGCTGCGTCCGTGCTTTCGTCCGCTCAACTCGGCATCGAGCGTCGCTTGCGCCGCGCGCATCTGCTCGGCGTACACCGGGTCTTGCATTCGCTGCCACATCACGTCCTCGGGTACGTCCTCGACGTGGCATGTCACCCACCAGATGTTTCCGAACGGATCCTTGATGCGTCCCCCTCGCTGACCGAACGCGCTGTCGCTCAGCTCTGTGACCACCTCGGCCCCGGCGGCGACCGACTTGGCGAACGTCTCGTCCGCATCCGGAACGAACACACGCAGCAGACTCGGCATGGTCGGCCACTCCGGGCGGCGGTCGAAGGCCAGGACCACTGTGTCACCGACCCGGATCTCTCCGTGCCCGATCGACCCGTCCTCGGTCTCGACCCGGGCGAGTTCCTCGCCGTCGAAGGCCCGCGCGACGAAGTCCAGGAAAGCGCGGGTGTCGTCGGTGACCACCCAAGGGGCGACGCTCGTGTAGCCGGCCGGGGCGGAGTTGCGCTGTTCGGACATGGGCGGTTCCCCCTCGACGCTGTTTCCCTGCGGTCGTGGGCAACGCTATGTACGAAAGAGGTCGGATTCGGTCCTCGATGCTGCGGTTTCGGAATCTGCGATCCGAAAGACTGCGCGAGGACGAGGAACGTCAGGACATCGCAGCGTGGGTCGGCAGTCGTCGAGAGACCGGGGTCACCGGGGGCGCAGCCCGCGAGATGCCGATACACGCACTCCGCGGCCCTTTCCGAACGAAAAACGAGGCCCCGATCTCTTTCGAGTTCGTGACCTCGTTCGTGTGCAGTTCGTTGGAACTGCTCCTGGTGGGCGAAGGGGGACTTGAACCCCCACGTCCCGAAGGACACTGGCACCTGAAGCCAGCGCGTCTGCCATTCCGCCACTCGCCCGAGCAACGCAGAAAACAGTAACACAGCTCCTAATCAAACAACGATTCGCCTGGTCAGGGCGAAAACGGAGCCTCACGGGACCCCTGCGCAGTACCGATCGGAACACGCGCGGGGTGCCGCCCGGTCCAAACGTGGAAAAAGTGGATACCATGCAGTTGCACGATCTGCATCACGACACGCGGAGACCTGAAAGGGGGTCGCAATGGGCATCGCCCAACGATTCGAACGCAAGCTTCAGTCCGCTATCGGCGACGCTTTCGCCCGCGTGTTCGGCGGCGGCGTGGTTCCTCAGGAAGTCGAAGCTGCGCTGCAGCAAGAGGCGACCGACGGCGTCCAGCAGCTCGATCGAGGCCATACCCTGGCCCCGAACAAATACGTGATCACCATCAGCGAATCCGATCATGAGGCCCTCGCTGCCGACCGGGACTTGACTGTCAAGGCCTTCGCGCGTCACCTTGATGACTTCATCCGTGAACAGGGATGGCAGACGTACGGTGACATCCAGGTCGTCTTCGAGTCGTCGTCGGCACTGCACACAGGGCAGTTCCGGACTCGCGGCTCGGTTGATCCAGATGTGGGGCGCTCAGCGGCGCGCGCCCCGGCTCCGCGGAACCCGCAGATCCGCCCAACAGTGACACCCGAACCAGGAGTTGGCCCCATGACGCAGAACCCCGGCTACGAACCGAGCCGTGACCCCGCCGAGGCGGAACCGCAGTACGCACGCAACGGTCACGCGCACGTCGGCCAGGATCAGCGTTACGCACAGGGCTACAACAACGGCGCGGGCTACGCAGGTAGCCAGGCCTACAGCGACCCGCAGCAGGGCGGTTACGACAACCAGCCCCAGGGTGGCTACGGCGACCCGGCCCAGGGCGGATACGACCAGCAGGCCTACAGCGATCAGAACTACGATCCGCAGGGCTACCAGCAAGGCTATTCCCAGCAAGGCGGCTACGACCAGCAGGGCGGTTACGACCAGCAGGCCTACGGCGCGCAGCCCCAGGCATACAGCCAGGACTACGGCCGCGACGGCGCTCAGCAGTACGGGCAGCCCGGCTACGACGATCGTTACCAGGCTCCGCAGCCGCAGGGCGGCGGATACGACCAGGGCTACGCCGACCAGGGTTACCAGGCTCAGCCGTACGGCCAGCAGGGCTACGCCGAGCCGGCATACGACCAGGGCTACGCGGCAGCAGAGCCGGCGTACGACCAGGGTTACGCGGGAGGTGGCTACCAGTCCCCCGCCGCCGGTCGTGTGCTGACGGCCACCCTGCAGCTCGAAGACGGCAGCGGCCGGTACTACCAGCTCCGTGAGGGCAGCAACATCATCGGTCGCGGGCAGGACGCACAGTTCCGCCTCCCCGACACCGGTGTCTCGCGTCGTCACATCGACATCCGCTGGGACGGGCAGGTCGCGATGCTTTCCGATCTCGGATCCACGAACGGCACCACCGTCAACGGCGCGTCCATCCAGGACTGGCAGCTGGCCGACGGCGATATCGTCCGGGCGGGCCACTCGGAAATCCTTGTGCGCATTCTCTGAGCTGCGGATATCCAGGGCCTACGGGGTCCGTCGACACCGTCCGACGCGTGTACTGCGCGTCGGACGCTGTATCGAGTCGGCCGTGTCCGTATTGTGAGTGACCGCAGCGCACCGGACGGCATATGCCGGTCGACCGAGCCGAAGGAGGATGAGCCGTGCAGGGGTTGATTCTGCAACTGACCCGGGCGGGTTTCCTCCTCCTGTTGTGGTTGTTCGTGTGGTCCGTGCTGCGCAGTCTGCGGTCGGACATCTATGCGGGAACTGCTCGACCGTTGCCTCGGTATTCGCCGAAGCAGTCGATGCTCCCGTCGCTGGGCCGCAACAAGACCGCCAAATATCTCGTGGTGACCCACGGTGCGCTCGCAGGCACCCGGATCACCCTGGGCACCCAGCCCGTCCTCATCGGCCGCGCCGACGACTCGACGCTGGTGCTGACCGACGACTACGCCTCGACCCGGCACGCCCGGTTGTCGCCGCGGGGATCCGACTGGTACGTCGAAGACCTCGGGTCGACCAACGGCACGTATCTGGATCGTGCGAAAGTCACCACCGCTGTCCGCGTCCCTCTCGGTACGCCTGTCCGAGTGGGTAAAACCGTGATCGAGCTCCGCCCGTGACCCTTGTATTGCGTTATGCCGCCCGCAGCGACCGCGGCCTCGTCCGATCGAACAACGAGGACTCCGTCTACGCCGGCGCACGTCTGCTCGCGCTTGCCGACGGTATGGGCGGGCATGCGGCCGGTGAGGTCGCCTCCCAGCTGATGATCGCCGCGCTCGCGCATCTCGACGACGACGAGCCCGGTGGTGACCTCCTCGGAAAGCTCGATTCCGCGGTCCGTGAAGGCAACGCCTCTATCGCCGATCAGGTGGACGAGGAACCCGAACTCGACGGGATGGGCACCACCCTCACGGCCATCCTGTTCGCCGGAAGCAAGCTCGGACTCGCGCACATCGGCGACTCCCGCGCTTATCTGCTGCGCGACGACCAGCTCACCCAGATCACCCGTGACGACACGTTCGTGCAGTCGCTGGTGGACGAGGGTCGTATCACTGCCGAGCAGGCCCACACCCATCCCCAGCGTTCGCTCATCATGCGCGCCCTGACCGGCGCCGAGGTCGAGCCGACGCTGACCGTCCGCGAAGCGCGGGCCGGCGACCGCTACCTGATCTGCTCGGACGGCCTGTCGGATGTCGTGAGCGACGAGACGATCGCCAACACGATGCGCGAGGGCACCCACGACGAGTGCGCCGACCGGCTCATCGAACTGGCGTTGCGCAGCGGTGGCCCCGACAACGTCACCGTGGTCGTCGCCGACGTGATCGACCTCGACTACGGGCAGAGCAAGCCGATTGTCGCCGGCGCCGCGTCGGGCGACAACGACGAGGACACTCCCCCTCCGAACACCGCTGCCGGACGCGCCGCCGCGATGCGCCCGCCGCGCGCCGCTCCGAAGCGTGTGATCGTCCAGGCGCCCGAGACGCCCCCGAAGAAGCGCAGCCGACTGTGGTGGCCCGTCGTCATCCTCGCGCTGGTCGCGCTCCTCGCGGCCGGCTTGGTCGTCGGCCGCCAACTCGTCCGCAACAACTACTACGTGGGCGACAACAGCGGAGCGGTGACCGTCCTGCGCGGCCTGCCCGGAAACGTCTTCGGGTATTCGCTGCAGGAAGCCGCCCTCGTCGGATGCCTCACCGACGACGGCACGCTGACCCTCACCGCACCCGGTGATGCGCAGTGCCGGGTCATGCTCGTCGACGATCTGTGGCCTGCCGCGCGTGAACAGGTTCGCGCGGGCTTGCCGTCGGGCTCGCTCGAGGACACGAGCGCTCAGATGGAACGTCTCGCCGAGATGGATCTGCTGCCCGTGTGCTCCGTCGAGGAAACACCCCCGACCGAACCCACTCCGGCACCGCCGGCGACTCCGGCACCCGGAACGGACGGCACTGCCGCACCCGGCGTTCCTCCCGCCGAAGCTTCTGCGCCGGCACCACCGGCACCCGGGGTCGACGGTCAGCCGCTCCCCGCGCCCGAGACGACCGCGCCCGAGGTACCGGCGGCACCTCCTGCGCCGCCCCAGATACCCGGCCAGAACTGCAGGGTGGGCGCCTGATGTCGGTGACCCATGGCGCGGGGGCCTTCCCAAGTCCCCCGGGTGGCTTCGCTCCGGCACCGGTTCAGTCGACAGGTCGTAATACCGAACTTCTCCTGATCCTGGGTGCCATCGGCATCACCACGGTGTCGCTGATACTCGTCGAGGCGAGCCTCGAGCAGACGATCACCCCGGATCTCCTGAAGTACGGCGTGACGTACGCGGCGCTGTTCCTCGTCGCGCATCTCGCCGTGCGCCGGTTCGCCAAGTACGCCGATCCGTTCCTGCTGCCGATCGTGGCGTTGCTCAACGGACTGGGCCTGGTGCTCATCCACCGGCTCGACCTCGCCGACCAGGAGAACGCCCGCTACATGGGGGTGGAAGCGTCGTCACCCGATGCCACCCAGCAGGTGCTGTGGACCGCGCTCGGAATCGTGCTGTTCATCGCGGTCCTCGTGTTCCTGCACGACTACCGTCTGCTCGCGCGGTACAGCTACACCCTCGGCCTGATCGGACTGGTCGCGCTCGCGATTCCGGCGCTGCTGCCGTCCCGGTTCTCCGAGGTCAACGGCGCGAAGATCTGGATCAAGCTGCCCGGATTCAGCATTCAGCCGGGTGAGTTCGCCAAGATCCTGCTGATCATCTTCTTCGCGTCGGTGCTCGTCGCGAAACGCGATCTGTTCACCACCGCCGGCAAGCATTTCCTCGGCATGGACTTCCCCCGGGCTCGTGATCTCGGCCCGATCCTCGCGGCCTGGGTTCTCTCCATCGGTGTGATGGTGTTCGAGAAGGACCTCGGTACGTCGCTGCTGCTGTTCACCACCGTTCTCGTGATGCTGTACATCGCGACCGAACGCGTCGGCTGGCTGGTGATCGGCTTCTCGCTGCTCGCGGTCGGGTTCTATTTCGCGTACCAGATGTTCGGCCACGTCCGGGTGCGTGTCGAGACGTGGCTCGACCCGTTCGCCGATTACAACAACACCGGCTACCAGATCTCCCAGTCGCTGTTCGGTCTCGCGACCGGCGGTGTCGCGGGTACCGGTCTCGGAAGCGGACGGCCGATCCAGGTGCCGTTCGCGAAAACCGACTTCATCGTCGCCACCATCGGTGAGGAACTCGGGCTCATCGGGCTCGCCGCCATCCTGCTGCTGTTCCTGATTCTGGTCATCCGGGGCCTTCGCACCGCCCTGGCGATCCGTGACAGCTTCGGCAAGCTCCTCGCCGCCGGCCTGTCGTTCACCCTGGCGGTCCAGCTCTTCGTGGTGGTCGGAGGCGTGACGAAGTTGATCCCCCTGACGGGCCTGACCACACCGTTCGTGTCGTACGGCGGTTCGTCTCTGCTCGCCAACTATCTACTCCTGGCACTGCTGATGAAGATCTCCCATGCTGCCCGCGAGCCTGTGGTTCCGCGGAAGAAGGCCACGCCGATCGCGGACGCGCCGACGGAAATGTTGGGGCGCGAATGAACGGTCCGCTTCGTAAGGTTGCGATGGCGGTGATGTTCATGGTCGTCGCTCTTCTCGCCAACGCCACGTATGTGCAGGTCATCGAGGCCGATGACCTGCGCACCGATCCGCGCAACTCCCGCGTGCTGATCGACGAGTACTCCCGTCAGCGCGGTCAGATCGCCGCAGCCGGGCAGGCGCTTGCCGTCTCGATCCCGACCGACAGCCGCTACAAGTACCTGCGTGAATATCCGGCGCCGCCGAATCAGCCCATGAGCCCGCTCGCCTACGCGCCCGTCACCGGCTTCTACTCGATGCAGTACGGCAGCACCGGACTCGAGCGCTCCGAGGATGCGCTGCTCAACGGGTCCGACAACCTGCTGTTCGGCCAGCGACTGTTCGATCTGGTCTCCGGACGCAATCCCCGTGGCGGCAACGTCGTCACGACGATCGACCCCGTCATGCAGCAGGTCGCCTACGACGAACTGACGAGCAGGGGCTACACCGGTTCGGTCGTCGCGATCGAACCCAGCACGGGCCGGATCCTGACCATGGTGAGCACGCCCAGTTACAACCCCAACCGTCTCTCCGGACACGACGGGGCGGCGACGTCGGCGGCGTGGGACGAACTCAACGCCGATCCCGACAAGCCGATGCTCAACCGTGCGATCTCGCAGACCTATCCGCCGGGGTCGACCTTCAAGGTCGTCGTCACGGCCGCGGCCCTCGAGTCCGGCGTCACCCCGGACACCCAGCTCACCGCTGCCCCGAACATCACCCTGCCCGACACGGCGACCACCCTCGAGAACTACGGTGGTGCCGCGTGCGGTGGCGCACCTACGGTGACGCTGCGTGAGGCGTTCGCGCGGTCGTGCAATACCGCCTTCGTCGAAATGGGCATCGCCACCGGGCGGGAAGCCCTCGTCGACCAGGCCGAAGCGCTGGGAATCGACGAAAACATGGAAGTGCCACTGCCGGTCGCGACCAGCACCATCGGGCCCATCCCGGACGGGGCCGCTCTGGGCCAGACGAGCATCGGGCAGCGCGACGTGGCGCTCACCCCGCTCGAGAACGCGTCGATCGCCGCGACCATCGCCAACGGTGGTGTCCGGATGGAGCCGTATCTCGTCGAGCGTCTGCAGGGCCCCGATCTCGCGGTGCTCGAGGAGACCACACCGGAGTCGCTCGGCCAGGCCATTGCGCCGGAGGTCGCCGCGACCCTCACCGACCTGATGGTGGGTGCCGAGGACTTCGCCGGAGGCCAGGGCATCCCCGGTGTGAAGATCGCGTCGAAGACCGGGACCGCGGAGCACGGCAGCGATCCTCGCAACACCCCGCCGCACACGTGGTACATCGCGTTTGCGCCGGCGCAGCAACCCACTATCGCCATCGCGGTGATCGTGGAGGACGGTGGCGACCGTGCACTCGCCGCGACCGGCGGCTCAGTGGCCGCGCCCATCGGACGAGCCGTGATCTCGGCCGGGTTACAGGGAGGCTGACATGGCTTTGAGCAACGGCGCCATGATCGCCGACAGATATCGACTCCAGCGCCTCATCGCGACCGGCGGCATGGGACAGGTGTGGGAGGGACTCGACACCCGGCTCGACCGGCGCGTCGCGGTCAAGGTGCTCAAGGCCGAACTCTCGGGCGACGAGGACTTCCTCGCGCGCTTCCGGTTCGAGGCGCGCACCACCGCACAGCTGAACCACCCGGGCATCGCCGGGGTGTTCGACTACGGCGAGACCACCGACACCGAAGGCCAGTCCATCGCCTACCTGGTGATGGAACTGGTCCACGGCGAACCGCTCAACGCGGTGCTTTCGCGGGTGGGCCGGCTTTCGCTTCCCCACGCCCTGGACATGCTCGAGCAGACCGGGCGTGCGCTGCAGGCCGCGCACAATGCCGGTGTCGTGCACCGCGACGTCAAGCCCGGGAACATCCTCATCACGCCCACGGGGCAGGTGAAGATCACGGACTTCGGCATCGCGAAGGCCGTCGACGCGTCTCCGGTCACCCGCACCGGCATGGTGATGGGAACCGCCCAGTACATCGCCCCGGAGCAGGCTCTCGGGCAGGAGGCGACCTCCGCGAGTGACGTGTACTCGCTGGGCATCGTCGGCTACGAGGTGCTGTCGGGTCGCCGCCCGTTCCTCGGCGACAGCGTGGTGACGGTCGCGATGAAGCACGTCCAGGAGACACCGGCTCCGCTGCCGAACGATCTCCCGGCCGAGGTGCGCGAACTCATCAGCATTGCGATCTCGAAGGACCCGCTCCAGCGCTATTCCAACGGCGGCGAGTTCGCGAACGCGGTGGCCGCGGTGCGCTCGGGCCGGGCTGCGCCTCCGCCCGGCAACGTGCCGCCGGTGACCAGCGCGAATCGCGTCCTGCCGCCCGGGGTTCCGGGCACCTCGGCGCCGACTGCCGCCACGCGCGCGCTCGATCCGAATCAGTACTACTCCCCGACCGCCTACACCCAGCCGCAGACCGGTGCGCTGCCCCCGACAGCGGGACAGCCGCCCGTCTCGGGACCGCCGACGACGGGTGGGCCGGCCGGCGACGGTGACGGCGGCAAACGCGGGCCGAGCCCGACTGCCTTGGCGTGGGCCGCGGGTGCGGCGATCCTGCTCGCCCTGGTGACGCTGGGGATCGTCTTGTTCGGCGGGGACGACGAGGGAACGCGAACACCCGGACCGTCGCCGACGACCCAGATCACGACGACCCGTCCCTCGACGACCACGACGACGCGGCCCCCTCGGACCACCACGATCACCCAGGAAACCGTGCCTGCCCCGGCCCCGGTCGAGACACCGACTTTCGACGCACCCACCACGACCGTCCCGCCGACCACCACGGTGCCGCCGACGACGGATGCTCCCACCACGACCGTCCCCACAACCACGAACGCGACAACCACACCCACCACGACCACGGTGACGGCGCCGGACGCCGGCGAGACCGACGGTGAGGCGGACGGAGACGCAGACGGCGGGGACCCAGATCCCGAAGCCAGCAACGGTACGAACAACGCACCGCCGGACACCCAAGGAACGTCATGACCACACCGCGCAAGCTCTCCTCTCGGTACGAGCTGGGTGAGATCCTCGGCTTCGGCGGCATGTCCGAGGTACACCTCGCGCGGGACACACGGCTCGGCCGGGACGTGGCGATCAAGGTTCTGCGTGCGGATCTCGCGCGCGATCCCACGTTCTATCTGCGTTTCCGTCGCGAAGCACAGAACGCCGCGGCGCTCAATCATCCCGCGATTGTCGCGGTCTACGACACCGGCGAGGCCGAGACCGATGCCGGGCCGCTGCCCTACATCGTCATGGAGTACGTCGAGGGCGACACCCTGCGCGACATCGTTCGCCGCGACGGCCCGATGGCACCCAAGCGCGCGATGGAGGTCATCGCCGACGTCTGCGCGGCGCTGGACTTCAGCCACCGCAACATGATCGTGCACCGGGACGTCAAGCCCGCGAACGTCATGATCAACAAGGCCGGGGCCGTGAAGGTCATGGACTTCGGCATCGCCCGTGCGTTGTCGGACGCCGCCAGCCCCATGACGCAGACCGCCGCCGTGATCGGTACGGCCCAGTACCTGTCGCCCGAGCAGGCGCGCGGCGAGCAGGTCGACGCGCGGTCGGACGTGTATTCCGTCGGCTGCGTGCTGTTCGAAATCCTCACCGGCGAACCGCCGTTCAAGGGCGACTCTCCCGTGGCGGTCGCATACCAGCACGTCCGGGAGGATCCGCCGCTGCCGTCGTCGGTGAATCCGTCGATTCCGCACGAGCTCGACTCGGTGATCCTGAAGGCGATGGCGAAGAATCCCGCCAACCGCTACCAGTCCGCAGCCGAGATGCGCAGCGACCTGATCCGGGTACTCAACGGTCAGCGACCCAGCGCTCCGATGGTGATGACCGACGAGGACCGCACCACCCTGCTCGACTCCGCGGATACGAATCCGGGACGGCACGCGCGAGTGGCGCCGGCCGCCCCGGCGGGTGCTGCGGGGAGCAGTGATTCCGGTGGAGGCGGCGGGTCGGTCACCAAGCGCGTGCTCCTCGGTCTCGTCGCGCTGGTGGTCGTGGGCATCGTGGGTGTGTTCCTGTGGTCGCTCGGTCCCGGTTCGACCGCCGCACAGGTGGCGGTCCCCGATGTCCGGAACCTGACCTCGGATGTGGCGGAGAACCAGCTGCAGGACGCCGGTTTCCGGGTGTCGATCCAGCAGAAGAACGATCCGGTGGTGGCACGTGGCAACGTCATCAACACCCGGCCCGTCTCGGGTACGCAGGTCGAAGAGGGATCGACCGTGACACTCGAGGTGTCGAGCGGGCCGGAGCAGGTGCAGATCCCCCGCCTCACCGGAATGTCGCAGCAGCGGGCCGCGCAGGAGCTCGCCGCCGTGGGTCTGCGTCTCGGCTCGGACGTGCAGCGAGCGCCGTCGGACGCCGACGATGTGGATCTCGTGGTCGGACAGAGCCCGGCCGCGGGCGCGAGCATCGAGCGTGACGGCGAAGTCACCATCACGCTGGGAAGCGGACCGGAACAGGTTCGGGTGCCCAACGTGGTCGGTCAGGCCACCGCCGTGGCCACCGGCAACATCGAAGGTGCCGGCTTCGAGGTCGTCGTCGAGCAGGTCGACTCGAGCGAGCCGGACGGCACTGTGGTGTCGACGAGCCCCGCGGGCGGCGCGTCCGCAGCACAAGGGTCGACGGTGACGATCAAGGTCTCCAACGGTGACCGCGTCGAGATGCCGGTGGTCACCAACCGCTCGGTGTCGGAGGCGCTGTCGGCGCTGCGGAGCGCCGGGTGGACCGGCTCCGCGTCGGATCTCGTGCAGACTCGTGAAGCCACGCTGTCCCCGGACCTGGTGGGCACCGTGATCACCCAGGCGCAACCTCCGGGCTCGGAGATTTCCAAGACCCAGACGATCACGATCGGTGTCGGAGTTCTCGGTATCCGCTGATCGCTCCCGCCTGACGACGAAGGTCCCGGACATCATGTCCGGGACCTTCGTCGTAGTGCGTGCGGGTCAGGCAGCGCCACCGTCGAGCGCGCGTGCCATTTCGGCCTCCAGCTGCGCGACGAGAGTCTCCTCCGGCGCCTCGCCGCACATCCCGAGCCAGTTCGCGAGCATCCGGTGACCACCTTGGGTGAGCACGGACTCGGGGTGGAACTGCACGCCGTGGATCGGCAACTCGGAGTGGCGCAACGCCATGATGACGCCGCTCTCGGTGTGACCGGTCGCCTCGAGCTCGGCGGGCATGGTTTCGGGAAGGACGGTCAGCGAGTGGTAGCGCGTGGCGGTGAAGGGACTGGGCAGGCCCGCGAGAACACCGGTGTCGTTGTGCCGCACGACGCTGGTCTTGCCGTGCAGCAGTTCAGGGGCCCGGTCGACCGTCGCGCCGAAGGCGACCCCGATCGACTGGTGTCCCAGACATACGCCGAGCAGCGGAGTGCTCGTGTCGGCGCACGCCTTGACGAGGTCGATGCTCACGCCCGCACGCTCGGGGGTGCCCGGTCCCGGGCTCAGCAGCACACCGTCGAAGTCCTGGGCGACACGGGCCAGGGCGCCGGGCGCGGTGAGCCGGTCGTCGTCGTTGCGCCACACGTCGGCCGTCGTGCCGAGCTGCCCGAGATACTGGACCAGATTGAAGACGAAGCTGTCGTAGTTGTCGACGACCAGGATGCGCATGCCACGAGAGTACCCACAGGTCAGCGGGCGGGCGCGCCCCCGGTATAGGCGGGAACGGACTTGTCGTCACCCGCGGTCTGCGTGTAGCCCAGCCCGTAGCGGGTCGCGTACTGCTTGTACAGCCGGATACCCGGTTCGGCCCCGAGGGCAGCCTCGAGACGCGAGCGGTCGCCGAGGGCGGTGATGACGTAGGGCGGGGAATACGTGCGGCCGTGGAGCAGCAGAGTGTTGCCGATACAGCGCGGCGCCGACGTCGCGACGATCCGCTGGTCCTGCATCGAGATGGCCTCGGCGCCGCCGGCCCACATCGCATTGAGCACGCTCTGGACGTCCTGCTGGTGCACCACGAGGTCGTCCGGCGACGCACCGGACGGATACTTACCGTCGGCGTCGCGCGACGCATCGGTGAGGGTCACCGTGATCCCCGGTCCGCGCAGAGCCGTCTGCCCCGCCGGATCCGCGACGGCGGAAAGTTCGTCGAGCACGGACGCGACGTCGCCGTCGGTCGCGGCGACGCGGGCCTGCACCTGCGCGACCTGCTGGGCGAGGTCGTCACGGGTGGTCGCGAGGTCGTCGGTTCCGGATTGTGCGGCCCGGACCAGATCGGACAGGCGCGGCGAGTCACCGACGCGGAGTTCGTTGCCGTCGGAGACGCCGCGGGTGGTACCGATCAACAGACCGCCCACGAGGCACACGGCCAGGGTCGCGGAACCCCAGGCCACTCGACGCGGCCGCCACTCGGACACCTCACCCCTCCGTTCCGGCCTTACGTTAGCGTGAACAGGACAGCGTTAGCGTATACAGCACAGGTAGCTGCCCAACTTACTCCGCTCGTCCGGCACGGGCGGAGTCGCAAGAACGAGGACACGATGCCCAAGTCGAAGGTACGTAAGAAGGACGACAGCGCGGCCCCCAGGACGGTGAGCCGCACACCGGTGAAGGTGAAAGCTGCGCCGTCGAGCACCCTCTACGTGTCGGTGATGCTCGGCCTCATGATCATCGGTTTGCTGTGGCTGGTGGTGTATTACCTGGCCGCAGAACAGATTTCGTGGATGAATTCGCTGGGTGCCTACAACTTCCTCATCGGATTCGGGTTCATGGTGGCCGGGCTCGTCATGACGATGAGATGGCGCTGAAATCGCGCCTCGTTCTGTGGATTACATCTTTGTTATTCATCCCCACCTGGGGATAACCCTGTGTACAAAGCGATGTGAGGGCTGACGTGAGCGCCGAGAACACACCACGGTGGTCCACTCCGCCCGGCGCCGTCGTGGCCCTTGCTGCCGGAGGCGTCGCGCTCGCGGTGGCGGCTGCGACGGCGGTCGATGCGGCCGGACGTGTCCTCGTGGGGGTCGCGGCCGCACTGGTGCTCGCATTCGCTGCCTCCGCCTGGCGCCAGCGTCCCCGCCTCGAGGTTCTACCCGAATCCTCGGGACTCGCCGTGACCCGGCTGACGGGACGACGCGAGTACCCGGCCGCGGCGCTGCACCGCGTGCGACTCGTGGAGTATCCCCGCATGGGCAGGCGGGTGCCCATGCTGGAAATCGACACTATTGATCCTCGCGACGGCTCCGAGAGCCTGATGATCTTCGGTCGCTGGGATCTGGGAGCCGACCCCCGCGAGGTGCACGAAGCACTCGGCGCGCGGGGGCTGGCACCCGATCACAAGCCCAGCTGAGCCCGTAAGCGAAGAACCGCGACCACGACCACCGCCACGACGAGGATGGCGACCGCACCGAGTGCGACCCATCCCGTGCGAGTCGCCCGCGCGCGATCGTTGCCCGCACGGAGCGATTGCGGCCCGTACAGCAGTGCCGCGGTGGCGGCCGCACCTGCCACCAGCCCGCCGAGATGTCCCCACAGGGAGATCCCCGGGATCGTGATGCTGATGACCACATTCAGCGCGACGACCGCCAGCACCGGAGCGGGACTGCGGCGGAGCCTCATGAGGATCACCGCTTGGGCGCCGAGCAATCCGAAGACCGCACCGGACGCGCCGGCCGTGACGGCCCCCGTCTGCAGGAGCATCACCGCGGCGGAACCGCCGAGGATCGAGATCACGTACACCGACAGGTAACGGGCGCGGCCGAGAACCAACTCGGTGTCGCGGCCGATGATCCAGAGCGCGAACATGTTGATCGCGAGATGCATCAGGCCGAAGTGCAGGAATCCACTGCCGATAATCCGGATGTAGTCACCGTTGGCGGCGATCGCCGGCGGCCACAGAGCCCAGTCGAGAAACAGCGGTGACGACCGCTCGTTGTTCATCACGCTGCCGGACTGTGCGGCCGTGACGAGGAAGACCAGGACGTTCAGCGCGATGAGCGTGTACGTCACGATCGGGGTCGTCTTCGCCGAACGTGCGGGCGCACCCGCGATGGTCCGGGCCTGCGGGGTGGACCGGGCGGCCTCGGCGACACAGTCCACGCAGTGCTGGCCGACCGCGGCCGGACGCAGGCACTCGGGACAGTACGGACGCCCGCATCGAGTGCAGGTGAGCAGAGTGGGGCGATCGGGGTGGCGGACGCACCTCGGCTGGGGCTGCCGGCCACCACCCTCGGCCGCAGGACCCCAGCCGGGGTTCGTCATGGCACTTCTCTCAGGAGATGGTGATGCTGTTGATGACGACCTCGTCGACCGGACGGTCGGCGCGATCGGTGCTGGTCGTGGCGATCTCGTCGACGACCTTCTTCGAGTCGGCGTCCACGACCTCACCGAAGATCGTGTGGCGACGGTTGAGGTGCGGCGTCGGGCCGACGGTGATGAAGAACTGCGAGCCGTTGGTGCCCGGGCCCGCGTTTGCCATGGCGAGCAGGTAGCCGCGGTCGAACTGCAGTTCGGGGTGGAACTCGTCACCGAACTGGTAGCCCGGGCCGCCGCGACCGGTGCCGGTGGGGTCGCCGCCCTGGATCATGAAGCCGTCGATCACGCGGTGGAACACCGAACCGTCGTAGAACGGTCCGCTGGACTCGCCCTTCGCGTTCGCGGACTTGTATTCCTTGGTGCCGGTGGCGAGTCCGACGAAGTTTTCCACGGTCTTCGGGGCATGGTTGCCGAAGAGCGCGATCACGATGTCTCCGCGGTTGGTGTGGAGGGTGGCGGTTGCTGTCTGATTCGGTGACGTCATTCCCCTATGGTGCCATTCCTGGCTTCGGGGCCTACGCGGTCCTTCCCCTGTCGGCACCGCACGACAGACGGGAACACGTGCTGCGGTATGGAAGAGTGGGACGTATGACGAAGGTGAGCGACTCCAGCACCCGCAGCGGTTCCCTCCCCGACCTCGTATATCCCCTGGCACAGACGGGAAGCCTGAGCGACGCCCTGCATGTCGCCGGCGAGGGCGCGGTCACCCTGGCGCAGGGATCCGCGGCGGCAGGCCTCGTGCTCTCCCGCCAAGGGCTGGAACTGACGAAGAATGCCGTCGAGCGGGTG
The DNA here is from genome assembly GCF_012843405.1 of Rhodococcus sp. BL-253-APC-6A1W. Lineage (NCBI taxonomy): Bacteria > Bacillati > Actinomycetota > Actinomycetes > Mycobacteriales > Nocardiaceae > Rhodococcus > Rhodococcus sp. BL-253-APC-6A1W. The sequence goes on from NZ_JABAFB010000005.1 coordinate 187,778, forward strand.
CAGGATGCACGTCGGGACAAGGCCGCGCTCGCCGCCGCACCTCGTCGGCGCACAGCGCCCCGCCCGGGACGCAAGGCACTCGTCACGACGGGCGCGCTCGCCGCGGTCGTGCTCGGCGCACTCGCGTTGTACCGGAGTCGTCGGCCGGCGCACCCGCCGATCGCGCCGGAACCCCCGCGCGTACGTCCGGCGGCAGGCGACACCACTCCCGCCACCGACTGATCCTGTCGGCGGGCACCTCTCTGCCGAGTGCCCGCTCGGAGTCCCGCACTCGTGCGGGAGCCCGGCTCACCGGTGGGCGGGCATCCCCGGGACAGGGATATCCGGCACGACCGGCGGGTCAGCGGGCATGCCACCGTATTCGCGTTCGGCGCTGCGTATCTCGTGATCGACAATGCGGCACGAGACGAAGTACAGAAGCACGACGAGTGCGAGAAGAACGGGTACGGACGCAAGTAGGGCCATGGTCGCCTCCAGTTCGATCCGAAGATCGACGAGGGTTGACGGGCGGACGCGTCGGCGGTGACTACTCGAGAGTAGGCCTGTATCGCGCACCCGGCATCTCGAGACACCGCAGCCCCGGGTGATCTGTTTCACACCTGCGGTGCACGTCCTGCGATTACTCACCGGTATCGGTCCGTCCAATCCTGTGACGTGCGACACAGAAGGGTGAATACTCGCCGGTAGGCAAGCCCTTCTGGAGGCAGACATGGCAGAAACGCGCGTCACCGAACAGCAAGCCCGTGAGGTCGCCGAAGAAGCACGAGAAGCGGACTGGACGAAACCGTCGTTCGCCAAACACCTCTTCCTCGGCAGGTTCACCCTCGATCTCGTCCATCCCTTCCCCCGTCCCACACCCGACGAAGACGCCCGCACCGAAAAATTCCTCACCTCGCTGCGGAACTTGTGCCGGGACATGAGCGGCCCGACCATCGAGCGCGAGGCACGCATTCCCGACGACTACATCCGCGGGTTGGCGGAACTCGGGTGCTTCGGCATGAAGATCCCCGAGGAGTACGGCGGCCTGGGCCTGTCGCAGGTCGCCTATAACCGGGCGCTCATGCTCGTCGCGTGCGTACACCCCAGCCTGGGAGCGTTGCTCTCGGCACACCAGTCGATCGGTGTACCCGAACCGCTGAAACTGGCGGGCACCCCGGAGCAGAAGAAGCGGTTCCTGCCGCGCTGCGCGCGCGGCGCGATCTCGGCGTTCCTGCTGACCGAACCGGATGTCGGTTCCGACCCCGCACGACTCGCCACGAGTGCGGTTCCGGTCGAGGACGGCCGGGCGTACGAACTCGACGGCGTGAAACTGTGGACGACCAACGGTGTGGTCGCCGAGTTGCTCGTGGTCATGGCGCGGGTCCCCAAGAGCGACGGGCATCGCGGCGGTATCTCCGCGTTCGTCGTCGAAGCCGATTCGCCCGGCATCACCGTCGAACGCCGCAATTCCTTCATGGGCCTGCGAGGCATCGAGAACGGCCTGACCCGCATGAACAAGGTGCGCGTGCCCGCCGAGAACCTCGTCGGACGCGAAGGTGACGGCCTCAAGATCGCCCTCACGACACTCAACGCCGGACGGCTTGCCATCCCGGCGATGTGCGCCGGAGCCGGCAAGTGGGCGCTCAAGATCGCCCGCGAGTGGTCGGAAGCCCGGGTGCAGTGGGGCAAAGCACTCGGCGAACACGAGGCGGTGGCCGCCAAGATCTCGTTCATCGCGGCGACCTCCTACGCACTCGAGTCCGTGGTCGAACTGTCCGGCCAGATGAACGACGAGGAGCGCAACGACATTCGCATCGAGGCCGCGCTCGCGAAGTTGTGGGCCAGCGAGATGGGCTGCGCCATCGCCGACGAGTTGATCCAGATCCGCGGGGGCCGCGGCTACGAGACAGCCGAGTCGCTCGCCGCACGCGGTGAGAGAGCCGTGCCCGCAGAACAACTCGTCCGGGACCTGCGCATCAACCGCATCTTCGAGGGCTCGAGCGAGATCATGCGGCTACTGGTGGCCCGAGAGGCAGTCGACGCACATCTCCGTGCCGCCGGCGACCTGATCGACCCGAAGGCGTCTCTCGAGACCAAGGCGCGCGCCGCGGCGAAGGCGAGCGGCTTCTACGCCAAGTGGCTGCCCTCGCTGGTGGCAGGAAAGGGCCGCCTTCCCGGAGCTTTCACCGAATTCGGCATCCTCGCACCACATCTCCGGTTCGTCGAACGTAGCTCGCGCAAACTCGCCAGGTCGACGTTCTACGGCATGGCCCGGTGGCAGGGCGGTCTCGAGAAGCGTCAGAACTTCCTCGGCCGCATCGTCGACATCGGTGCCGAACTGTTCGCGATGTCGGCCAGTTGTGTGCGCGCCGAACGTCAACGCGCCGACGGCCATCCGGGTGCCGATGCCGCATACGAACTCGCCGACGCCTTCTGCCGGCAGTCCCGGCTACGGGTAGAGGCACTGTTCGACGGATTGTGGAGCAACACCGACGATTCCGACCGGAAGCTCACCCGCGGTGTCCTCGACGGTCGCTACAGCTGGCTCGAGAACGGCATCCTGGATGCGAGTGAAGGAACAGGCCCGTGGATCGCGGAATGGACACCGGGCCCGTCCACGGAAGAGAACGTGGCTCGCCGGATCATCGACACCAGAAACGTCGTGTAGGCGCAGAACCACAACGGCCCGCCCTCGTGACGAGGGCGGGCCGTTGCGTTCGGGGTCGCGTCAGAAGGCGCCGCAGTTGGACGGCGCGGGAGCGTCACGCAGACGCGCGTCGAGGTACTGGACCGCGGTGGGCAGCCCGGTGAGCAGGGGTACCGCGTGGTTGATCACGAAGCCCGGCAGGATCGGCGGCGTGAGGTTCGCGTCGAACTGGACGGTGGCGCCGTTGTCGCACCAGTCCAGCGCAAGCTGGCGACCCTGCCCGTAGGGAACCGTGTCGTCCTGCGTGCCGTGCTGGAGAAGCACCGGGATCTGCGGGGTCAGGCGGCCGATGCGCTGCTCGTCGATCGCTTTCTGGACCTGGGGAAGCCGGCCGACCACCACGTCGAGAGGTTCACCGGTGCGCGTGAAGTCTTCGGTCCGCTGGAACGCAACAGTGGCAACGGTTTCCGGAACACACTGGTTCGCCACCGCGGCGAGCATGGCGCGGCCGCGGTCGTTGATCTCGGCCTCGACCTCGGAGCGAATCTCCGGGTATGCCTCGATCAGCCCGTTGATCGTGTAGCCCACGGCGCCGGTGAGGAGCGTGCCGTCGATCTGCTTCAGCGTGGCCAAGAGATCGGCGGGAGGCGCACCGACGTAGGCGCCCTTGAGGTTCAGTTCCGGGGCGTACGTGGGAGCGAGTTCGGCTGCGGCCCCGCTCGCACCGCCACCCTGGGAGTATCCGTACAGCCCGACGGGACTGTCGGGGGTAAGGCTCGTCCCGGGAAGATTCAACGCCGCCCGGACCGAATCCAGCACCGCGTACGCCTCGGCAGCCCTGTTCACGTACGTGTGGTGCCCGGGAGTCCCGAGTCCGTCGTAGTCCGTCACCACCACCGCGATGCCCTGGAGCAGCAACGCATTGATCGACAGCAATTCGTACTCGGTGAACAGATCGAGCGGCGGGTTGTACTGCACCAGCGCACCGAGATTGCGCGACGGAGCGCACTGGTCGCCCTGTCCGTGCGTGCCGACCGCCACCGCGACGAGAGGGCGAGGTCCCTCACCGTTCCACACGGTCGACGGCTCGAGGTACGTGCCGCTCACCGCATTGGGTGCGCCCTTCGCATTGTTCGAGCGGTACAGCAACCGCGTCCCCTGCGCGGGGAACACACCGTCCCCGGTCGGAACCCGGATGGCAAGATCGGACGGTTCGCTCCGGAGGATGTCTCCCGGGCTTCCCCCCTGCTCCAGCGCGGGCGGCGTGTAGAAGTCGCCCTCGGCGTGTGCCGTCGCCGGCGCCGCCAGAAGTCCCCCCACGAGCGCTGCGGATGTCAACGCCGCTGCCGCCCACTTCCGGGTGCTGCTCGTTCCCATATTTCCTCCACCACATCCCGGACCTAGGCGTGCCTTCGGTCACATGGTACGGACTGTAACACGTACATTACCGACCGGTAAGGCGATGCCCGGGCGCAGGACACGAGGTGAGACGGCCCCGGAAACCCGGTCGCGGAAGCTCGGTGCGTGCTCGGTTTGCACCCGCAGGAAGGGATGACAGTTGCGCGACGACCGGTATGTGGTATGTCCTGATCATGACGATCGGGGTCGCGGCGCGGCACAACCACACGGAGTGGTGCCGGTAGCAAGATGGACCCGGATCGACAGACGAGGGGAGAGTCATGGCAATCGGGGTGGGGCTCCGAATCGGAAGGGTCGTGTCCACAGCGGTGGTCGCGTCCAACGAACCCGGCACTCCCGACCCGGTGGTCATCGCCCGCGACACCGTTCTCCATATCGGCCGGGACGACTCGACCTTTCTCGGTGGCTCCGCGCGGGCCGACGACGAGGTCCGGACGCTCAGCGGTTTCCTCTCCCGCGTAGGTGACCCCGCAGGACTCTCGGCGAGCGACGGGCGCGTCTACCGCGCGGAGGACGCCATGGCGACGGCCATCCACTGCCTGCTCACCGAGTGCCATCCCCTGCCGACGTTCGGCGGTATGGACAGGGACAGCGACCCCGGATACACCGCCACCTACCCCTCCCACTGGGACCCCGCGACCGTCGCAACCCTCCGATCCGCGCTCGACTTCGCCGATCTCCGGCACGTCGATCTGGTGTCGGACGCGCAGGCTGCGGCCACCTGGTATGCCTCCGAGATCTCGGAAACGCCCGGTCAGCTCGTCGGGGTTTATCACGTCGACGACGTGGGTTCGACTGTGACGCTGGTGCGCTCGGGTGTCCCCGTCGGCAAGGCATTCCGGGTTCCCGTCAAGAACGCACCGTCACCCGCAGCCCAACTCGCGTCGGCACTCGGTTCGTTCGGATGGTTGTCGGACAATCTCGACGCCGTGGTCGTCATGGGTGACGGACTCGTCGCGCGTGATCGCTCGCATATCCAGGAGATCGCCAACAGCCTCGCGACCAAGCTGATGGTGCGTAGTCTCGTCGGACCGGGGCCCGAGCAGACCGCGGCGCTCGGCGCGGCGATTCTCGCCGCTGGTTTCACTCCGGCGCGCGAGACGAAGAAGACCCGGATCGGTCTGCCGCCCTCCTACGATGAAACGGACGTGCTCACCGGTGGCCTCGCACGTCTGAAAGCCATCGAGGATCTGTACGAGACGGAGAACTCCGCCGCTGCGGTCGCGGTGACGGTAGAACCGGACACCGCAACCCGCCAACCTCCCCAGCCGCTGCGAAGCCAGGCCGACACCGTGCGGATAGCCGCTGTCGTGCTGCTGGCGGTGCTGGTCGTCGTCGTCGCCGTCGCAATCCTGATCTGAACCCGCGCGGAATCCCGATCACGGTCGGGATCTAGCGAGGACTTCCGTCTCCCCCGTCGGCGATCGACGCCAGTTCGGCCGCGTCCTCCGCACCGAACTTCTCCTCGAGCGATTCCGGTGAGTAATCGAGATCGATCTCCTCCACCGGGCGACCGCGAGCAGATTCGATGGCGCCTAGACGCCGCTCGGCCCGGTCGGCGGCGTAGGAGACGAATTCGTCGGGATCCAGCCCGTACGGCTGCTCGTCGAACTGATCGTTGACCCACCCGATCATGCCGAGTGCCATCGGAAGCAACTCGTTCATACGCTGTTGCACCACAGCCCAATTCGAGTCGTCTGCCGCGACGTGCCGCCGGCAGGTGAAGGTGCCCCACGCCATGTGCCGGCGCTCGTCGTCACCGATACGCCGGACCAGTTCCTGCATTCCGGGAAGGATGCCGCGCGTCGTGCAGACCTTCTGCCACGCGTAGTAACCGGTGAGCGCGAGGCTCCCCTCGATCACATGGTTGTAGGTGACGCTCGCGCGTACCTGGTTGGCCGGCGACGGATCGGACTCGAGCAGTCGCAGCGCGTTCGGCAATTCGTCGTAGAAGAGCTGCCGGTAGAACGGATTGTCGGCCACATAGGGGTGGAGGTCGGAGGTGAGCCCCACCGAGTCCATCCACAGCCGGAACACCTGAAGATGCTTGGCCTCCTCGAAACAGAACTGCGTCAGATACATCTCGTCGCCGATCCGCCCCTCGGCCTCCATCGCGCGCACGAACGGCTGGATGTCCTGGGTGACGGCTTCTTCTCCCGCGGCGAACTGCGCGACGAGGAACGTGGAACTGCGGCGCTGCTCGGAGGTGAGCGCCTGCCAGTCGGCGGCGTCGCGCGAAAAATCGAGATCCGCGGGATCCCAGAATTTCGCGTTGCCCTTCGCGAAGAGTCGGAGCGGGAAGGCGTCCCAGTTGAGGCCGCCTTCCCGCAGCGACGCGAACCCGAGACGTGTCTGTGTGCTTCCGGTCACACCCCGAGGGTAACCCCACCCCGGGCGTCCCGGAAGCATTCGTCACCGGCACGTCCGGCGCGAGTTCACCCGGCCAGGAGCGTGTCTCCCGGATAGCCCTCCGGACCGAAGCCGGGTGGAACGACGAACACCGCTGATCCGACGGGGGTGATCCACGGATTGAGCGCATCGTGCTCGGCGAGGCGCTGCTGTACGGGGACGAACTGACGGTCCACGTCGACCTGGTACGCCGCGAACAACAGCCCTGCACCGTCGTCGTCGTAGTTGTATCCCCGACGCAGGAATTGCTCGTCGGCGGTCCGTGGCCGCGCCCTCGCCACGTGTGACTCCGGTGGGATCACCGGAATCCCGTACCGGTCAGTAGCCTCGAAATCGGCGTCGTCATGCTCCTCGGTGCCGGTGAGAGGAGCACCGTTCGACAGGGTCCGGCCCACCGCGAGCTCTCGTGCGGGCCGGTCGAGTTCGTCCCACGTGTCGAGTTCCATCCGGATCCGGCGAAACACGAGCGACGTTCCGTCGCGCAGCCATTCCGGTTCACCGGGGTTCCACACCTGCCGCCCGAAGTCCGGGCTGCCGGGCGCCGGATTGACGGTGCCGTCTACCTGGCCCATCAGATTCCTCATCGTCATCCCGTCGGGCCTGGTGCCCACGGCATGCCGGAATCCCCGCTGTACCCAGCGCACGGTGGTCAGCGATCGCACGTTCTTGGTCAAGGTGCGCGTGGCGTGGGAAACCACCACGGGATCGTCGGCACACACCTGCAGCACCAGGTCGCCACCCGACCACCGGTCTTCGAGGCGATCCACCGCGAACTCGGGAAGGGGACGTAACCACGCCGGACGCCGGTCGGCCAGTCCCGCGGCGTCGAACACCGCCGGTCCGAATCCCACGGTGATCGTGAGCCGGGCCGGATCCACCGCGAGTTCCGGTTCGGTGTCCCCCAGCGCGGGCCGTCCGGCAGTGAGGCGCCGTATGTCCTCCGCCCACACCTTCATGATTCCGGCCAGGCCCGCACGGTCGACACCGCTCGCGAGATCGAGTGCGGCGAACGAGGCGAACGCCTGCGGCGGTGTATCGATCCCGGCTTGGTGACGGCCGTGGGGGTCGATTGTGGCCGCACCCATCCGCTCGGGCGTCCGGGATGCCACGGCCGCGCCACCACCGACCGCCGCGAGACCCGCAGCCCCTACGGCTGCCAGACCGCCACCGAGGAGATGACGGCGGCTGAGCTCAGCCACCGTGACCCGCCCCGGTTGTCGCCGGCTCGTACTCCTCCTGTGCCCCTGCGAAGTCGCGGACCTGAGCGGTGAAGTCCTTCACGGATCCGTCCTCGAATTCCAGGGAGAAGGTGACGTCACTGCCGGGCCTGATCGGTTCGACGATGTCCATGAGCATCAGGTGGTCGCCGCCGGGAGCGAGGCTGTGGGTGCTTCCGGCTCCGATCACGAGACCGTCGGCCATTTCGCGCATCACCATCGCGCTTCCCCCGTCCGGGGCCATCTCGTGCAATTCGGTACGGCTCGCGCTCGGGCTCGATACTGCGACCACGTGCAGGTCCGTATCGGCCGTGTTGGACAACTCGGCAAAGGCGCCGGTCATGCCCGCGTCGGCGGCCTTGACCCAGGCATCGGACACCGTCAGCGCCTCGGCGGCGGTGGGCGGCGCATCGGTCGATCCGCAGGCGGTGAGCACGGCCAGAGCAGCGGCAACTCCCGCAACGGCCACGGTACGAACAGTTTTTCTCGTCATCGGTAACTCCAGGAAAGTGGGTTGGCGCGCGAGGGCGCCGACCGCCGTAGGAACGGTGGTCAGGGAGGGAAAAGGAGGTCAGACCGTGACGAGCGGTGGTCCACGGGTCGAGACTCCCGTGGCGAAGACCTGCATCCGGCGCACCGCGGGGCGGTACCCCACGGGGAGTGCGGCCCGAACGGGCAGAGAGGAGGAGGGTCCGTGGATCGCGGCGATGCGGCGCACCGCGTTCAGTGCGAGAGCGCTACCCCGTTCTGCGCCGCGTATCAGGGCGGACGCAACGAGGACCGCTGCCAGGTGAGCAGCAAGCATGCCCGGACCGGGGAGATGAAAGTGGCCGCTGCCCAGCGACAGTGCGATATGACCGAAGACCTGCCCGGCGAGGAGTAGCGGTACGACCGCCAGCCGGGTACCCGCCGCGACAGCGCCCGCGATCACGGCGACGGAAAGAAGAACCGTGAGGGCGGTAGTGCCCGGATATGCGCCCTCCGCAACGGCGTGCGCGACGATCGCGACCACCCCACAGGTGCCACCCACGAAGCCACCGCGCATGCGCGCGAGAAGCTGAGGGTCGGCGGCCATGCCCCCGATGATACGTCTAGTACTACAGAGCGTCGTATGTGATGCAGCACTGTCGCGCCGGGTTTCACGTGAAACGCACGCAACACGCAAGTACGACGAAACCCACCCCCTGAACGGAGGTGGGTTTCGTGTTGCTGTGGAGCCTAGGAGATTCGAACTCCTGACATCTGCCTTGCAAAGGCAGCGCTCTACCAACTGAGCTAAGGCCCCGTACGCCGACTAGCGACTGGGTACCTCGTGCCACTCGTCCTCACTACGCAGCATGCGAGCAAGTCCGACTACCGCCAGAAAACCAGCTCCCACAGCGATCAGGAACTTCATTTCTGGCTGCCTTTCGGGCACGGGGAGTGGGCCTAGGAGGACTTGAACCTCCGACCTCTTCGTTATCAGCGAAGCGCTCTAACCGCCTGAGCTATAGGCCCTCGAACCGGATGGAACACTACCCCACCGACGCCGGATGATTCAAATCGCCTCGACGGGGCAGCATTCCCGCAGGTCAGTCCGGGTCTGCGAGCGTTACCTGAACGCCACCGACGAGGTCGGTGCACAGGTTGTAGATGAACGCTCCGAGGGTCGCGAGGGCGGTCATGAGAACCATGTTGGCCAGGCCGATCACGGTCGCGTACCCGAACACCTGGCCCACCGTGACGAGTCCCTCACTGCCCGCATCGCTCACGATGTCGGTGAACGCGCTGTTGAGCCTGTCCCACACGCCCATCCCGGCGAGCACGGCGTAGAGCAGACCGACCGCGATCATCCACACGAAAAACAGCGAGACGGAAATCACGGACGAGATCTTCAGCATCGACCACGGGTCGATCCGCCGCACCTGCACCGTGGCGCGTAGTGCATCACCGGTGTCGACACCCGCGGGGGCCGGGGCAATCGCCGTCGGACCCACCTTCGGGGTCTCCCCCGTTGCCGGCGCGACAGGCGTCGGATGCTTGACGGCGGAGAGATCGGGCAGATCCTTCGCAAGATCCTTGCGCTCGATATGCCGCGTGGGCCCGTCGATGACCGCGGCTTTCGCCTTCGCCGCAGCACGGTCGTTGCTCGCGCGCTCGTTGGTGGTGCGCGTAGCCGACGCCGAGGAACCGGAGTTACCGGAGTTCATCGCGGCCGCTGCCGTACCCGTCACGACCGGACGGGTCGACGGTGCCGGATTCTGAGCTGCGGCAGGCTTGCCGGCGGGAGGCTGGCCACCCGTCGACGGCCGCGAAGCGGAGGATCCGCCGCCTGCCGCCGGCCCGGACTTGCCGAGACCGGGGCCGACTCCGGGCAGGTTGGTCTGCGGCGTCTTCTGCGGCGAAGAACCGCCCTGCGCGGTCCCTTGCTGGCCGCGCTGCCACGGCGGGGTCTGGCCACCCGGACGCGCCGTCTGGTTGGCGGGCCTCGCCGAGCGGGACTGATCGCCGCCCTGCGACGACTGTGCTGTCGCAGCTCCGGACGGTGCCCCGCCCTGGTTCCCGGTGCCCTGATTTCCCGCGCTCTGGTTCCCGGCGCCCTGGTTCGCCTTGGGAGCCTCCGGTTGCGGCGCTGCCGCAGCCTGACGAGGCTCCTCGCTGCGTACCTGCGACTCGCTGCGCACGGACTCCTCGCGCTGTGCGGGCTTCGCCGTACCGGCCGCCGGACCCTTACCTTCGGACTTCGGCGTCTCGCGGGCCTTCTCAGGGGCCTTCCCGGAAACCTCCGCCGGCTTCGACGGAGCGGATTGCCCAACCGGGCCACCGCTCTGCGGAGATCCGGCAGGCTTGTCCGCCGCCGTGTTCTGGGGCGACCGTTCCTGCTGCGGAGCCCGGTCCTGCGGTGCCCGGTCCTGCGAGGATGCCCCCTGCGGAGCCGGCCCCTGTGAAGGCGCCGCACCGGATGAAGCGGACGACACCTCCTGCCCATTGCGATCCTCGGGTTTCCGGCCGGGTTGCCCCTGGCCGTTTCCGTTGGGTCCCTGGGGAGTGCTCACTTACGACTCCTTAGCTCCGGATACGTCTGCGTCGTCCAGCTCGTCGGCATTGCGGGCGATCGCCAACAGCGTGTCGCCCTCGGCGAGGTTCATCAGGCGCACACCCTTGGTCTGCCGACCAGCCTTGCGCACCTGCTTGGCGACAGTACGGATGACACCACCGTTCGAGGTGATCGCGTACAGCTCGTCATCGTCCTCGACGATCCGAGCACCGACCAGGGTGCCACGCCGGCGGTCGTACTGGATGGTCAAGACACCCTTGCCGCCGCGGCCCTGAACCGGGTAATCCTCCATCGGAGTCCGCTTCGCGTATCCACCGGAGGTCGCGACCAGCAGGTAGGTGCCTTCCTTGACGACGTTGAGCGACAGCAGGCTGTCCTCACCGTTGAACCGCATGCCCTGGACGCCGGAGGTTGCGCGTCCCATCGGCCGCAGCGCTTCGTCGGTCGCGGAGAACCGGATGGACTGGCCCAGCTTCGAGACGAGCAGCAGGTCGTCGTCGGCGGAGCACAGAACCGCGCCCACCATTTCGTCGTCCCCGCGCAGGTTGATCGCCACGATGCCGCCGCTGCGGTTGGAGTCGAAGTCCGACAGCCGCGACTTCTTCACCAGGCCGTTGCGCGTCGCGAGCACCAGGTACGGCGCGTCCTCGTAGCTCTGCAGACGGATGACACCCTGGATCCGCTCGTCGGGCTGGAAGGCCAGCAGGTTCGCGACGTGCTGACCGCGTGCGGTGCGGTTCGCCTCCGGCAATTCGTATGCCTTCGCCCGGTAGACGCGGCCCTTCGTCGTGAAGAACAGCAGCCAGTCGTGCGTGGAGGTCACGAAGAAGTGCTTGACGATGTCGTCCTGCTTGAGCTCGGCGCCCTTGACACCCTTGCCGCCGCGCTTCTGCGACCGGTACAGATCGGTGCGGGTGCGCTTGGCGTAGCCCGTCTCGGTGATCGTGACGACCACGTCTTCGCGAGCGATGAGGTCCTCGTCGGTGACGTCACCGTCGGCGGCGACGATGCGTGTCCGGCGATCGTCGCCGTACTTCTCGGCGATCTCCTTCAGCTCGTCGCGGACGATGGCGCGCTGCCGCTCGGGCTTCTCGAGAATGTCCTTGTAATCATCGATCTCGCGCTCGATCTCTGCGAGGTCGTCGATGATCTTCTGACGTTCCAGAGCGGCGAGGCGTCGCAACTGCATCGCGAGAATCGCATCGGCCTGGATCTCGTCGACCTGGAGCAGGTCGATGAGGCCGCCACGCGCGATGTCGACGGTCTGCGACCTGCGGATGAGTGCGATGACGTCGTCGAGCGCGTCGAGTGCCTTGACGAGGCCGCGCAGGATGTGGGCCCGTTCCTCGGCCTTGCGCAGCAGGTACCGCGTACGCCGGACGATGACCTCGACCTGGTGCACGACGTACAGCCGGATCATCTGGTCCAGGCGCAGTGTGCGCGGCACACCGTCGACGATCGACAGCATGTTGCAGCCGAAGCTCGTCTGCAGCTGGGTGTGCTTGTACAGGTTGTTGAGAACGACCTTCGCGACCGCGTCACGACGGACGGTCACGACGATGCGCATGCCCACACGATCCGACGACTCGTCGTGGATGTCGGAGATGCCCGCGATCTTGCCGTCGCGAACCTGTTCGGCGATCGAGGTGATGAGGTTGTCCGGGTTGACCATGTACGGCAACTCGGTGATCACGATGGTGGTGCGGCCCTTGGCGTCGTCTTCGATCTCCACGACACCGCGCATCTTCACCGAGCCGCGGCCCGTGGTGTACGCGTCGTGGATGCCCTGGGATCCGGTGATCAAGGCTGCGGTCGGGAAGTCGGGTCCCTTGATCCGCTCCATGACCGCGGCGAGGGTCGTTTCCTCGTCGGCTTCGTAGTTCTCGAGTGCCCAGTAGATCGCCTCGGCGACCTCTCGGAGATTGTGCGGGGGGATGTTGGTCGCCATGCCCACCGCGATGCCGCCCGAACCGTTGATCAACAGGTTGGGGATACGGCTGGGGAGAACTGTCGGTTCCTGGGTCCGGCCGTCGTAGTTCGGCTGGAAATCGACCGTGTCGTGGTCGATATCGCGCAGCATCTCCATCGCGAGCGGGGTGAGCCGGCACTCGGTGTACCGCATGGCGGCCGCACCGTCGTTGCCGCGGGAACCGAAGTTGCCCTGTCCGTCGACGAGCGGGTACCGCAACGCCCACGGCTGCGCCAGGCGCACCAGGGTGTCGTAGATCGAAGAGTCGCCGTGCGGGTGGTAGTTGCCCATCGTCTCGGCAACGGCACGCGCCGACTTCACATAGCCGCGGTCCGGCCTGAACCCGTTGTCGAACATCGCGTACAGCACGCGACGGTGGACGGGCTTGAGTCCGTCACGCACGTCGGGCAGAGCACGCCCCACGATCACGCTCATCGCGTAATCGATGTAGCTGTTCTGCATCTCCAGCTGGATGTCGACGGGCTCGATGCGGTCGTGCCCCGGCCCCTCCGGAGGCAACGTGGTGTCGGTCATGAGCTCCTTCTTCTACTCGGCTCGAACGTCCGCCCGCGGTCTTCCGCCCGGCAGACGTCTCGCAACCACACGAGTCTATAGGTGCAGGTCACCCCACGCCGCGAAGGACAGGCACTTTCCGCTCACGTCTCCGCAAGGGAGAGGTAGATCACACACGAAAGCGCCGTCCTGCACCACGTCATGTCCCACTTCCCGCGTCGGTCCGGAGATCGATCAGGTCCTCGTGCCGGTCCTTCTCGGCCTCCGGTGCGAGCACCAGTGCGGTGATCGGCACAGCCAGCACGATGATGCCGAGAATGAACGCAGGGAACAGAAACGACAGGACGCTCATGCCGCTCGGTTCCGGGGCTCCGGGGTCGACGACCACGTGCACCCCCGCCATTCCGGTGTAGTGCAGCGCGACCACGGCCGAAGCCATGACGAACGCGGCCATCAGACGGATGTGAACCCTTTCGGCGCTCCGCGCGAGAGCAAGCGCAAGCGTCGACGCGACCACACCGATGCCCACCGACAGGAGAACGAACCTCGCATCGTGGTCGATGGTGCCCTGGACCCTCATCGCGGTCATCCCGATGTAATGCATGAGGGTCACCGCGAGACCCATCACCAGGCCGCCGATTCCCGGACGGACCCCGCGCGGAAGCCGCTCGAGCACCGCGGAGCGGACAGTCACGATCCAGATGCCGAGCATGGTGGTCGCCACCGCCGCCAGCACCGAGAGCACCGTGGGTCCGAGGTGGTAGCGAATCACGGTTCCCGGCACGGAGAACCCCATCATGCCGATGAAGTGCATGAGCCAGATCCCCACGCCGCCGATGGCGAGGGACGCCATGGGCAACCACCAGTTGCCCCCGTTGCGTCCCGAGTCCTCGTGCGACCTGCGAATGCAGGACAGCCCGGTGTAGGACCCGGCTACAGCGGTCGCGTAGGCCAGCACGAATACCCACGGCCCCATCGAGAAATGGTGCACGCCGGACTGTTACCGCGTGGGGGTCCGGAACGTCTCCGCGTTCCACTCGTCGGCTTCACGCTCGAGTTGCGCCGCGACGCGGTCCGGGGCGAGCAGCACCGCGACAATCGGAACGACCAGCATGAGCAGTCCGGCGACGAACAACGGGAACAGAATCGCGAACACCTCGATGCCGGCGGGTGCCGGCACCGTCGCGTCGGGAGTCACCCGGATGGACGCCGCAGCGAGAAAGTGCACGACGATCACTGCGGCGCCGCCGAGAACCCCACCGACCAGCCGCTTGGGCCATGTGTCCGCGTGCTGCACCAGCCACATCAGACCCGCGGCCGTCACGAATGCGACGAGCACGCCGGCGCCGACGAAGATGAGGTTGAAGGAGACCTCGCCTTGGGTCCGGACCGACCACATGATCACGTAGGGCACAGCGGCGAGTCCGGCGCCGAGTACGAGAGCAGCCGGCTCCGTCCTCGACGAGGAACCATCCGACGGCGACGCGATCAGCAGAGCCATGAACACCGTCACCAGCGCGAGCAACATCGAGAACACGATGGTGACCAGGTCGTACCGGACGATGCTGTTCTCCACCGCGAACCCGGCCATCGGCAGGAACTGTGCGAGCCACACACCGACTCCACCGAGGACGAGGCATGCGACCACCAGCCAGAATCGGCGAACGCGGTCGCTGCCCGCGGTACGAACCTTCCGGACGCTGGTGACCCCGACGAACACCCCGATCGCCGAGGTGAGGTACGCCAGCAAGATCACCCATGGACCCATGGTGAAAAGCTGGAGTCCCTCGACCACTAGGGGGCCACCGGCTGGTGCAGCTTCCGCAGCGCGTATTCGGTGACGGTCACCAATGCCTGCTTCGCCGATTCACGGGAACGAGCGTCGATCGACACGATCGGGACATCGGGTGAGATCGCCATGGCCTGGCGGATGTCCTCGAGCGGGTAGCGCGGCGCGTCGTCGAACTCGTTGATCGCGACGATGAACGGAAGGTTCCGCGCCTCGAAGAAGTCCACGGCCGCGAAACTCTCGTCGAGCCGACGCGTGTCGATCAGCACGATCGCACCGATCGCGCCTCGGATGAGGTCGTCCCACATGAACCAGAATCGGTGCTGGCCCGGAGTACCGAACAGGTACAGCACGAGGTCCTCGGCCAGACTGATACGGCCGAAGTCCATCGCCACCGTCGTCGTCGCCTTCTGTGGCGTCGCGGTGAGATTGTCGACCCCGTCGCTGGCGTTCGTCACGAGCGCTTCGGTGCGGAGGGGGACGATTTCGGACACCGCCCCGACCAGCGTGGTCTTTCCGACACCGAAGCCACCCGCGATCACGATCTTGGTCGAGGTCACGCGCTTGGTGGCGCTAGAGTTCGCGAAGTCCACTGAGGACCCTTTCAATCAGCTCACGACGCTCCGCGTCGCTCGAATCGTCTTTCAGCGTGGCCAGGATCTGTACGTGTCCGGCTTCGACAAGATCGGCAACGAGGACGCGTGCCACTCCCAGCGGCACGCCCACCCTCGCCGCGATCTCGGCAACCGAGGGCGACTCCTTGCACAACTCCAAGATCGTGGCGTTGATGTTGTCCAAGTCACGGGCCCGAGGGTCCGTGCCCGGGATCGCCTGGATCAGTGCTTCCAACGCCAGTTCGACCGCAGGACTCGTACGTCCCGAAGTCAGCGAGTAGGGCCGTACCAGGCTGGGCTGATCCGGCACCGACTCAGGCTTGCGCGATTCCATGGCCACCTCGACGTCAGGACCCCTGGCCGACCCGCGGGGTTGCCTCGACCGAGGCACCCACCCGGTCCACCAAGAGCGCCATCTCGTAGCCGACCTGTCCGATATCGCACTCCGACGCGGTCAAAGCCGCGAGGTGCGAACCGTCACCGACACTCATGAGCAGCAGGTAACCGTGCTGCATCTCGACGACCGACTGGAGAACTCCGCCGCCGTCGAACAACTGCGAGACACCGTTGGACAGGCTCGCGAGGCCGGAGGTGACGGCAGCGAGCTGCTCGGCACGGTCGACCGGAAGGTGGGCGCTGGCAGCCATCAGCAGGCCGTCGGCGGACACGAGTACGGCATGCGAGACACCTGGAACTTCGCGCGCAAAGTTGGAAACCAACCAGTCCAGTGGACGGGCCACGTCGGATCCATGATCAATGTTCATCGAACTCCCTGTTCATTGTTCTCGCGATTGCTGGTATTCGCCGAGGTGCGACCGTTACGGACGCCCTGCTGGTGGCGACTCAGGTTCGCCCGAATGGCTTCCGGGTCCCGGCGTCGGATCGTCTTGGGCAGCTCCCCGGTGGCGGGAGCCCTCACCGCACCCGGAACGAGGCGGTGACCCGGCTCGCGCCTCGGAAGGCCGGCCGTCGTGTGTTCTTCCACCGATACTTCTGCTGCTCGCTGTGCTGCTTCCCATCCTGCGTCGGCAGCCGAACGCCATTCCTTCCTCCGGCGGTCCTCCGGAAGACTGGTCGGATCGACAAGCCAATCCGACATCATGTTGGAGAAGATCGGCGTGTGCGGTGCGGGCTGCGGTCGGAGCCCGACCGAATCCGGCCTGGGCTGGAAGAACGACGCCGTCTTCGCGGAGTTCGTCCGGTAGCGATGGCGAGCGGCGTTCTGCGCGTCGCTCTGCGGCGCCACCGATCCGCCGTCGGCAATACTCGCCGACGGGATTGGCGTCGGACCCGCCAGTGCGGCAGCCGAGGGTTCCTGCGCGGTGGCAGGACGCGGCGGAAGACCGGGGGTCGCCCCGGGCCGGCGACGCGGAAGTCCTCCGGCCGGTGCGCTGTCCGGGCGAGGTTGCGGCCCACCGGCAATGCCGGGCGTAGCACCCGGACGACGCTGCGGCAGCCCGTTCGGAGCCTCGTGTTGCGGCTGCTGCTGCGACGGCCGGAGATTCTGCGGCGGCTGCACCTGCGAATGCTGTGCCTGCGAATGCTGGGGAGCACGCTCAGGAGTCGTCTGCTGCGGCGACGGGGCTGCGCCGCGTCCCTGCAGTCCGGGTGTAGCACCGGGCTGACGCTGCGGGAGCCCCGACGGACGGGTTCCCTGCTGCGCATCCGGACGCTGCTCCTGCGGGGCAGGTCCCGAACGGACCGGAAGGCCGGGAGTATTACCCGGTTGACGCTGCGGGAGGCTCGAAGCTTCTTGTTCCCGAACAGGTTCCGGCTGCTGCCGATGTGTGGACGGCTCGGCCGCCGCGTGGCTGCCGGTCCGTTCGGCCGGACGCTCGTCCCGTGCCATCCGACGATCGCGCTCGTCCTGCTGAGGACGATCCTGACGAGATTCCTGTCCGGCCTGCGCCTCCCGCTCCTGACGACGAGCGTGTTCGTCCTGCCACACGCGGTCCTGAGCGGGACGGTTCTGACCGTGCTGGCCGCGGGGAGGAAGCGCCGAGACGAATGCTGCCGCGGCGTCGGGCTGGATCCTGCGCGGAGCCTGCTGCGGCTGCGGCAGACCGGAGGTCGCGCCGGGCTGACGCGTCGGCAGACCGGGAGTCGCGCCGGGCTGACGCGTCGGCAGACCGGGAGTGGCACCCGGCTGACGCGTCGGCAACCCGGGAGTCGTACCCGGCTGACGGGACGGAAGACCCGGTGCCGCTGCGCCGGGGTTGCGGGTAGGCAGACCCGATGCCGCTGCGCCGGGGTTCCGGGTGGGCAGACCCGAGTTCGAAGCCGGCTGGTTCGAACCCGGCTGGCGCGGAGGAAGTCCCGGTGCCGCGCCCGGCTGACGCGTCGGCAGACCGGAGCGGTCGCCCTGGCCTTGCTGAGGCCGGCCCGGAACACCTGATTCCCGGAGTGCGGACAATTCGTGCGCACCCGTCGACTCGCGCGGAACCGCGCCACGAGAGGCCGGCGCGAAGCCCGCACGCTCGTCGTCGCGGGAACGCTCGTCACGACCCGGTGCGGAATCACGGCGGACACCCTGACCCGGATCTCTTCTCTCCGAAGACCGCTCGTCCTGCGCGTAGTACGACCGGTCGGGCGCCTCGATGCGGATCGGCTGCGACGGCGGGTTGGACTCCGCGTCGGAACGGTCGTACGCATCGACACGGATCGGCTGCGACTGCTGATCGGACTGCGGTTGCGGCCGGGGCTGGGGCTGCGACTGCTGATCGGACTGCGGCCGGGGCTGGGGCTTCGGCCGGGGTTGAGGCTGCGAGGGCGCCTGAGACTGCGACCGCGCCGGTTCGTATTCCTTCTCGCGGGAAGGCGGCGGCAGCTGGGGAGTCTCCTGCGACGACGGCGAGGACAGTGCCTCGGGTGCAGACTCGGGCTCCGCGTCGATGATTCGCGGTTGCGGACCCGTCTGGGACAACGCGAGCGGCGAGACGAGCAGCACATCCGGGATGTGAACGCTCGCGGTGATGCCGGGGTTGCGTGCGGTGTCGAAGGTCGGGCGCAGCCGCACGGTGAGGCCGTGACGCTCGGCGAGCCGCGACACCACGAACAGACCCATGTGGCGGGCGGTGTCGGGACCGACCGCGCCACCGCTCGTCAGGCGCTCGTTGATGATCTCGAGTTCTTCCCGCGGTATACCGATGCCGCGGTCGGCGATCTCGACGAGCAGTCCACCGTCGACGGCGCGCGCGAAGCTGAACGTGACGGTGCTGTCGGGCGGGGAGGCCCGCAACGAGTTGTCGACCAATTCTGCGAGGAGATGCACGATGTCGGTTGCTACCGCACCGCTGAGCGCACCGTCCGGTGTCGAACCGATCTGGACCCGCTGGTAGTCCTCGACTTCGGACATCGCGGCACGCAGGATGTCGCCGAGCTGTACAGGCGCCGAGTGACCGCGGCGGATGCGCGTGCCGGAGAGGATCAGCAGGTTGTCGCCGTTACGGCGCATACGAGCCGCAAGGTGATCGAGCCGGAAGAGGCTCTCGAGACGGCTGGGGTCCTTCTCCTCGTACTCGAGCTGTTCGATGAGTCCGAGCTGCTGCTCGACGAGGGACTTGCTTCGCCGGGCCAGCGTCTCGAACATGTCGTTGATCTGGAGACGGAGGTGGGCCTGCTCGCCCGCGAGACGCAGTGCCTGCCCGTGCATGTCGTCCACCGCGCGCGCCAGCTGACCGATTTCCTCGGTCGTGTGGACGGGAACGCGGGTGAACTCGATGTCCTCGATGCTGTCGCCGACCTTGATGCGGTCGATGGCCTCGGGCAGCTCCTGACGGGCAACCTTGAGGGTCCCGTACCGCAGCCGGCGGATGGGGCCGACAAGAGACCGGGACACGAGCAGCGCGAGGACGAGAGCGGCGAGCAGAGCGGCGAGCACGATCGCGGTGTCGCGCAAGGCCGCTGCACGGGTCTCCGCGGCACGATCCTGAATGGTCGTCGTGATCTGCTGCGCCGCAGCGTCGATGATGCCGCCGTACACGTCGACGCTGTGCAGCAGCGACGCTCGGACGTTGAGGATCGGGAGCGGGCCTTCGCCGGCAGCCGCGACCATGTCGGTGCGTTCCTTGACGCCGGACCGCAGGTCGGCAATCTGCGCGTCGGCCATCGGGTACGACCGGGAAAGAAGTTCGAGCATCGCAAGCTCGCCGCCGGACGCGGACACGAGCGCGGTGTCGGGCTGTTCCGGGTTCTCGAGGATCGCGAGCACACCGAGCACCTGTCCGAACAGGTATCGCTGCGAGTACCAGGCGTTGACGAGTTGGTTGCCGTAGTCGAGGATCTCGCGGTCGTCGACACCGTCGAGGACCGCTTCGACGATCCTGTTGAGGTTGTCGCGCACCTCGCTGGTGACGGCGGCGATCTCAGCGATCGCGACGGGCCCGGCCTGCATCTTGGTGTAAAGCGTTTCGGCGCTGGCGATCGTGCGGTCGAGGTCCGAGACGAGCGCCTCGTCGAACTCGGGGCTTGCAGCGATCGTCTTCATCGTGACGAACGTTTCCCCGAGTGTGTCCATCTCCTCGGGCGTGATCGTTCCCGCTGCCGCGCTACCGGTCGCCGTCGCAAACGCCGTCGAGAAGTCGACGATGTCGGGCACGACCGCGACCTGATCGGCCGCGGAGGAGAAGTGCACCGCATTGGACAGTTCGTTCTCGACGCGAAGACCACCCAGGACCATCGCCACTGTCACGGGGACAGCGAGGACGGCGGTGACCTTCGTGCGAAGACCCCACCCCTCGATGTTCCACCACCGCTGCCGGGGCGGCGATTTGTCACTCATGGATTACAGCTCTCCTTCCACCCCGTTCGCGCCAGGCGACGAGCGCCAACCGGCGCACCGCTCGAAACTGAGTGCGTTTTCGATCGATGCAGTCGAACGAGACGTTCCTGGGTGAGGGCACCATAGCGGTACATACAGGGAATACGGAAGGCGCACGCTCGTACGCTCCTGCGAAATGCACCCGACCCCCTGTACGGCTGCCACACATGGCGGTGGCCCAATGGACTGTACTAGCGGGTAGCCAGCCAGCGCGACCAGCGTGTCACTGTCACATGTCACATCATCGGGACCCCTAATGTGATGTCTCTCACAAAAGGGATCCCGATGTGGTCAGATTTCGCTCAGCGCCCGCCGAGCAGCCCCGCGTCAGACGTCGAGGAACCGTACGTCTTTGGCGTTGCGCGTGATGAAGCTTCTGCGTGCCTCCACGTCCTCACCCATGAGGACGCTGAACAGTTCGTCCGCGGCGGCGGCATCGTCGAGCGTCACCTGACGGAGAACGCGAACGGCCGGATCCATGGTGGTCTCCCACAGTTCCTTCGCGTTCATCTCGCCGAGGCCCTTGTAGCGCTGGATACCGTCGTCCTTGTTGATCTTCTTACCGGACTCGAGACCCACCTTGAGCAACGCGTCCCGCTCCCGGTCGGAATACGCGAACTCGGGCTCGCTCCGCTGCCACTTGAGCTTGTACAGCGGCGGTTGCGCCAGATAGACGTGACCGTCTTCGACGAGCGGCCGCATGAACCGGAACAACAGGGTGAGAAGCAATGTCGCGATGTGCTGGCCGTCGACGTCGGCGTCGGCCATCAGCACGATCTTGTGGTACCGCAGCTTCGCGATGTCGAACTCTTCGTGAATGCCCGTGCCGAAAGCCGTGATGATGGACTGGACTTCGGCGTTCTTGAGCACCCGGTCGATGCGGGCCTTCTCGACGTTGATGATCTTTCCGCGCAACGGGAGGATCGCCTGGTACATCGAGTCGCGGCCCGACTTCGCGGAACCGCCGGCCGAGTCGCCCTCCACGATGTAGATCTCGCACTTGCTCGGATCCTTGGAGCGGCAGTCGGCGAGCTTGCCCGGCAGACCACCGATATCTGTAGCGCTCTTGCGCCGCACCAGTTCTCGCGCCTTCCGGGCTGCGAGACGGGCGTGAGCGGACGACACTGCCTTCGTCACGATCGTCTTCGCGTCGGCCGGATTCGCCTCGAACCAGTGCGAGATGTGCTCGTTGCACGCCTTCTGTACGAACGACTTGACCTCGGTGTTGCCGAGCTTCGTCTTGGTCTGTCCTTCGAACTGCGGCTCGGCGACCTTGACGGAGACGATCGCCGCGAGACCCTCACGGATGTCGTCACCCGTCAGGTTGGGATCCTTCTCCTTGAGAAGTTTCTTGTCCTTCGCGTACTTGTTCACCACGGTGGTCAGGGCCGCACGGAAGCCTTCCTCGTGCGTACCACCCTCGTGGGTGTTGATGGTGTTGGCGAAGGTGTGGACGGACTCGGAGTAACCCGAGTTCCACTGCATCGCGACCTCGAGTTCGTGGCCCGTGCCCTTGGCCGTGAAACCCACCACCGAGTTGTGGATCGGCGACTTCGTGCGGTTCAGGTGGCGCACATAGTCTTCGAGACCACCGGGGTAGTGGTAGACGCGAGTCTTGACCTTCTGGACCTCGGGCTTCTTGGCCTCGAGTTCCTGATCCTCGGCGGTCTTCGGCGCGTCCGCGGTCTCGAGGACGACCTCGTCGGTTACTTCCTCGGGAAGCACGCGCTCGTCGGAGAGCGTGATGGTCAGTCCCTTGTTGAGGAACGCCATTTCCTGCAGGCGGCGCGCGACCGTCTCGAAGTTGAAGGTGGTCGTCTCGAAGATGTCCGGGTCCGGCCAGAACCGGACAGTGGTGCCGGTCCGTGTCGACGGCTCACCCTTGACCAGCTCACCGGGCTTGGAATAGGTGTACGTCTGTTCCCAGTGGTACCCGTCGCGATCGATCTCGACCTCGAGTGTGGTCGACAGCGCGTTGACCACGGAGATGCCGACACCGTGCAGACCACCGGACACGGCGTACGCATCCGAGTCGAACTTGCCGCCGGCGTGCAGCTGGGTGAGGACGACCTCGATCGTGGGAACGCCCGACGAGTGCATCCCGACCGGGATACCGCGGCCGTCGTCGACGACCTGCACGCCACCGTTCTCGAGAAGGGTGACCTCGACCTTCGTCGCGTACCCGGCCATCGCCTCGTCGACCGAGTTGTCGACGACTTCCCAGATCAGGTGGTGCAGACCACGCTCTCCGGTGGAACCGATGTACATACCAGGGCGCTTGCGTACCGCCTCGAGTCCTTCGAGGACGGTGATGGACGACGCACCGTAGTCTTTGTTGCTCTTGTTCGACTTCTGGGCAGCCACGGGTGGGTAGCTCTCCTTCTCCGCCTCGGCCCCGCACAACGCGCGCGGCATTCTTCATCCATCCTACGTGCCCGACCCTCGTATGCCGGGGGCGACACAGAATGCGGTTGCTTACCCCGCTGATATCCCCGCAGCGGGCCTCGCGCGCATCAACACACGTAATTTCCTACGTCGGCTTCATTCCGCGCTCGTGATGCTCGCGGGCGACCTGGATCACCCATACGTATCGCGAGGACCACGCCCACGGACATGCCGCTCGCCCTTGCGCCAACTCGGCGCCGTGGGTCCGCTGATGCGCAGTTCCTTCACCACGCCGTGGCCCACGGCCGCGGCGATCTTCGCCAGGATCTGCGATTGCATCATCCGCAACTGGGTTGCCCAGGCCGTCGACTCGGCCGAGATGTGCAAGATGCCGTCGCGCAGTGTCGTCGGCTGGGCGTGGCCGGCGATGTCCTCGCCCACCACACGAGCCCAACTGCCGAGGACGGTGCCCTCGGATACGTGCGTCGACCAGCCTCGTTGCTTGGCTACCGCGCCGGTGAGAGCGCCCAGAGGCTGCGGATCCCGGTCGTCGGGTCCGGGGCCGGACCAGCCGCGGCGACGCCGGCGAGGACGCAGGTTCCCGCGCGACGCGCGACCCTGTCCCACTGCCTTGCCGCTGGCCTTGGCCGCTGCTCGAGCTTCCTCGAGCGCGCGCCGTGCGAGGTCGACACCCTTCAGTTCCGGTTCGCCGGACGGCGAACCGTCCTGTGGCCGTGACTCGTCACTCATCGGACCTCCCGACCGATTGTGCGTCTGCCCATTGCACCGATCCCAGCACAGAGATCCGACCGTGGTCGGTGTCTTCCACCTCCACGGGGAACCGCGCGCCGCTCAACTCGTCCGGCACGTCCTCGGGAACAGCCGCGGTGATCAGTACCTGCTCCGCGGTCGCAGCGACCTCCGCGAGCGCAGCGCGGCGACGGCGATCGAGTTCGGCGAAGACGTCGTCGAGCAACAGCACGGGGTCGGTACCGTCCGTACGGAGCAGAGCGAAGGCGCCGAGCCGGAGCGCGAGCGCGAACGACCACGATTCGCCGTGACTCGCGTATCCCTTCGCACCGCGCTCGCCGAGGATCAACTCGAGATCGTCGCGGTGCGGGCCCACCAGGCACACACCGCGTTCGATCTCCTTGTTCCGCGCTTCTGCCAGACGGTGCAGGAACACGGTCTCGAGGAATTCACGGTCGTCCGGTGCGGGAACGCGGGCCGGATCGGAGAACTCGTCGGGCAGTGCATCACCGAGGCTGCTGCGATATCGCAGGCGGGCGGGACGGGATTCGGGCGCGATCGAGCGGTATGCCTCCGACACGTGCGGGGCCAGAGCGTGCAACAACTCGAGCCGGGCCGCAAGCAACTCCGATCCGTGTGCGGCGAGGTGCCCGTCCCAGACATCGAGGGTCGCCAGCGCACTCGTACCGTCGGTCGAGCGCGTGCCCCGGCGCAGCGCGCCTCCGGCTGTCTTGAGCAGCGCCGAACGCTGCCGCAGCACCTTGTCGTAGTCGGCCCGGACGCCGCTCATCCGGGGATAACGGGTGGTGAGAAGTTCGTCGAGGTACCGGCGCCGGTCACCGGGGTCACCGCGGACGAGCGACAGGTCTTCGGGCGCGAACAACACGGTCCTCAGAATCCCCAGAATCTCCCTGGGGCGACGAGCCGGCGACTGGTTGATGCGGGCGCGATTCGGCTTGCCCTCGTTGATCTCGATGTCGATGCCCAGCTCACGACCCGCATTGACGACCTGCGCACCTGTGAATGCACGTGTCGTACCGGCGCGCAGCAGCGGTGTGTCGGACGCGACCCGGTGCGACGACAGGCTCGACAGGTATCCGAGAGCCTCGAGCAGGTTCGTCTTGCCGTGTCCGTTGCGGCCGACGAAGACCGTCGCTCCTGGCGACAGCTCCACGGAGACGGCTTCCCAGGAGCGGAAGTCGCGCAACGAGAAGGTGCGAACGTACACGGACCGTCCAAATCTGGCGCGCCGGTCAGCCCGGCAGGCGCACCGGCATCAGCAGATAGGTGTAATCGCTCTCGGGAGCAGCGAAGGTACCCGAAGCGTCGGGCGACGGTTCTTCCTCGAGTGCGGGCCGGAGCACGGCGGGCCGGCTCGCGGTGGTGAACCCGAACGAGACCTTGTCGGTGTGCAGCGACGTCAAGCCGTCGAGCAGATAACCGGGGTTGAACGCGATGACCAGCGGTTCACCGTAGAACTCGGCGGGATGTGATTCTTCGGCGCGACCCGCATCGTCGCCACCGGCGGACAGGAGCACGCCGCCGTCGGTGAACTCGAGTCGGACCTGAGCGCCACGTTCGGCAACGAGCGCGACACGCTTGATCGCCTCGACGAGCGGAGCGATCTCGACGGTGGCCATCGCTGTGTGCTCGTTCGGCAGCAGCTGGCGGAACTTGGGGAATTCGGCATCGAGGAGCCGCGTGGTGGTGCGGCGGCCGTCGGCGACGATGCCGAGCAGACCTTCGGCGCCCACCGACGAACCGCTACCCAGTGCGAGCTGCACGGGCGAATTCGACGACCCGCCAACGGTTTTCGCAGCCTCCGACAGAGTCTTCGCCGGTACGAGCACTGCGGCCGTGGTGGTGTCCGTGGTCGGTATCCACTCGAGTTTGCGCACCGCGAGGCGGAACCGGTCGGTGGCGGCGAGCACCACGTCGGTGCCGTCGATCTCGACCCGGATGCCGGTGAGCATCGGCAAGGTGTCGTCCCTGCCCGCTGCCACCGCGACCTGGCTGATGGCCTCGGCGAACAGGTCGCCGGCGAGCGAGCCGGTCTGCTGGGGCAGCTCGGGGAGCTGGGGATAATCCTCGACGGGCATCGTCGGGAGCGAGAACTTTGCGCTGCCACACGTGATGAGTACACGCGTGCCGTCGAGAACCACGTCGACCGGCTTGTTGGGCAGCGAACGGGTGATGTCGGCGAGCAACTTGCCCGACACGAGGGCCTGGCCGGTGGTGATGACTTCGGCCGCCACGTGGACCTGCGCCGAGACCTCGTAGTCGAATCCCGACACGGTCAGGCCCTGCTCTTCGGCTCCGAGGAGGACACCGCCGAGGACGGGCACCGGGGGTCGTGACGGCAGACTCCGGGCAACCCACGCGACAGAGTCGGCGAAGTCCTCGCGAGCAACACGAAACTTCATGCTTCCAAGCTCCATCGCCCGGTGGATCCCTTCGATCGTGGTCCCGACAAGTCGTACGAAGTCTGACACAAGGCCCCGACTCCGCGGGGCGGCGTCGGGGGATGCGGCTCCACGGTATGCCTTCCCTGGCTGGTTGGAAAGCTGGGGCCGGGAGAGGGCACCTCACTCGAGACGCCTGTGGAACAGCTCATCCACACACCTGTTTTTAAATAGTATTTCTCAGAAGAACTCACAGAAGTAGTAATAGGTCCTGTGCAATCTGTGGACCGATCGACGTCTAGGCTGGTGGGGTGCCCTTCTCGAGGCGCCGCACTCGAGGATGAACTCGAGGACTACTCGAGGATGGAATGTGGACTCCTCGAGAGTGTTAGTCCTCTGTCCACCGTCCGTCCACAAAGATCCCATGTTGTACACACCCTTGTCCACAAGTGTGAGTACCCGGACTTTCTCGAGATGCGGGACGGAAACAGGACAGGGAGCGCCCGTGTGGGCACTCCCTGTGGACAGCTTTCTGCGGCGAGGACTACCGCTTGGACCTCTGCTTGATCCGCGCGGTGAGTTCCTGGACCTGGTCGTACACCTTCCGGCGTTCCGTCATCTCTTTGCGAATCTTCTTGTCCGCGTACATAACTGTGGTGTGATCGCGTCCGAACGTCTGCCCGATCTTCGGCAGTGACAGATCCGTCAGTTCTCGGCAGAGATACATGGAGATCTGCCTGGCCTGCGCGAGTGGACGCGCCTTGCCCGGACCGCACAGGTCGTCGATGGACGTACCGAAGTACTCCGCGGTCACCGCCATGATGGTCGCTGCGTTGATCTCGAGAGCCGTCGAATCGGGCATCAGATCACGCAGCACGACCTCCGCCAGCGTCAGATCGAGCGGCTGGCGGTTGAGGGACGCGAAGGCGGTGACGCGGATCAGCGCACCCTCGAGTTCGCGGATGTTGCGTTCGATCCGGCTGGCGATCAGCTCGAGGACGTCATAGGGAACGTTGAGCCCGTCCATGCGCGCCTTCTTGCTGAGGATCGCGATGCGCGTCTCGAGTTCGGGCGGCTGGACATCGGTGATCAGGCCCCACTCGAACCGGGTGCGCAGGCGTTCCTCGAGGGTTGCCAGCTGCTTGGGAGGACGGTCCGACGAGACGACGATCTGCTTGTTCGCGTTGTGGAGCGTGTTGAAGGTGTGGAAGAACTCTTCCTGGATACCTTCCTTGCCCTCGATGAACTGGATGTCGTCGACCAGGAGGATGTCCGTCTCCCGGTACCGCCGCTTGAACGCGACCTTGCGGTCGTCGCGGAGGCTGTTGATGAAATCGTTCGTGAATTCCTCGGTGGAGACGTACTTGACCCGCATACCGGGGAACAACCGCTGGGCGTAGTGACCGGCGGCGTGCAGCAGATGGGTCTTGCCGAGACCGGACGCACCCCAGATGAACAGCGGGTTGTATGCCCGGGCCGGGGCTTCCGCGATCGCGACGGCCGCGGCGTGGGCGAAGCGGTTCGACGCGCCGATCACAAAGGTGTCGAAGGTGTATTTCGCGTTGAGGCTGCTGCTGCCCATGGAGGGCGTCTCGGGAGGTGGCGGCTGCGTGAAGTAGGACGGCCACGATTCGCGGACGGCGGTCAGTGCCTCCCGGTCGTCGTCCACTTCCTCGTGGTCGCCGGGCTCGCCGTCGAGCATGTCGTGGTCGCGGGCTGTGGTGTACCTCCGCCGGAGGTGCCCGATGCCTTCGCCGGGAGCCATGCCGTCGCGGGAGGAGCGACCGTCTCGAGGTGAACCACCGTCTCGAGATCCCGCCGGCTCGCGCCGTGCATCGCGGGCGCGGCTCTCTCCGCTGCGGGTATCCCCGGCGCCCCGGTCCTCGGGAAGGCCCTCGAGGGGCAGAGTGTCGCGGGGTTCCGCGTACGGATCCTCCGCGGGGTCGTCGATGCGTTCGCGCGGCTCGACCCGAACGCCCAGTCCTTCCACGCGATGACCCAGGTAGCGGGTGAGCACCCGGAGAATAGGTTCGCGCAGGTCACGCTCGATGGATTGCTGGGCCAACGTGGACGGGACCGACAGCAGCGCGAAACCCTGGGCCAGCGTGATCGGCTTGACCAGCGCAAGCCACGCCTTCTGGCTCTTGGTCAGCACTCCGTCGTCCGCTGTCAGCTCGGCGACGACGTCCGCCCACACATCGGCAAGCGCGTTCGGCTCGTCGTTCACGTAGCTTCCTCCCACAGGTCGACATGATTTCCACACGATTATCCACAGGTGTGGACAACCGGGGGGGACGACCCGGTGGATGTCTGCAGAAGTGGTGCAACTGTGTGCACAGGTGAAGTGGAAGACCTGATTCGAGGGGCCCGTCGGTGTGCCGACGCTTCGTGATCAGTCTGGCACACGAGATCGGCTCCGCGCGGTGGCGCTGTGCGGCGCGTCAGGAGCGACGGCACGCGACCGGCGGCCGCGCGCATCGTCTATGGACGTGCGGCGAATGGGCAAGACGGCCTATGCGCTGCGGGTTCGCTGACGAAGCCATGCGAGAGAGCGTAACCCACCGTGACGTGGGACACAGGGGTGTTCGGGGCCCGACTTTCGACGGATGTGCACCACAACCGGGACCGCGCGGACACAGAGACCGCAGTTTGATTTCGCGTCGGAATCCGCGTAGCCTCGAACAGTCACTCATGCAGAAGTGATAGGTCCGTGCTGCACTCATTGCGCACGGGTCGTGCGAAAATCCGTACACGTTAGACCGATGGCGCCTGCCGGCGTCACATATATCTCGAGGAGTGTTGACCGTGGCTAAGGGCAAGCGGACGTTCCAGCCGAACAACCGACGCCGCGCGCGCGTCCACGGCTTCCGTCTCCGGATGCGGACCCGTGCGGGTCGCGCGATCGTGACGGCGCGTCGCCGTAAGGGCCGCGCCGAACTCACCGCCTGATCCCGTAACGGGAGCTCGGGGTGTTACCTGAGCCGTATCGACTGCGGCGCCGCACGGACTTTTCCGATACCGTCCGTCGCGGTCGCCGTCAGGGGCGGCGGGACCTGGTGATTCACGCTCTCGAGCGTGATAGGTCCGAGTTCTTGGTGAGTGTCGACGGTCCCCGTTTCGGGCTCGTCGTGAATAAGGCTGTCGGGCCGGCGGTGATTCGACATCGAGTCGCACGCCGGCTTCGTCATATCTGTGCCGGCCTCGTCGAGCGAGTACCCGAGAACACCGACCTCGTGCTGCGTGCTCTTCCGGGCTCGGCGACCGCGGATTCGCGGGAACTCGACAAGCAGCTCCGGTCGGGTCTGACCAGGCTCGGACTTCTTCTCGACGCATCTCCCACCGGCGAGGAGCCGTCCTCCAGCGTCCCTGCCGAGAGTGCAGGCGTCCACGCCGATGCCGGGAAGCCCGCATGACCGCCCCGAATGCGAGCGGAAACACCATCCGCTCGGCGCCGGCAAGGGCATTGATCTTCTGTATCGAGCTCTACCGCACGTACGTGTCGCCTACCCGGATGCCGACGTGCCGATTCGTTCCCACCTGCAGCGAATACGCGGTCGAAGCGTTGCGCGCGCGAGGGTTCGTGGTCGGCACGGCGCTCACGTTGGTGCGGCTGCTCAAATGTGCTCCCTGGCATCCTGGAGGATGGGATCCGGTACCCGAGCGGAGTCATCGGTCGTCCCACGTGGGTACCTGACCGGAGCGAAGACCTGAGACCGACGCCTCTCCGTGGCGACATGGACGACCCGAGGAGTACATAGAGCCGTGCTCGACTTCATCTACTATCCCGTGTCCTGGATCCTCTGGGTCTGGCACAAAGCCTTCTCGTTCGTCCTTGCTCCCGACAGCGGCTGGACGTGGGCGTTGTCGGTGGTGTTCCTCGTGTTCACCCTCCGCGCCATTCTGTACAAGCCGTTCGTCAAGCAGGTCCGCACGACCCGGCAGATGCAGGAACTTCAGCCGCAGATCAAGGCGCTTCAGAAGAAGTACTCCAACGACCGGCAACGCCAGGCACTGGAGATGCAGAAGCTCCAGAAGGAACACGGCTTCAACCCCCTGATGGGTTGCCTGCCGGTCCTGCTGCAGGTGCCGGTCTTCATCGGTCTGTTCCACGTGCTGCGGTCCTTCAACCGCACCGGTACCGGCTTCGGCCAGCTCGGCCTGACGCCGGAAGAGAACGCACGTGTCGGCAACTACGCCTTCAGCCCGGAAGACGTCGAATCCTTCCTGAGCGCGCGTCTGTTCGGTGCCCCGATCTCGTCGTGGATCACTCAGCCGATCGCCTCGCTCGAGGCCTTCGCGCCGTTCGGTGACATCCCTTCGCGGTGGCAGATCGCGGCGGTCGCCGTTCCCCTCATGATCGTGGCCGGTATCGCCACGCACTTCAACGCCCGCGCTTCCGTCGCCCGCCAGAGCACTCAGGCTGCCGCGAACCCGCAGGCCGCGATCATGAACAAGCTCGCGCTCTACGTGTTCCCGCTCGGTGTGCTCGTCGGTGGTCCGTTCCTCCCGATCGCCATCATCCTGTACTGGGTGAGCAACAACGTGTGGACGTACGGCCAGCAGCATCTCGTCTTCCGGAAGATCGATCAGGAAGAAGAAGAGAAGCGGGCAGCGGCGCTCGCACGCCGCAACGAGAACGCCCCGAAGCCGGGTGCCCGTCCGAACAAGGCGAAGAAGAAGAAGGGCGCCGTCGCTGCGGCGGAGAGTGCTCCTGCCGACGGTGCGGCCACCGACGTGACGCCCGAGGTCTCGCTGACCAAGGACGTAGACGCTCAGGCGAACGGCAACTCGACGCCCACGTCCGGTCCCGGATCATCGGCCCCGAAGCCGGGTAGCCGTCCCAAGAACTCCAAGCGCAAGCGGCGCTGACCGAAGTAGAAGAGAGCTGATCATGGCCAGTGACCTGGACAAGGCACAGGAGGACATCGAGGTGACCGGCGAGGCGCGCGAGCCTGAACTCGACACCGACGTGGTCGACGACGAGGACTTGATCGAAGAGGGGGAAATCGCCGGCGACTATCTCGAACAGTTGCTCGACGTGCTCGACTTCGACGGCGACATCGACCTCGACGTCGAGGGTGACCGGGCCGTCGTGAGCATCGACGGCGGCAAGGATCTGAGCAAGCTCGTCGGAACCAACGGTGACGTTCTCGACGCCCTCCAGGAGCTCACACGTCTCGCCGTGCAGCAGGCCACCGGGGAACGCAGCAAGCTCATGCTCGACATCGCGGGCTGGCGTGCGGGCAAGCGCGCCGAGCTGACCGAGCTGGGTACCTCCGCTGCGAAGCGGGTCCTGGCCGGCGGCGGTCGTGAGGAACTTGCCCCGATGACTCCCTTCGAACGCAAGATCGTGCACGATGCGGTCGCGAAGGTCGACGGGGTCTCCAGCGAGAGCGAAGGCGCCGAACCGCATCGGCGCGTTGTGATCGTGCAGGATTGAGCCGTCCGCTTTCGGCTCGAAGAGGGACCCTGAACACTCGGGGTCCCTCTTTTTATTCGATGGAGGCCAGCGGGACCGGCACCGCCGGCACGCCGTCGGCACGAGAGGATGTTTCACGTGGAACAAGACGAGGCAGGATTGCTGGCCACCGCCCAGCAGATCTTCGGTGAGAGATTCGAGCTTGCCGAGCGTTACCATCGCTCACTGTCGGTCGACGGAGTCGAGCGCGGACTGATCGGTCCGCGTGAAGTGTCCCGACTGTGGGAGCGTCACATCTTGAATTGCGCGGTGTTGGGCGAACTCATCCAGGAGGACGAGGCCGTCGTCGATGTCGGCAGCGGAGCGGGCTTGCCGGGTATTCCGCTGGCGATCGCTCGACCCGACCTGAGAATCACACTCGTCGAGCCGCTCTTGCGACGCACGGTCTATCTGGCGGAATTTGTGGAAGCCAACGGTCTCGACAATGTCTTGGTGGTGCGAGGCCGCGCGGAACAGCCGAGTGTGCTTCAGGAAGCCGGCGGAGCCGACGTGGTCACGTCGCGGGCGGTCGCGCCGCTCGCGAAACTCGCCAAGTGGTCCCTCCCCCTGATCCACGAAGGCGGCCGCATGCTCGCGTTGAAAGGTTCCTCGGCGCACGAGGAGATCGAGCGAGACCGAGACGAGCTTGCCCGCCTCGGTGCCGGCAATCTCGAGGTGCTCGAGTGCGGCCGCGATGCGCTTCCGGTTCCGACACTCGTGGTGAAAGCGGAGCGCATGCCACGTCCTTCGCGGCGGAGAAAGAACAAGTAACTGTTCCACGTGAAACGAGCCCCTCACTCCCCTCGCGGAGTCGAGGGGCTTGTTTTGTTCGGGCCGGCGCCGGACATCTCGAGTACCGATCGACCGGGATGCCTCTCGAGCTCGAGGCAGTCCCTCGAGTACTGAGTGGCATCCGGAAGAGTTCGGACGGCGTCAAGGGTCGATTTTGTTCCCGTGTGGGCGGGTACCGGGGACCCCTTCTCTTTTCGTCACTGTGACGCCAGAAGTGGGACCGTGCCGTGTAAAAGTTCTCCGGATGAGGGAAACTCTGTGGCACAACGTCTTACGGAGAAAGAATTTCAAACACGTTGCGCACCAAGATGTTCAGATACTCGGAAGTAATCAGTACCCGTAGCTCAGCGACCCGAGCGACACGTGTCGTAGTTTCACGTGAAACATTCCCCACTCCCCCGGTCCGCAATGTTCCACGTGAAACAAAGAAGCGTTGTTTCACGTGGAACGTCCTGCGGTGTGATCGCGTGGCAGCCACATAGAATGCGGGTGGAATACTGAACCGACCGAGGAAGTGGACGTGAATCGACGCGTCGAAGACACGACCAACTCCTCGGACATGCCTCGCCTCCTCGTTGCTCGAACAGGCCGCGTCCCGTGCGCCGTGTCCCCGGAGCGAAGAGGATGTAGCGTGCGGACCGTGCGGATCAAACGTTTAAGGAGCGTTCTATGACGGGTGGATCTGAATCCGCTGTTTCACGTGAAACCGAGGCGATGAACGACGAGTTCTCACCCGTCCCCTTCGATGGTTTCTCCGCGATCGATACGCCGATCGGCGCTGCGGCACATCGCGCGAGCCAGGTGCTTCACCCGAGCGATGCGATTGCTCTCCCGAAGCCGCACGAGCGCCGCGTGTTCACGATCGCGAATCAGAAGGGTGGGGTCGGCAAAACCACGACCGCGGTCAACCTCGCCGCCGCGCTGGCGGTCCAGGGTCTGACGGTGCTCGTCGTCGACCTCGACCCTCAAGGCAACGCGAGTACCGCGCTGGGAGTACCTCATCACTCCGGCGTTCCGTCGAGTTACGAAATCCTCCTGGGCGAGGTGCGCGCCGTCGACGCCGTCCAGCAGAGTCCCCACAGCGAGCGCCTCTTCTGCATCCCGGCGACCATCGACTTGGCAGGCGCCGAGATCGAACTCGTGTCGATGGTGGCTCGCGAAAACCGTCTCCGGAACGCACTCACGAAGGACGCGCTCGGGCCGCGCGAGTACGACTACGTCATCATCGACTGCCCGCCGTCACTGGGCCTGCTGACGGTGAACGCTCTTGTCGCGGCCAAGGAAGTGCTCATCCCGATTCAGTGTGAGTACTACGCCCTCGAAGGTGTCGGGCAGTTGCTGCGCAATATCGAACTCGTGCAGTCGCACCTCAACCCCGACCTTCACGTCTCGACGGTGTTGCTCACGATGTACGACGGCCGCACGAAGCTTGCCGATCAGGTCGCCTCCGAGGTGCGCGCACACTTCGGGTCCGCGGTGCTGCGGTCCGTCATCCCCCGGAGCGTGAAGGTTTCCGAAGCTCCCGGCTACGGGATGACAGTTCTCGACTACGATCCGGGATCGCGCGGCGCGATGAGTTACCTCGATGCGGGTCGCGAGCTGGCGGCACGCGGGATACAGAAGAAGCAGGGGAACGAATGAGTGCGACACGCAAGGGCGGGCTCGGACGAGGCTTGGCTGCTCTCATCCCGACCGGTCCACCGGTAACTGCGCCGGCCACGACAGCGCCCACCTCGACGACCACCGAATCGACGACCACCGAATCGACCACCAGCGCATCGGCACCGACCGCTCCCGCGCCGCCCGTGAAGCCTGCCCCCAGTCGACGTGCCGGTGCGTCACCGGGAATGTCCTCGTCGCCGTCCGGACTCGGATCCGCCGCGGCGGACCTCATCATCGGCGACGGAAAGCCTGCCTCTCCCGAATCCACGGCGCCGGGCACGGAAGGCGACGAGGCTGCGCCCGCCGAGGTCGATCAGGGTCAACTCCCCTCTCCCGCCGGGGCGGTGTACCTCGAGATCCCGATCGACCGAATCGACCGGAACCCGAAGCAGCCCCGTCAGGTCTTCGACGAAGAGGCACTGACCGAACTCGTCCACTCGATCCGAGAGTTCGGCCTGATGCAGCCGATCGTGGTGCGGCGAGCCGACGATGACCGCTTCCAGATCATCATGGGCGAGCGCCGGTGGCGGGCCTCCCAAGAAGCGGGACTCGACACGATCGCCGCGATCGTCCGGGACACCGACGATCACGCGATGCTGCGCGATGCTCTCCTCGAGAACATCCACCGTGTGCAACTCAACCCCCTCGAAGAGGCAGCCGCGTATCAGCAGTTGCTCGAGGAGTTCGACGTCACCCACGAGGAACTGGCGACACGTCTCGGACGCTCGCGCCCGGTCATCACGAACATGATCCGGTTGCTCAAGCTGCCCATCCCTGTCCAGCGGCGGGTCGCTGCGGGCGTGCTGAGCGCAGGTCACGCGCGCGCCCTGCTCGCACTCGAAGCCGGTGCCGACGCTCAGGAAGCGCTCGCGATGCGGATCGTCGCCGAAGGGATGTCGGTACGCGCGACCGAGGAAGCGGTCATGCTCGCGAACCGCAGTGGTGCTCCCACGCCGTCGCCGTCCTCGAAGCGGAAGCCCATCCAGATGCCGGGGTTGCAGGACGTCGCCGAGCGTCTGTCCAACTCCTTCGACACCCGCGTGACCGTGAGTCTGGGGAAGCGCAAAGGCAAGATCGTGGTCGAATTCGGGTCTGTGGACGATCTCGAACGTATCGTGACCATGATGCAGACCGACCGTGAGGTCGGCGCGGATCCGACCGATCGGGCCCGCCAGTCTTGACTTCCCGAGGGGGGTCGGACAACAGTCTGTGAGAGAAAGACGTGGAGGCGAAGGTATCCCGTGTCGACGCGAGTCACGCCGCTGTCCTTGAGTGCGATCGAGCAGTTGCCTGCGCACCCGAGGCGGTGTGTGTTCTGGGAAATGGATCCGGCGCCCGCCGGTGATGCCCGCAACTTCTGCGATCCCGAATTCGAGAAAGAAGCGTGGCTGTCCATGGTCATGCTCGAGTGGGGGTCGTGCGCACAGGTCGCCACGTTCGGGGACACCGACGACAAAGTGGCAGGGGTGGCGTTCTACGCGCCACCCAACATGGTTCCCCGGGCGCGACTCTTCCCGACCTCACCCGTCAGCGCCGACGCGATTCTGCTCACCACGATGCGTATCGAGCCTCACGCGTCCGACCTGGATGTGGGTGCCGATCTCATTCGCGCCGTCGTGACCGATCTGGTCCGCCGCAACGTCCGGGCGCTCGAAGCGTTCGGGGTGCGACCGCAGGAGGACGACAGGCCGTCGGCGGGAGACGTGCCCAGCACCACCTCCGCGCGGGAATGCGCCCCCGCCGAATGCATGATCGGCGCCGACTTTCTCGAGGACATGGGCTTCGAGGTGATCGCCCCGCATCCTCGCTTCCCCCGATTGCGGCTCGAACTCGACCGCGACCACGGATGGAAGGAAGAGGTGGAAGCGGCTCTCGAGCGCCTGATCGAAGCGGCCTCACTGACCGTGGAGGATGTCACGGGGCGCACCGCGGTGGGCGTGCCGTAAAGGTGCCGGCGACCGCGGTGCCGAGTCCCCGGCAGCGAGTCAGCGAGTTTCGGTGATGGAGAGTTCCTCGGCCAGCAGTTCGGCGAACGTGTAGGTACCGGTGGGCTGATCGTCCTGCCCGAGCAGATACAGGCGCTTCACTGCGACGAGGATTGCCTCGGCAATGACGTCACGGGTGCGCGGGACGGCGAGCAGTGATGCGTCGTGCTCGTTGGTGAGGTAACCGAGATCGATCTGCACGGTGGGCATATTCGTCAGGCGCAGCAGGTCCCAGGTGCGCCCGTGGCTGCGGCAGTCCTGCAGCGAGGTTCGCGCGACGATCTCGCGCTGGATGAACCCGGTCAGTACCTGACCGATCATGGATTCGGAGCCGTGCGAGTTGCCGTAGTGGAAGCTGGCGATGCCACTCGCGTGCGGGTTCGAACTCGAATCGCAGCGCAGCGAGATCATGAGATCGGCACCGAACGCGTTGGAAGTGCCGGCGCGTTCGACGTCGGTCGGATCCGCGTGGTACGGGCGCGAGAGGAACGTCTCCATGCCGGTCGCGGCCATGCGGCCCTCGAGGCGGCGCGCAAGATCCCACAGAATGTCGGCTTCCGAGATGGGCCCGTGCACGCTCGGCACGATGATGCCGTGGTGGGTGCCGCCCAGACCGGGATCGATGACGATGCGCTTACCGCTCAGCTGGGGGCCCGACCGTCGTACGATCTCCTCCTCGCTGATGGCGTGAGGCGATCCGCCCGACACCCGGGTACCGAGCAACTCGAGTGCCCGCAACGTTTCGGGTCCACAGATTCCGTCCGCGGCGAGACCGATCTCGCGCTGGAACGAGCTGAGTCCTTCGTGGGTCTTCTGGCCGAAGTAGCCGTCGACGCGGTCCACGTAGAACCCCAGGTCCTGCAGCCGGGTCTGCAGCGCCGCCACGTCGTCGCCGTACAACGGCGCCGACAGCTGGTACATCAAGGTTCGGGCGCCGAGTCGGTACGACGCCTCCTTGAGGGAGCGGTACGTGGCCGGGCCGACAACCCCATCGACGAGCAGACCGCGCTGCTGCTGGAAGGCGCGCACGGCGCCGTCGAGTTCGCGGTCGAAAACGACGTCGGACCCCATCCAGCTGTCGGAGGAGTCGGGACGGGCGTGCAGGAAACCCAGACCGGCCAGAGTGCTCCGAATCTCGGCGACTGCCGGGCCGTGGTCGCCGTGACGAAGAGGGCGCATGCGTTGGGCCTTTCCGTGCTGACCGGATTGCGCCCGGCACGGGGCAGGGCAGCATCGAACGGAATTATCTCAGATGCGCCGGGAGCCGGGGCCCGGGGCGGCGCATCCGAGAATCGATCCTCGGGACCGTACTACAGGACGTCCGCGAGGTCCCGAAGCAACGCCGCCTTACCCTTCGCCCCCACGATCGTCTTCACGGGCTTGCCGCCGGAGAACAGGATCATGGTGGGGATGGACATGACCTGGTAGTCGCGGGCCGCCGACGGGTTCGCGTCGATGTCGAGCTTGGCGATCGTCAGCTTGTCGCCGTGCTCACCCGCGATCTCCTCGAGAACCGGAGCAACCATCTTGCACGGACCGCACCACGTGGCCCAGAAGTCGACGAGCACGGGCTTGTCGGCCTGCAGCACATCCTCGACGAACGAGGAATCGGTGATGGTGACGGTGTTGGTGTCCTTGACGGCCACGGCTATCTCCTGGTGTCGCGTGTTATCGGGGGGTGGGTGGGACGGTCAGACCTGGGCGGGCACGATCGAGGGCGGTACCTCGTGGCGTGCGACGAGCCAGCGCTCGGCGTCGATCGCCGCGGAACAACCGCTGCCGGCCGCGGTGATGGCCTGACGATAGGTGTGGTCGACGAGGTCTCCGGCCGCGAAGACACCCGGCAGGGACGTCGCAGTGGTGCGGCCGACGACCTTCACGTAACCCTCGTCGTCCAGTTCGACCTGTCCCGCGACGAGTGCGCTGCGCGGGTCGTGTCCCACGGCGACGAAGAGTCC
The DNA here is from genome assembly GCF_012843405.1 of Rhodococcus sp. BL-253-APC-6A1W. Classification (NCBI taxonomy): domain Bacteria; kingdom Bacillati; phylum Actinomycetota; class Actinomycetes; order Mycobacteriales; family Nocardiaceae; genus Rhodococcus; species Rhodococcus sp. BL-253-APC-6A1W. The sequence goes on from NZ_JABAFB010000005.1 coordinate 225,582, forward strand.
GGTGACGGCGAGATCGCTGCGCTCGCCGGTGACAGTGTTCTCGACGGTCAGCGACGAGACGCTGTTCTCTCCCAGGACCTCGAGGACCCTCGTGTTGGTGAGGAAACGAATCTTCTCGTTAGCCTCGGCGCGCTCGAGCATGATCTTCGAGGCGCGGAACTCTTCGCGGCGGTGGATGATGGTCACGCTGCGCGCGAACCGCGTCAGGAACGTGGCTTCCTCCATCGCCGAGTCGCCGCCGCCGACCACTGCGATGTCCTGATCCCGGAAGAAGAACCCGTCACACGTGGCGCAGGCGGAGACGCCGCGGCCGAGGAGCCGCTCCTCCCCCGGCACACCGAGGTAACGGGGTTCGGCGCCCATGGCGAGCACGACCGCGTGACTGCTGTAGGTTTCGCCGTTCGCGACCACGGTCTTGACCGGGCCGGCGAGATCGACGGCCTCGACGTCTTCGGTACGGATGTCGGCACCGAAGCGGAGCGCCTGCTCGCGCATCTGGTCCATCAACTCCGGACCCATGATGCCGTCCTTGAAGCCCGGGAAGTTCTCGACCTCGGTTGTCGTCATCAGCTCGCCGCCGAACTGCGTTCCCTCGAAGACGATGGGCGAGAGTTCCGCGCGGGCGGCGTAGATCGCGGCGGTGTATCCCGCCGGGCCCGAACCGATGATGATGAGGTCGTGAATGGTGGGCGAGGTCGTCATTCGGCGGAGGCCTTCCGGTCGGCGGTCGGGGCTGTCGTAGATGCCACGTGCCGAGAGACCGGCGCGGCAGCATACACAGATGTCAACACCAGGGTAAACGGTGTTGTTCCCCTCGCAGCGTGCGTCGTGCCACAGCGCGTGCGCACCCGCCGCCCGGAGGTGTCAGACCGCGCCCGGGACGTCCCGGAGGGTTTCCCGGATCACACATTTGGTCCCGGTGTAGATGGTCGGCATGCACTTGTTGCAGTGGATGCACAACCCTTCGTCCGCGGTGTGGTTGCGGAACTTGTCGACCAGATACGGGTCACGGAGAAGCGCCCGGCCCATGGCCACGAACTCGAAACCTTCGTGCAGGGCGTTGTCGATGGTGTCGATGCGGTTGATGCCACCGAGCAGGATCAGCGGCAGCGACAGTTCGGACCGGAACTGCCGGGCCATCGGGAGGAAGAACGCTTCCTCGAACGGAAGTTTCGGGAAGAGCTTGGGTCCGTACACCTTCAAGCCCCAGCCGATGACCTTCGGCTGTGACTGCACGAACTCCTTCATCGGAACGTCGCCGCGGAAGAAGTACATCCCGTTGAGCAGCGAGCTGCCACCGGTCAGCTGCATCGCGTCGATGGTGCCGTCGGACTCGATCAGCTTGGCCATGGGCAGCGACTCGTCGAGCCACAGTCCCTTCGGGACGCCGTCGGTCATGTTGAACTTGGCGATGACAGCGACCGAATCCCCCGCCGCAGCGCGCACGGCGGCGAGGACACGCCGGGGAAAAGCGGTGCGGTTGGCGATGCTTCCCCCGTACCGGTCGGTCCGCTTGTTGAGGTTGGGGCTCATGAAGGAGCTGAGAAGGTAGTTGTGCCCCAGGTGTACTTCCAGCGCATCGAATCCGGATTCGACGGCGTATCGCGCGGCCGACGCGTAGTCCTCCACGATCGCGTCGAGTTGCCCGAGTGTCGCGCCGCGGACGAGACCCATCGCGGGGGCGCTGATCCGGGTGGAGGGGGCGGTGGTGCTCATCCCGTTCGACAGCTGGTTGGCGACGAGCCCGGCATGCCCGATCTGCGCGGACGCGAGTGCGCCCTCCCGGTGGACGGCCTCGGTGAGCCGGGTCAGCCCGGGCACGGCGTCGCGGTCGAGGACGAGGGTGTCGCGGTGGACGCGACCCGCGGGCGAGACGGAGCAGTACGCCACGGTCGTCAACGCGGTACCGCCGCGTGCGACTTCGGCGTGGAAGTCGACAAGTTTGTCGGTGACCGCACCCTTGGGCATGACACCCTCGAACGTCGCGGCCTTGATGATGCGGTTGCGGAGCGTGAGAGGCCCGAGGCGGGCGGGTTCGAAGACGGTGGATCGCGGCGAAGTCATGACCCTACTTTCGATGCCAGTGGTATCGTAATAGGCCGACTATAACCCCGATCACACACCAGGCACTGTCTGGTCCCACTCACACGAGAGCCCATGCCAGCTGTACCTGCGGGACGTCCGAGAGATCCTCGAATCGACAGTGACGTCCTCGCCGTCACCCGCGAGATGCTCGTCCGGGACGGGTGGGACGGCCTCAGCATGCGGGCGATCGCGGCGCGCGCGGGAGTCGGGCGAGCCGCACTGACGCGCAGGTGGCCGAGCAAGGCGCACCTGATGCTCGATGCGCTGCTCGGCTCGGCACCCGATCTGGCGCCGTACGACGGAATCGACCGCAAGGGCTGGATCGAATGGGTTGTCGCGGGGAGCAACGAACTCTTCTCGAGACCCGAGGTTCGCGCCGCCCTACCCGGACTCCTCGCGGCGCTGCGTGACCACGAGGACCTTCGCAGCACACTGTGGCGAACCTTCAGCGGTCCGAGTACTGCGCTGTTCACCGAGAACGGTGACGGGGACGCGGAACTCGATGCCCGGGCGGCGCTCGTGATGGCGGCGGGGACCGCGCTGTTCACCGGGCTGATCGCCGCGGAGGACGACACCCCGGCGCTGCGTGCACGGATACTTCACCTGCTGCTGACCATCGCCGAGTGACGACGCACGCCGAGCGCCTATCCGATGGTATGAACCGCCAGGGTAGCGGGAGTGTTTGCGTCACAATCGGTTCCGACCATCACCGCGGTCAGTTGCGGAGGGTGCGGTCCACCGAGGAGCAGCAGGACGGCGTCACGTTCGCGAAATTCCGTCTGCCGCGATCCCAGCAGAGGAGAATTCGAATCGAAACCGTTGGCTTCCAAGCAGTTCCGGAGCCGAACCGTATCCGAGAGAGGACCGAGCGAAGTCGTGCCGACCATCGAGCGTAGCTCGGCGGGCTCGAACACGGAGTCGCTCTCGTGGGCGGCGTAGGCGTCGCTACCCGCGTCGTCGTCTCCCCCGGGCGCCGAGTGGAGCAGGACGAGTGCGAACACGCCGGCGAATGCCGCTGCCGCGGCAACCCCGGCTCCCGCCAGCCATGTTCGGGCAGGTCGTCGCGGAGCAGTTGCCAGAGCGGCGTCGATCCGGGCGGCCACCGCCGGAGGAATCGGTTCCGCCGGATCACTGTCGCGGAGCGTGCCGAGACGCGACTTCACCGCGTCGAGTCGTGCGAGGACGGCCGCGGCCTCCGGGTCTGCGTGTACGAGGGGCCAGAGCCTGTCGGCCGAGGCGTCGTCCAGCACGCCCGCGTGCAGGTCGGCGAGCAGGTCGTGCGAGTACGGCGGACGTGGCATCTCGTCCTCGTTCATGCGCATTCTCCTCGCGGGTGGGTTGTCCTCACCAGAGTAAGACGATCCGGACTCGTGTTCGGTTCCCTCACTCCCGTAGGTCGCCGAGAACGACGGCGAGTTTGCGACGTGCCCGCGCGCATCGGCTCTTGACCGTCCCCTCCGGTACTCCCAGCCGGCGGGCCGCTTCTCGCACCGAATATCCCTCGACGTCGATCGCCACGATCGCGGCGCGCTGATCGGGCGGAAGTGTGAACAGTGCGGTCCTCACATCGAGCGCGAGTTCCGTGTCGTGGATGGAATCCCGCCCCGTACGAGGAGTTTCGGAATCGTCGGGGAAGAGCGGAACCGTGGGCCGAACCCTGTTGCGCCGGATGCGATCCAGGCACGCGTTCACGACGATGGTGTGCATCCAGCTACGGACCGCGGCGTCCTCACGGAAGTTCGCGGCCATACGATGCGCGGACAGGAGAGCTTCCTGAAGCGAGTCGGCCGCGTCCTCCGGCGAGTAGCTGGTACGCCGCGCCACCTGCCACAAATGGTCGTAATGGCGCGACAGCAGTGTCGCGAACGCCTCCCGATCGCCGGCCGCGTGTGCCGACAACAGGGCTGCGTCGGACACGAACGTGCCCGGCACCTCTGTGAGCACAGAGTCGTCGGGCACGGCGATTTTTGCGATCCCCCCGAAAATTCGCACGCGCGGATGGTAGCCGATCGCACGGCGATTGCCCCGGCTTGCGCTCGGGGCGATCCGGTTAGTCCGAGCCGATGAACTCGATCTCGGAGATCGAACTCTTGTTGCTGCCACCGTCGGAGCTGAGCCCGGTGATCCACAGCAACACGTGCGTGGTGCGGCCGTCGGCGTCGAGCGGAATCTCGGTTTCGCCGGATCCGAGTGTCGCCTGGCCGATCACCTGCGTCTGGTCCAGGGACGTCGAATCCGAGGGCGCGCTGCGGATTTCGAGCACGGTCCCGGGCGACTCGGACGTGACCTTCGCCGACGAGAGGGTCGCTGCGTCCTCGAGCGTCACCAGCAGGCCCACCCCGCTCTTCAGGGACGGGAAGGGATCGAAGTACGCGTCGGTGCTCCACGCCGTGGCAGGGTCGCCGTCGATCGCAAGCGACGCGGACGCCGGAGAATCGGGGGTGCCCTGCGGCGAGAACACCGTCACCGCGGATGCCGGCACCGGGCCCCCGGCTGCGGCGGGAGCCGCCTCCTCCGACGCGGACTCGGGTGCGGCAGGTGCTTCGGCGGTCGGTGTGAGACCGAATTCCTGGCTGGTGAGCGGCGCATCGCTTGCGTCGCCGGCGAGCAGATTCGTGATCCACCAACCGATCAGCGAGAGCAGCACGACCGTCGTGATACCGAGGCCGATCAGCGCGACGAGCATGCGCTGGGAATGCTTCTTCTTCTGTTCGAGCGCCTCGGGGTCCGCCAGGGCATGGCTTTCGGTCATGTTCGCGCGCTGGCCGATACGGAGCGCGGGAATCATGTCGGTCTTCTGATCCACCACCGACGCCTGGTCGAGGATGTGCTGCACCGTTGCCGCGGTGCGGATCCCGCCGTCGGTGTTCAGAGCGCGCACGGCGACCGCCGAGATCTCGAACGGAACGTCGGGGCGGAGCACCTTGGGTTCGACGGGTTTGCCGTCGGCGCCGCGGTCGGCTTCCGGCATGCCACCGATGGTCGCGCCGCTGTGGTGCGGTGCCGGGGGCCGTCCCGGAGCGGGCGGTTCAGCGAGCGGCCAGCGGCCGGTGATCAGCCCGTACAGGCTGGCTCCGAGACCGTGCACATCGGAGACGGCATCCGCGTCGGAGAAGGTTGCCGGGAACGCCATGACCGCGTCGCCGGAGACACTGATCCGGATGCGGTCGGGGTGGTCGATCGACAACGCGCTGCCCGCACGGTGCGAGGCCTCTGCCGCTGCCGCGAGGGCGCGGACGGCTCGTGCAGCGCCCAACGGGGACGGCTGCGTGGCGGACATCTCGCGCAGCGAACGACCGGGCGTCCACTCGGCGACGACGATGCCGCCCGAACTACCCCGGACCACGTCCAGGACACGTGCCAGTCCGGGCGAATTGATCCGGCCGAGCCGCAGCGTCCGGGACAGGATGGCCTGTGGAGAGTCCGGCCCGGTGCCGTCGGCAGCGCTCTGGTCGGCGTCGACGAACGTCAGTGCCACCTCGCGGTCGAGTTTGACGTCGAGTGCCTGCCAGAACCGGAGCCCGCGTGCGCCACCGTGGGGCGAGAGCAGCCGGTACCGGCCACCGGCCACGGACGCGCCGGCGATGAGTTCCGGTCCGCGCATGGTGCGGCGGGGCGCCGACCCGGGAACCCGGACGGGCGGAAGCTGAGGAGAGCCGATCGGTATGACCCCGGTGTCGTGGTGGGTGTCGCGCGGCGGACTCGGCGGCGTGGGCCGCTGATCGTTTCCGGCCGGCGTCGATCCTGCCTGCTGTGACGCGTCGATCGTGGACCTGCCGGCAGCGTGGTCGTCGCTCACCCTCACTCCTTCGTTGTCGACTCGTCCACTTCCGGTGCGGAGACGAGGATCGCCCGTGGGGGCCGCGAAGTAGCGCGGACCACGGCGCCCGTGTCGAATCTGCTGTTGACCAGGGTACGGGAGTTGTTGCTGCGCCTCGACGGGACGGGGCACGTCTCTGATCGCGGGCATGACTTCGGTGATCGCGTCGTACGGTCCGACTCCGTAGTCGCCGTAGTCGATGCGCGGCAGTACGACGGTCTTCTCGAAGTCGGACTCCGGGTAGGCGTCGTAGCCGAAGCGGCGGCGGGTCGGGAAGGCACCGGTATCGGCCGGCGAAGTGGCCGTGGACTCCCCGAGTTCGGCTTCGCTCTCTTCCGCGCCGCCACCGCGCACCGCGGCGATCTTGCGGCGTACGGCGGCCTCGATGGCCATGATCTCGGGAACCTTGAGCAGATACATACCGACGAGCGCGACGAGCAGCATGAGGATGCCGCTGATCGCGACACGCACCATCGAGCCGAGGCCGCCGAAGCGGTCCGCGAGGGCGTCCAACTGCAGGAGTCTGTCGGCGACGAGCACGACGACCGCCCCGCCGGCCGACGCCAGCACCACGTGCCAAATCGTGCGGCCCACGTTGGCCATCCGCAGGTCGCCCAGGGTGCGGTGCAGCAGGAACCCGCCGATGAACGCACCGCAGGTGAACGCGAGACCGGTCGCGACACCGAGCAGGACGACGACCTGCTGGTCGTTGCTCGCCACGACCGGAGCGAGCGCCGACAAGCCGATCTTGACGGCGGTGATGCCGAGAATGATCCAGGTGGGGGTCCAGGCCTGTTCCCGCGCGTAGAAAACACGCAGGTGGATGAGCACGAGCGAGTAGGGAATCAGGGTGAAGGCGGACCAGCTCACGGCCTGGCCGAGCAGGGACGCGTTGCCCGCGCCGAAATTGCCGTAGCCGTACAGGGCGGTCCCGACGTGCGTGCCCGCGATCGTGAGGAACGTGACGATCGGGATCAGCGCGATCATGGTCATCCGGGTCGCGACCGACAGGTCGTCGACGACCGCGGGAGTGTCGCCCTCGGCGGCGTTGCGGCTCAGTCGCGGCATGATCGCGGTGAGCACGGTGACGCCGAGCACGCCGTACGGCAACTGCAGCAGCAGCCAGGCGTTGTTGTAGATCGCGGGGCCTGCGGCATCGGCGCCCGACGAGATGTTGGTTGCGAAGATCATGCCGATCTGGCTGATCAGCACGTACAGCACGATTGCCGCGGCCATCCCGCCGAACTGGCGCAGGCGGTCGTCGAGGCCCCACAGCGGCTTCAGGTTGATGCCTTCGCGGCGGAGCGCGGGGATCAGGCACATCGCCTGGGTGATGACGCCGAGAAGCACACCGAGGCCGAGTACCAGCAGCTTCGGGTCGCTCATGCGCACCGGATCGAGGGTGATCTCCCCCGGCATCAGGTAATAGACGACCAGCACGACGAGCACGACGACGTTGTTCGCCACGGGTGCCCATGCGCCGGGCTTGAAGACCTGCCGCGTATTGAGAATGCCCGTGAACAGGCCCGACAGCCCGTAGAACACGATGGCCGGCAGCAGCAGGTACGACAGGGCAGTCGTCAGTGTCGTCGACACCTTGCCGGAGTCGTCGAGGAACACGTGCGTCGTGAGCAGCGGCGCGGCGGCGACCGCGAGGATCGTCGCGCCGCCGAGCAGCACGACGGCCGCGGTGAACAGGCGACGGACGAATGCCTCGCCGCCGTCCGGGTCCTCGCGTTCCGCCCGCACGAGCACCGGCACCACGATCGAGGTGAGGACCGCGCCGAGGACCAGCTCGGAGATCATGTTGGGGATCTGGTGGGCCACGGTGAACGACGACGCGACGCTCGCACCCAGCAACGTGAGGATCAGCAGTTGCTTGAGGAACCCGGTGATCCGGCTGACCAGGGTGGCGACGGCAATGGAGCCGGTGGCCGCGAGCAGGCTCGGAACCTTCCGGCCGGTGGGACCGGCACCGGTGACGTCCGGTGAAGTCGTCGGTGACTTCACGTCGTCGCGGGTCGCGTTCCCCGTCATTCTCGTTCGTACCCTTCGTCGGCTGGATCCGGTTCCCCGCGGAACCGGTGCAGAAGCCGCCTGCCCGCCAGGAACAGCAGGAGCGCTCCCGCACAGCCCGTGACGATGGCGAGAATCCGGCCATACGCATTGGAACGTACCGTCACGTTCGTCGGACTGCCGAGAGACAGGCCGGATTCCGTGGTGAGCGAGAACTCCAGTTCGAGCTTCCGCGAGTCGCTGATCTGAGCGGGCACCGTCAGGGTGCGGCTACCGCGCGGAGGCAGCTGGGTCGGCCCGATATCGGTGATCTCCATCGCCGAGGGCGCGTCCACGTGCAACCGCACTGTGATGCCCACGGGCAGATCGTTGCGCGCCACCAACAGTAGGGGACTCTGTTCGGAGGTCAGTGTGTACACACCACCCGGTGAGAGCACTGTCACTCCCGCGAACATCCCGTCCACGGCTTCTTCGACTTCCACCGCGCGCAGAGTCGCGACGTCCACCGCCTGTTCGGGGTCTTCGCCCCGCCGCCCCGCCGACGCCATCGCGCGCAGCAGATCCTCCCGCAGCGGTGTGAGGAATTCCTGCGGCGTGAGCTGGGCCTGCGGATCCTCGATCAACGCTGCCTGCAGAGCATCGAGCCGGGGCGTCTGCTCGGCGGCAATCCGGACCACCTCTGCCGGCACACCGTCGGTGACGGCTTGCTCCGGATAGTCGAGCACGGAGGTATTCGGGTCGTCTGCGGTGGCTGCTGCCGCGGCGACGAACTCGGTGAAGGGACGAGCCGTCGCCGTTCCCGAACGGATGAGTGACGAGATCATGGACAGCGTGGCCGACGCCTCGTCCGGGGACGGCGACCAGACCTGCGGCGGAGCGAACAGCACCGAGCGGCCGGGTGCGGGCAGCGGCACTCCCGACGCCGCGTCCACCGACGGGGCCAGCGCCGGAAACGCCAGCGCACCGAGCGCGTCCTGGAACCGTGCGGTCGCGGAGTCGTCGGCGAGGTCGTAGCGCGCGGCCTTGGTCACGAACGAGGGGGTCGACGGCGCGTCGCCCATGCCCGCGAGTGCTGCCGAGGCCGCGGCGTCGAACAGGCCGGCCGTCAGCCCGTCGACTCCCGACACCCGGACACTGTTGCGCGGGGATGCGCCGCTCATGGCGGCGCGTCCGTCGTCCACCGCGGTGTCGGCGAGTACCGCCGTGACCGGGCCGTCCGCGGCGACGAGAAGCCCGGCGTTCTCGGTGAGGACACCGGAATCGGGCCACACGACATCCGGAAGCGACGTGGTTTCGAGGATCGTGTCGACAAGCGTGCTCGGGGACCGCAAGGCGGGCACGGTCAGCGAGGGATCGTCCAGTTCCGCGAGCGCCGTCAGGTCCGCCTGGGCGAACGGCACCGCCACCGTGCACATGGAGGTCGCGAGTGCCCGGATGCGGCCGAGCCACGCGATAGCCGCCTCGGTGCCCGTTCCGGGGCTCGCGGCCCCCATCGGATCGGCCGGGTCGTCCACCACGAGATAGTCCCGGGTCATGTTCGCGACCGTGACCAGCAAGTCGGGGTCGATCGCCAGGCACATGCCTTCGGTGACCCGCGGATCGGTCTCCAGCGATTGTTCGGCAGCGCGCAGCAACCCGTCGAGCCGTCCTCCTTCGGCCAGCGACGTGGCGAGCACGTCATCGACGAGCCGGGCGGGTTCCGTCGCGGATCCGGGAACACCCGAGGCCAGCCGCGGCGTGTCGGCCAAGGGCCACAACATCGAGACGGCGACGGGGCGCGACACCTCGGGTGGAACGGCGGGAAAGCTCTCGGTCTCGCTCCTGGGCGCCGTTCCGGCGGTTCCGCCCGAGGGCGTGGACGCCGACGTTCGCGGGCCGGAGGTGTCCTCGCCCGCGGGCACTCCCAGCACGGGCAGCAGGAAACGGGCATCGTCCAGACGGGCCTGGCCCCCGTATTCGGGCGAGCCGTTGACGTTGACGAGCAACGGGTAGACACCGGGGGTGTCGATGCCGAGCGACGGCTCGAGTTCGGAACGCAGGGGCAGCTCGATCGTGAACTCGGTGCGGTCGCCGCGGCCGAGCCGGTCCGTGACCTGCTCGAATTCGCCCACGGTGTCGAAACCCGACTGATCGAGGGAGAGCGAGGTGCGCAGGGCAGCAGGGTCGGAGATGACGGGTGCGCGCTGAAGTCGCACCCAGACGTCCTCGACATCGCGGTCGCCGACATTGGTGACGGTGCCCGTGACCTCGACTACCGATTCACTCGTGAGCGACACCACCGACGGGGTGACCTCGTCGATGCTCAGAGCGAGAAACTTGGTGTCTTCGGAGTCCGGCTGTGCCGCCGCGGGTGCGGGGATCGCCACACCGATCGTTGTGAGAACGAGCGTGAGCACGGCCAGAACCGCGGCACCCGTTCGGGAAACCACCGCCGTCATCCGAGATGGGCCCCCGGTTCGTCGGTGCGGGGACGCGATTCGGGATGCATCTCCGCAATGAGCTGGTCTGCGACGTCGGCGAGCTTACGTTCGTCGGCGTAGGCGAGCCGGGACCGGAGTTCACGGAGCGGAACCCAGGCGACTTCGGTGACCTCGACATCCGCGTCGGACAGTTCACCGCCGAGGTAACGCAGAAGATAGTGGTGCACCGTTTTGTGGACGCGACGGCCTTCGGTGACGAACCAGTAGTCGATGCTGCCGAGTTCGGCGAGCACCGTGCTGCGGACACCGGTCTCTTCGTGCACCTCGCGCATCGCGGTCATTTCGGCGGTCTCGCCGCGCTCGATGTGCCCCTTCGGCAGCGACCACAGCAGGCGGCCGCGACGGTCGGTACGCCCGATCAGCGCGGCACACAGCTTGTCGGGTGGACCACCGAGTCCGTCGACGACCAGCCCGCCGGCCGAGGTCTCGCGGACGGTGCGCAGTCGAGGGCCGGGTGCGCCGGGTGCTCCGCCCTGAGCAGCCTTTTTCGCGCTCGTGCCACGACGCCGCGAGCTGCGGCGGTTGCGATTGGCACGTTCGGCGGGCGACACCTAATAGATAGTAGATGTACCGCCGTCGGTCCCGGCTCAACCACACGAACGCCCTGCTCGGTAAGGTGCAAAGACGTGAACTCACCCACCGCAGACCTCGACCGCCGAACCCGGTTGCTCGCCGGAGCCGACGTCACTCTGCGCTCGTTGTCCGATGTCCTGGCCCCACTCGGTGCGCGGTTCACCGAGGCGGGCCATGAGCTGTATCTCGTCGGAGGGAGCGTCCGCGACGCGCTTCTCGGCCGGTTGGGTACCGACCTCGACTTCACGACAGACGCGCGCCCCGAGAAGGTCCAGGAACTGCTGCGCGGGTTGGTGGACCATCAGTGGGACACCGGCATCGACTTCGGCACGGTCAGCGCGGCAAAGGGATCCGAACAACTCGAGATCACCACGTTCCGCAGCGACGCCTACGACCGTGTCACCCGCCATCCCGTCGTCGAGTACGGAACGAGCCTCGAGGACGATCTCGTACGCCGTGACTTCACCGTCAATGCGATGGCCGTTCGGATCGGTCCGGACGGTGCCGGTGAGTTCGTCGACCCGCTCGGTGGGCTCGACGCGTTGCTCGCAGGTGTTCTCGACACTCCGGCTCGGCCCGAGGACTCGTTCGAGGACGACCCGCTGCGCATGTTGCGGGCGGCCCGATTCGTCTCCCAACTGGGCTTTTCGCTCACCGAGCGGGTCCAGACGGCGATCCGCGAGATGGCGGACGAGATCTTGCGCATCAGCGCCGAGCGGGTGCGGGCCGAACTCGACAAGCTGATCCTGGGGGACCATCCGGTCGACGGCATCGAGTGCATGGTGGAGACCGGCCTGGCGGAGCGCGTCATCCCGGAGATCCCCGCGATGAAACTCGAGATCGACGAGCATCACCAGCACAAGGACGTGTACTGGCATTCGCTCACCGTGCTCACCCAGGCGATCGATCTCGAGGACGGCGACCCGGACCTGGTGCTGCGCTGGGCGGCGCTGCTCCACGACATCGGCAAGCCCGGCACCAAGCGCAACGAGGCCGGCGGCGGCGTCAGCTTCCATCACCACGAGGTGGTCGGGGCGAAGCTGGTGCGCAAGCGGATGCGGGCCCTGAAGTACCCGAAGCAGATGATCGAGGACGTCGGCCAGCTGGTGTTTCTGCACTTGCGCTTCCACGGGTACGGCAAGGGCCAATGGACGGACTCGGCGGTGCGGCGGTACGTGCACGATGCCGGGGACCTCCTCCCCCGGCTCCACAAGCTGGTTCGGGCCGATTGCACCACCCGCAACAAACGGCGCGCCGCAGCACTGCAGGCCACCTACGACGATCTCGAGGTGCGCATCGCGCGACTGGCGGAGGAAGAGGGCGTCGCGAAGGTCCGCCCGGATCTCGACGGCAACGCGATCATGGAAGTTCTCGGCATTCCGCCGGGCCCCGAGGTGGGCAGGGCGTGGAAGTTCCTCAAGGAGTTGCGCCTCGATCGCGGTCCACTCGATCGCGACGACGCCGAGGCCGAGCTCCTGAAATGGTGGGAGCAGCAACCGAAGTCCTGAGCGTGTTGCCGGCACCTCACACCTCCTCCCGTCACCCGTGAGCCAGATGTCACAGCGTGCTCATCCCATGTGACGCGTCCGAAACACCGAGTCCGCAGCATGGAAGTCGTCGTATCGGCGACGGCAACGGCGTGCCCCTCGGTTCACTGCCGGCGGACGCGGTGCCGGGTAGGAGATTCGGATGCGGGATGACATCACGACGGTGAAGACCGCGTGCTCCTACTGCGGTGTCGGGTGCGGCATGGTGCTCGACGTCGCCACCGATCCCGATACCGGTGCCCGCAGGGTGGTCAAGGCGTACGGCGACAAGGAGCACCCCACCAATCGGGGGCGCCTGTGCACCAAGGGTGCGACAAGCGCGGAGATGCTGGCTGCGGCGGGCCGTCTCGAGACCGCGTACGTGCGTGACCGCCGCGGCGGCGCTCCTTCGCCGGTGCCGGTGGACGCGGCCGTCGCCGACACCGCACGCCGTCTCACGGAGATCATCGGAACCCACGGACCCGATGCGGTGGCGTTCTACGTCTCCGGACAGATGTCGCTCGAGGCGCAATACCTCGCGAACAAGCTCGCCAAGGGATTCGTGCGCACGAGCCGGATCGAATCGAACTCGCGGCTGTGCATGGCCTCTGCGGGCACCGGCTACAAGCAGTCGCTCGGTTCGGACGGGCCACCCGGCTCGTACGAGGACTTCGAGCACGCCGATCTGTTCTTCGTCTCGGGTTCGAACATGGCCGACTGTCACCCCATCCTCTTCCTGCGGATGATGGAACGTGTCCGAGCCGGGGCCAAGCTCGTCGTCGTCGATCCTCGGCGCACCGCCACCGCGGACAAAGCGGACCTGTTCCTGCAGATCGCGCCGGGTACCGACCTCGCACTGCTCAACGGCCTGCTCCACCTGATCGTCGAGAACGGGCACGTCGATCGTGACTTCGTCGAGGAGTACACCGAGGGCTGGGAAGCGATGGAGGAGTTCCTCGCCGAGTACCCGCCCGCTCTCGTCGCCGGCATCACCGGCCTCGAGGAAGCCGACATCCGCACGGCTGCACGATGGATCGGCGAGGCCGGCGAGTGGATGAGTTGCTGGACGATGGGGCTCAACCAGAGCACCCACGGCACCTGGAACACCAACGCGATCTGCAATCTCCATCTCGCCACGGGAGCGATCTGCCGCACCGGAAGCGGCCCGTTCTCGCTGACCGGTCAGCCCAACGCGATGGGTGGTCGCGAGATGGGGTACATGGGTCCCGGCCTGCCGGGCCAGCGCAGCGTGTTGTCCGGCGACGACCGGGTGTTCGTCGAGGAGCAGTGGGCGCTACCTCCCGGCACGCTGCGCGCCGAAGCAGGCACCGGCACCGTCGACATGTTCCGGGAAATGGCACAAGGAACGATCAAGGCGTGCTGGATCATCTGCACCAACCCGGTGGCCTCGGTCGCGAACCGGGCGACCGTTCTCGAGGGTCTCGAGAACGCGGAACTCGTCATCGCCCAGGACGTGTTCCTCGAGACCGAAACGAATGCATACGCCGACATCCTCCTTCCGGGTGCCCTGTGGGCGGAGTCCGACTACGTGACAGTGGGATCCGACCGCACTCTGAACCTGTTGCAACAGGCCGTCGAACCGGTCGGAGAGGCACTGCCCGACTGGCAGATCATCGCGCGTGTCGCCTGTGAGATGGGGTTCGGTGACGCGTTCACCTACTCGTGCGCGGAGGAGATCTTCGACGAGATCACGCAGTTCTGGAATCCGCAGACGGGGTACGACCTGCGCGGCGTGACATACGACAGGCTGCGGCACGGCCCGGTGCAATGGCCGTGTGGCCCCGGCCGCACCGACGATCGCAGTCCGGTCCGGTATCTCAACGACGGAGACAGCCGGACGCTGGTGGTCCGCGACGACGGATCCGTACCGGAACTGGCCTTCGCGACACCGGACGGACGAGCCCGGTTCTTCCCCCGTCCGCATCTGCCCACAGCCGAACTGCCCGACGACGACTACCCGTTCGTTTTCAATACCGGTCGCGTACAACACCAATGGCACACGCTCACCAAGACGGGCAAGATCGCCAAGCTCGGAAAACTCGACCCCGGACCGTTCGTGGAGATCAGTCCCGAGGATGCCGCGCGGTTGTCGATCGTCGACGGTGACGCGGTGGACATCGCATCGCGGCGGGGGCGCGCCGTCCTTCCGGCGGTGGTGACCGATCGGGTGATGCCGGGAAACTGTTTCGCCCCGTTCCACTGGAACGACCTGTTCGGGAACGATCGCGCGATCAACGTCGTGACCAACGACGCCGTCGATTCCGCGTCGCTCCAGCCAGAATTCAAGTTCTGCGCGGTCGCCGTGACGAAAGTCGCGGCAGCACCTGTATCCCCTTCCCTGCCCGCCGACGATTCGGTCGTCGGACGGCTCGCGGAGACGCTCGGAGTCGGCGGTATCCCCGCTCCCCTGTTCGGCGACGACGAGAAACGCTATCTCGCAGGTCTTCTCGCCGGTCTGCGGTCGTCCGATGTCACCGCCGCGCCGTCGCTGCCGGCTTCGGCGCCGTTTCCTCCCGCGACCCGGGCGTGGCTCGACGGACTGTTCGCGGGGATGTACTCGCAGAGCGCTGCGATCGACGCCGGCTCCGATGCCGCGGCCGGGGACCGGAACCCGGAACCGCCGGTCGTGGTGGCGTGGGCGTCGCAGACGGGGAATGCCGAAGGATTCGCGCACACCTGCGCCGAGCGTCTTCGTGCCGCGGGACGTGAGGCCACCGCGGTCGGGATGGGGACGCTGACCGTCGCGGATCTCGTGCAGATACCGGAATTGCTGGTGGTGACAAGTACGTTCGGTGACGGCGACGCGCCGGACAACGCTTCGGCGTTCTGGAAGAGCTTGAACGGTGCAGACGCACCGTCGCTCGCCGGTACCCGCTATGCGGTACTGGCTTTCGGCGACTCCAGTTACGACGACTTCTGCGGGTACGGACGCAAGGTGGACGACCGGCTGGCCGATCTCGGAGCGACCCGGATGGTTCCACGCGTGGACTGTGAACCGGATTTCGAGGACCGCGCGAACGAATGGGTGTGCTCGGTCCAGAATCTGGTGGCCGGTGACGCGCCCGCGCAACCTGTCCCGCCGCGGGCATCCGTGTACAGCCGCAAGTCCCCGCTCGTCACCCGCCTGACACGCAACATCGCACTCAGTGGAGCCGGATCGTCGAAGGATGTGCGGCAGTTCGGATTCGAGCTGTTCGACCCGGAATTCGAATATTGTGCGGGAGATGCCCTCGGGGTGATGCCGACCAACTGCCCCGAGGCCGTCGAAGAATGGATGCAGGTCACCGCGCTCGACGCGGAGGCGCCCGTCGAAAGCGTCGATCGTCCCACCGTCCCTCTCCGGGAGGCCGCGGCTCGGTACCTCGACATCACCAGGACCACTCCCGAATTGCTGCGCTTCGTGCAACGCCAGAGCGGGAGTCCGGAACTCGCCAAGCTGCTGCGACCCGGAAACAAGATGGAATTGCAGCGGTGGCTGTGGGGGCGGCAGGCGATGGATGTCATCGCCGAATACCCGTTCAAGGCACCGCTCGACGAGTGGCTCGGTGTGCTCACGCGGCTTCAGCCACGCAGCTACTCGATCTCGTCGAGTCCGAAGTCCAACCCGCGGGAGGTGCAGCTCACCGTGTCGGTGGTGCGATACGGCTTCGAGGGCCGCGACCGGGCCGGCGTGTGCTCGGGCTTCCTCGCCGACCACAGCAAGGGCGTCGACATCCCCATCTTCGTGCAGCGGAATCCGCACTTCCGGCCACCACCCGGCGATACTCCGATGATCATGGTCGGGCCGGGAACGGGGATCGCGCCGTTTCGGGCCTTCCTCCACGACCGCCGCGAATCCGGGCACACCGGTCGCAGTTGGCTCTTCTTCGGCGACCAGCGGTCGGACACCGACTACCTGTACCGCGACGAGATCGAGAAGATGCACGCCGACGGGTTCCTCACCAAGCTGGACCTCGCGTTCTCGCGTGACCAGCGACAGAAGGTGTACGTGCAGGACCGCATGCGTGAGCAGGGCGCCCAGCTCTGGAGATGGCTGGAGGACGGCGCTCATTTCGCCGTCTGCGGGGACGCCGGGCGCATGGCGAAAGATGTCGACGCGATGCTCCGCGAGGTGGTGCAGACCCACGGCCGGCTCGACCAGGAGGCGGCAGCGGCATACGTCGATCGTTTGAGTGCTGAGAAGCGGTACGTGCGCGACGTCTACTGAGAAGGTTGATACAACCGCATCTGCGGACGTATCGTCCAGTTCGTGACTTGTGTGCGGAACATATCGTGACGACTTTCCGTATCCGCGACGCCGCACGCCTGCTCGGTGTCAGCGACGACACCGTGCGGCGCTGGATCGACCAGGGCGCCCTTCGTGCGAGCAAGGACGACACCGGCCGCAAAGTGGTCGACGGCAGCGAACTCGCGGCGTTCTCGCGGGCCCAAGCCGACGCGGCACCGGATCTGCTCGGCGTCGGGAGTTCCGCCCGCAACAAATTCGTCGGTCTCGTCACCCGGGTCGTCTCGGACCCGGTGATGTCGCAGGTCGAGATGCAGTGCGGGCAGCATCGGGTCGTATCTCTCATGAGCACCGAAGCGGTGCGGGAACTCGGCCTCGAACCGGGCAGCGTCGCGGTCGCGGTCGTCAAAGCGACAACCGTCATCATCGAAACACCCGGAGGGTCCTCGTGAGGCGCGTGCGCGCAGGATGGATCCTGGTGGCGTCCGTGGCACTGGCTTCGGTCGCCTGCGGTTCGGAACAGAGTGATCGGAATCCGTCGGGTGACGGTGTGACGGGCACTGTCACGGTGTTCGCGGCAGCGTCGCTCAGGGACACGTTCACCGAGATCGGCACCGCGTTCGAGCAAGTGCACGACGACGCCGCCGTGGTGTTCAACTTCGCAGGGTCGTCGGACCTCGCCGGCCAACTGGCGCAGGGCGCACCCGCCGACGTGTTCGCGTCCGCCGATACCGTCACGATGTCCCGCGTCGTGGACGAGGGTCTCGTCGCCGGTGATCCGGTGCCCTTCGCGGCCAACACGCTCACGATTGTCACCGAGCCGGGGAATCCGAAGGGCATCACCTCGTTCGACGACCTCGGCCGCGACGGCGTGTCGGCGGTCGTCTGCGCACCCCAGGTGCCGTGCGGCGCCGCCACCGTGCGCGCCGAGGAGGCGACCGGAACCGAACTGTCGCCGGTCAGCGAGGAATCCTCCGTCGCCGACGTGCTCGCCAAGGTCACCTCGGGACAGGCCGACGCCGGACTGGTCTACGTCACCGATGCGCGCGCCGCGGGCGACGCCGTCACCGTCGTGGCGTTTCCCGAGTCCGGGGACTCCGTCAACTCCTATCCGATCGCCGTACTCGAAGATTCCCGGAATCCGGACGCCGCCCGCGCGTTCGTCGATTTCGTCGCCGGACCCGAAGGACTGGAGATTCTCGGGGAAGCCGGGTTCGCCGGTCCATGACGGCGGCCCGCACCCCGACCGGTCTGCCGGCGTGGATCTATCTTCCGGCGATCGCCGGCGGCCTGTTCGTGGTGCTGCCGTTGGTCTCGATCGTGCTCTCCGTCGACTGGCACCGCTTCCCGGAACTGGTCACGTCCGAGGCATCGATGCAGGCGCTCGCGCTCAGTGTGCGGACCGCGTTCACCAGCACCGTGCTGTGCATCGTATGCGGTGTGCCCATGGCTGCCGTGCTCGCACGCAGCACGTCCCGCGTGATGCCGGTGCTCCGTTCACTGGTCCTGCTGCCGCTCGTGCTGCCACCCGTGGTGGGTGGGATCGCGCTGCTGTACACCTTCGGCAGACGCGGCCTCATCGGTGAGCACCTCGAGGCGTTCGGGATCCGGATCGCGTTCTCCACCACCGCTGTCGTGCTGGCACAGACCTTCGTGGCGTTGCCGTTCCTGGTGATGAGTCTCGAGGGAGCGTTGCGTACCGCGGGCCGACGGTACGAGGCGGTGGCGTCGACGCTGGGCGCCCGGCCCACTACGGTCTTCCGCAGGGTCACCCTGCCGTTGGTGCTGCCGGGACTCGTCTCCGGTGCGATCCTGGCGTTCGCGCGGGCGCTCGGGGAATTCGGCGCGACTCTCACTTTCGCGGGCAGCCTCCAGGGCGTCACCCGCACCCTCCCTCTCGAGATCTATCTGCAGCGGGAAACCGATCCCGATGCCGCCGTGGCGTTGTCGCTGCTCCTGGTCGTCGTGGCAGTGCTCATCGTGGTGGCCGCACGCGGACGCCGGGCAGGTGGCGACTGGTGAGCGAACTGCACGTGCACGCACGGGTGGACGCACGGTCCGTCGACTTCGACCTGGACGTGGCATCGGGCAGCGTGGTCGCGATCCTCGGTCCCAACGGTGCCGGGAAATCGACGCTGCTGAACCTGATTGCAGGACTGGTTCTTCCGGACGAAGGCCGGATCGAGCTCGGTGGCCGGATCCTCACCGACACGTCGGCGGGTGTCGCGGTGCCGCCCCATCGCCGGTCGGTTGCCCTGCTGGCACAACAGGCTTTGCTGTTCCCGCACCTGACCGCTGCGGGCAACGTAGCCTTCGCACCGCGCAGTGCCGGAATGAGCCGCCGCGCCGCGCATACCGAGGCGTTGCGCTGGCTCGACGCCGTCGACGCTGTGGCGTTCGCCGACCGCAAACCGCACCGTTTGTCGGGCGGGCAGGCTCAGCGGGTCGCGATCGCCCGCGCTCTCGCTGCCGACCCGCAGTTGCTCCTGCTGGACGAACCCATGGCCGCGCTGGATGTCGCTGCGGCGCCGGCGATCAGGTCACTGCTGCGCCGGATACTGCGTGAGGACCGGCGCACGGCGCTCGTGGTCACACACGACCCCCTCGACGCCCTGGCCCTCGCCGACCGCGTCGTGGTGGTCGAATCGGGACGTGTCGTGGAACACGGCGCGGTGCGGGACGTCCTCACCCGGCCACGGAGCGCTTTCGCCGCACAGATCGCCGGGATGAACCTGATCGCCGGCACGGTGACAGCGGATGGCGTGGAGACGGAGGTCGGTGCCGTGCACGGCGTCGTCGACGAGGAGTGCGTACCGGGAGATGTGGCCGCGGCCGTCTTCTCCCCCGCCGCGGTCGCGGTGTACGTGGACGAGCCACACGGGAGTCCCCGCAATGCGTTCGAGGTGACCGTCACCGAAGTCGAGGCCCGGGGCTCGACGGTGCTGGTGCGCACCGGAGTCGCCGGTCTGGCGGCCGAAGTGACGCCCGCCGCGGTTGCGGATCTCGGTCTCGAGCCGGGCTCGGCCGTGTGGTTCGTCGTCAAGGCCATGGAGATTCGCGTTCATCGCGCCGCGCTTCCGGCCCTGCGGGGGTCGTGACTAGGTCCGCGACCGCCCGAGTGCGAGAACGCCGGCCAGGGCGAGCACGTAGATCAGCCCGCCGGCCAGGGCAAGTCCCGGGCTGCGCCCGTCCGGCGCGATCAGGAAGGCCGACGCGGCGATCGCGGCAAGGAACGCCAGGTTGAACACGGTGTCCTGCAACGCGAATACCTGCCCGCGACGCGCGTCGTCGATCTCGATCTGCATGGCGGCGTCGCCCGTCAGCTTGATGGTCTGTCCCGCGACCCCGAGGAGGAAAGCGGCGATCAGCAACGATCCCGTCGTCAAGGAGGTGACGAACGCGAACTGCACGACCGCGGCGGCGAGCAATCCGGCGGTGACCGCACGAGGTCGCCCGAGCCGTGGGAGGAGGAACGGTGTGAGGGCGGCGGCGAGGAGCATTCCCGCCGCCGTGCAGGCCACCGCGGCACCGAATCCGGCGAGCCCACCGGGTAGGTCCGACGGGTTGTCGGCGTTTCGCAGGACGAGAAGCGTGATGAGTGTGTTCAGGCCGAACACGATGCGGTGCGCCCCGATACCGAGCAGCGCGGCAGCGACTCCGGGATTCTCGGCGACCGCGCCCGCGCCGGTTCGCAGGCCGGCGAGTACCGCGCTCGCGGGCGAACGGAGTCGTGCACCGTCGGGTCCGAGCGCGTTGCGGGGGAACCCTGCCGCTGCGGCGGCGCCGACGATCGATCCGGTCACGCCGACCGCCACCGCGATGCCGGAAGCCGTGTCCCCCGCACCGACGACACCGATCGTCGCGACCGCGACGGCGGCACCCACTGCGGCGACCACCGAACCCGCGGTCGCCAGAACGGAATTGACCGGGACGAGCCATGACTGCCTCGTCACGTGGGGAAGTGATGCCGAGACTCCGGCGAGAACGAATCTGCTCACCCCCACGGCGGCAAGTGCCAGCAGCATCAGGGGCAGTTGTGGCCCGCCGACGAGGAGTACCGCCGCCGCGGACGCGACGAGAACTCCGCGTACCGCGTTGGCCCATACCAGGACGAGACGGCGATCCCAGCGGTCGAGCAAGGCTCCGGCGAACGGTCCGATCACCGAATAGGGCAGCAGAAGCACCGCGAACCCTACGGCGATGTCCACCGGATTCGTGTGACGTTCGGGGTTGAAGAGGATGGCTCCGCCGAGGGCGGCCTGGAACAGACCGTCCCCGAACTGCCCGGCGAACCGGACGGCTGTCAGTCGCGCGAGTCCCGGGGAATGCCGTAGCGCCGTCGCGGTCGATCGCCACGCCTGTTTCTGGGAGTCCCGCACACACGCGACCCTATCGATCGCGACTTTGCGCGGATGTCCCGCCCGGCGCGGCAGGGAGCAGCGCTCACATTTGTTTGCGGTGCTTCCGGTAGGGCAGGCTGGGCGACGTGACAACACCCCGCGCCCGGGCTCGTGCCCGCACGATGGCGGACATCGTGGCCATCGGCCGTGAGCATCTCGCCGCCGGTGGCGCCGAGGCCCTGTCGTTGCGGGCGGTCGCCCGCGATCTCGGGGTGGTCTCCTCGGCCGTCTACCGGTACGTCGCAAGCCGCGACGAACTTCTGACCCTGCTGGTGATCGATGCCTACGACGAACTCGGCGATGCCGTCGACGCAGCCGTCGATGCCGTGGATGCCGCCGACCACCGGGCACGCTTCTTCGCGTTGGGCCGGGCGGTGCGAGCCTGGGCGCGTGCCGAGCCGGCCCGGTACGGCCTGATCTTCGGTACCCCTGTGCCCGGCTATCACGCACCCGCCGAGCGGACCACCCAGCCGGGGACCCGCGTCGTTCTGACTCTGGTACGCATCCTGGTCGAGGCCCACCGGGCCGCGGCGCTGGACGAGGCGACGGAAGTCCCCACAACCGCCGGGCTCGTCGGTGATCTCGATCGCATCCGTGCCGAGATTTCCGCAGACCTGCCGGACGACGTTCTGGCGCGCGGTCTGTTCGTGTGGCCGGCGCTGTTCGGGGCGGTGAGTTTCGAAGTGTTCGGCCAGTACGGCACGGACACCTTCACGGACCCGGAGTCGTTGTTCGACCACCACCTCGCGTTGCTCGCGCGGACAGCCGGGTTCCGGCCGACATCGCGGTGACGCCGGTGACAGAATGTCTCTCGTGGCGCAGCACCAGGAGGAACCCGAGGACCGCACCGCACCTGTGACTCCGAAGGTGCGGCCCGGAAGTCTCCTCGTCTCCGCCACCGACCTCACCGAACCGACTTTCCGCCGCAGCGTCGTCTACGTCGTGGAGCACACCGACGCGGGCAGTTTCGGCGTCGTCCTCAACCGCATCAGCAATACCTCGGTCGACGCGATGCTGCCACGGTGGACGCGGCTCGCGGCGGCGCCGAAGGCGTTGTTCGTCGGCGGCCCGGTTCACCGGAGTTCGGCATTGTGTCTGGGCACGGTCCCGGTCGGAATGTCCGTCGACGGTGTGCCCGGTATCCGACGGGTCGACGGGCGCGTCGTGATGATCGATCTCGATTCGGATCCGGCCGTCATCGCCCGGCACGTCGAAGCCGTGCGGATCTTTGCCGGGTACGCGGGATGGAGCGGGGGTCAACTCGACGGGGAGCTGCGCAACGACGACTGGATGGTGGTCTCCGCGCTCCCCTACGACATCTTCACTCCCGCGCACGTCGACCTCTGGGCGCGGGTCCTGCGCCGTCAGCCGCTCCCGCTCGCGCTGCTCGCGACGCATCCGATCGAGATCGAGCGGAACTGACCGACCGTCAGGTGGACGGTTCCGTCAACCCGGTGGGGTCGGTGGATACTGCGGCGCCGCGTCGATCCGCGAGGGTGTTGAGTGCCCCGGCCAGCTCATCGGCGCGTGCCGAGGTGACCGTGAAGACGTGGCCCGACGCCGTTGACACCGCCACAGCCGGTCCGGTGGTGGTGACGAGGCCGTATCTGCCGCGCCCCTTCACCCGCAAACCCCAGCCGCCCCAGTCCTGGAAGGGCCGGGTCTCGGTGACCTCGGCCCCGACGATCTCGTCGAGGTCGTAGACCACCGCATCCGTCGCGAGGTTGCGCACCCGGATGCCCTTCTCGTCCACGATCACGGTGAAGCGCAGCAGGCTCACGGCGAGGACGGCGACCGGAACGACGACCGCCGTCGGCCACCAGCTGTCCGTGGCTGCGCACACGAGGACGGTGGGCACGAGGATCGAGCCGAGCAGGACGACGGTGGCACCGGCGCCGATACCGACTCGGTCCACCAGGGGTGATGATTCGACCGGTCCGCGGGGCAGATCGGGTGCGGGCGGCCGTGATGCGGGTGTGCGTTCGCGTCCGTCGCGCAGCAGGGCCGCACCGAGCCATCCGACTGCGACACCCGCGACCGTGCCGACCGCGATCGACCAGGTGGGAAATGCTGTCTGTGTCGCGTCCGCGACGTCGAGCTGGGCGCCGAGCACGGCGACGAATGTCGCGACCATCACCCCGGTGACCCCGAGACCGATGACGAGCATGTAGCGCCGCATCAGCAGCAACGACCGGGCGAGCGCCGCGATCGCACAGCAACCGCCCCCGACCATCACGACGAGCAGCGCCATCGTCCACGCCGACGAGCCGACCGGTCCGAAGCCGTCCGGGCGCGATCCGGTCCAGTGCGTTGCCACCTCGGCCGGTAGCCGTGGCTCCCAGAGACGGGCGAGAACGACGATCGAGGCGGCGGCGAGTACCGGAACCACGATGCCGAAGACAACACCGACAGGATCGATCACGCGGGTCTGCGACACGGCCTCACTCTGCGACACGGCCTCACAGTAGAGGCTCGGAGCCGTTCTGCGTTGCCGGCGACGCCGGCGCCGGGATCTGTCAGGCGCTCGGCTCGCACGCCCCGCGCAGGCTGCACGCACCGCAGGACGAGCCGCATCCCTCGGATTCCGTGGGCTTCGTCGCCGCCGCGACCCGCGCACCGACCGCACCACCGGCACCGGCGGTGACGAGCGCCGCCCCGACGGTGACGACGATCGCGATGATCGCCGCGACGGTCGGCAGGGTCAGGCAGGCGATACCGCCCACGGCGAGTAGGACGGCAGCCCCGAGCATGCTGGGGGCGGCAACCTTGTTGGCCAGCGCGAACGTGGTGTCGTCGCGAAGAGAGTCGGGGGTGCGCACTCCGGCCCAGCGGTTACGCGGCAACTTCCCGGCCAGCGCTGCGACACCGACCGCTCCGACGACGAGAGCGAGCAGGAAGAGCAGAAGGGCGACGATCAGCACTCGGTCAGGATACGCGTCGGCCGAAGGCGCCGGTGAGGTCGGGTTCGGGCACGTTCTACCCTGGTAGGAGCCCACAAACGCCGGCCGAGTAGATAGCGATCACCGTGACCCGTCCCGATCAGACCTCCGCACAGCCGCACGCTGCCGCACAGCAGCAGTCGTCCGACGCCACCCCGAAGCATCGGTATACCGCCGAACTCGCGGGGCAGATCGAGCAGCGCTGGCAGGAGCTGTGGCGCGAGCGCGGCACCTTCCACGCCGCCAATCCCGTCGGCGCGCTCGCCGGCGATGTGCCGGCCGACAAGCTGTTCGTGCAGGACATGTTCCCCTATCCGTCGGGTGCGGGCCTGCACGTCGGCCACCCGCTCGGCTACATCGCGACGGACGTCTACGCGCGTTATCACCGCATGCAGGGCCGCAACGTGCTGCACACACTCGGCTACGACGCCTTCGGGCTGCCGGCGGAGCAGTACGCCGTCCAGACGGGGACCCATCCCCGCACGACCACCCAGGCGAACATCGCCAACATGCAGCGCCAGCTCGGGCGCCTCGGACTCGGGCACGACGAGCGTCGCTCCATCGCGACCACGGACGTGGAGTTCTACCACTGGACGCAGTGGATCTTCCTCACCATCTACAACGCGTGGTACGACCGGTCGGCAGGGAAGGCCCGCCGGATCTCCGAACTCGAGGCGGAACTGGACGCGGGTGTCCGCTCCCTCGAGGACGGCCGTGACTGGTCGACCCTGTCGGATGCCGAGAAGCAGTCCGCTCTCGACGGCTACCGCCTCGTGTACCGCTCGGATTCGCTGGTCAACTGGTGCCCCGGCCTGGGCACGGTGCTCGCCAACGAGGAGGTCACCGCGGACGGCCGTTCCGAACGCGGGAACTTCCCGGTGTTCCGGAAGAACCTCCAGCAGTGGATGATGCGCATCACGGCGTACTCCGACCGGCTCATCGACGATCTCGAATACCTGGACTGGCCCGAGAAGGTCAAGTCGATGCAGCGCAACTGGATCGGGCGCAGCCACGGCGCACAGGTGAAGTTCGGTGTGGCCGGGCATGATTCGGATATCGAGGTCTTCACGACCCGGCCCGACACGCTGTTCGGTGCCACCTACGTCACTCTCGCACCCGAGCATCCGCTGGTCGACGAGATCGTCGCCGCATCCTGGCCGGAGGGTGTCGATGCCCGCTGGACCGGTGGCGCCGCGTCCCCAGGTGACGCCGTCGCCGCGTACCGCGCGTCGATCGCGGCCAAGTCCGATCTCGAGCGGCAGGAGAGCAAGGAGAAGACCGGCGTCTTCGTCGGCGCCTACGCGGTCAACCCCGTCAACGGGGAGAAGCTGCCGGTCTTCATCGCGGACTACGTCCTGACCGGGTACGGCACCGGAGCGATCATGGCGGTGCCGGGCCACGACCAGCGTGACTGGGAATTCGCGACCGCCTTCGGGCTGCCGATCCGCGAGGTCATCACCGGTGGCGACATCTCGGAGGCGGCATACACCGGCGACGGTGTGCTCGTGAACTCCGACTACCTCGACGGTCTGGCGGTGCCGGACGCGAAGAAGACGATCATCGCGAAGCTCGAGGAGTCCGGGGCGGGAGTCGGAACCGTCCAGTACAAGCTGCGCGACTGGCTCTTCGCGCGCCAGCGCTACTGGGGCGAACCGTTCCCCATCGTCTACGACGCACAGGGCGAGGCTCACGCGATCCCCGAATCAATGCTGCCCGTGGAGCTTCCGGAGGTCGAGGATTACGCTCCCGTCTCGTTCGATCCCGACGACGCCGACTCGGCCCCCTCGCCTCCGCTCGCGAAGGCCACGGACTGGGTGAACGTCGAACTCGACCTCGGCGACGGTCTGCAGCGCTACACCCGCGACACCAATGTGATGCCGCAGTGGGCAGGCAGCTCGTGGTACCAGCTGCGCTACATCGACCCGCTCAACAACGAGGAGTTCTGCGCCAAGGAGAACGAGCAGTACTGGACCGGGCCGCGCCCGGATCTGTACGGGCCGAACGATCCCGGCGGCGTCGATCTGTACGTCGGCGGCGTCGAGCACGCGGTGCTGCACCTGCTGTACGCGCGTTTCTGGCACAAGGTGCTGTTCGACCTCGGATACGTGACCTCGTCCGAGCCGTACCGGCGCCTGTTCAACCAGGGATACATCCAGGCGTACGCCTACACCGACGCGCGCGGTGTCTACGTCCCGGCCGAGGACGTCGTCGAACGCGACGGAAAGTTCTTCTGGACGGGTCCCGACGGCGAGCAGGAAGTCGCCCGCGAGTACGGAAAGATGGGCAAGTCGCTCAAGAACTCCGTTGCGCCCGACCAGATCTGCCACGACTACGGTGCCGACACGCTCCGCGTCTACGAGATGTCGATGGGCCCGCTGGACCAGTCGCGTCCGTGGGCGACCAAGGACGTCGTGGGTGCGTCCCGCTTCCTGCAGCGTGCCTGGCGACTGGTGGTCGACGAGGAGACGGGCGATGTGCGGGTCACGGACGAGACGCCCGGCGACGAGACCCTGCGTGCGCTCAACAAGGCCGTTGCCGGGGTGACGGACGACTACGCACACCTGCGTGACAACACCGCGATCGCCAAGCTGATCGAGTACACCAACCACCTGACCAAGCAGTACCCGGCGGGTGCGCCGCGCAGTGCGGTCGAACCCCTCGTGCTCATGCTCGCTCCGGTGGCGCCGCACCTCGCCGAGGAACTGTGGTCCCGGCTCGGACACACGGAATCGCTTGCGCACGGGCCCTTCCCGACCGCAGACGAGAAGTGGCTCGTCGAGGACTCCGTCGAGTACCCGATCCAGGTCAACGGGAAGGTGCGCAGTCGCATCACGGTGCCCGCCGATGCGAAGCCGGATGCGATCGAAGCCGCCGCGCTGGCGGACGAGAAGATCGTCGAGATGCTCGGCGGCGCCGCGCCCCGGAAAGTGATTGTCGTACCGGGCAAGATGGTCAACGTCGTGAAGTAGACGTGTTCACGTAGACATGTGCCCGGCAGCTCGCACGAGCTGCCGGGCACTGTCGGTTTCTGCTACTTGGACTGCCTCGAAGCCGAACGCCGCGAGGATTTCTCCGCGTCGGCGAGGTTCCCCACCTTCTTGGCGTCCTGCTCGGCCTTCTTCGACTCGAGTTTCTTGGCGACGGCATCCTCGAGCGCGATCTTGGCCGGTTCGGATGCCTGCTTCTCGGCCTCCCGAACGGCCGTCTGCTGCTTCCGCTTCGCCGCTTCGGCGGTTTGCTGCTGCTTCTCGGCCTGCTTCGTGGCCTGCGCGGTCTGCGCTGCCTTCTTCTGCGCGGCTTCCTGTGCGGCCTGCTTCTCGCGCTCGTCGCGCTGGGCTCGCGCCTGCTCCACGTCGCGTTCGCGTTTCCGTCGCGCCTCCTCGCGCTCGTCCGCCGCGCGTTCGTGCGCGCGCCGCAGTTCCTCGTCTGCAGCCCGCTTTTCGTCGGCCGCCTGCCGGTCGAGTTCTTCGGCGCGGATCACGGCCTGCGCGCGTTCGTTGGCCAGCGCCCCGCGTGTGGCGATGTCCTCGTCTCCCACCACACTGCCGACAATGCCGTCGAGCATGCCGAGGCCGCGCTCGTACATCAGTCGCGGTGCCGCGTCGGACGGGAGGAACCGCAACTGCTGTTCGATCACGCCCAGAGGGAATCGGGCGATGCGATATTGCAGTCGCAGAACGCTTTTGGGTAAGGCGGTCAGATTCATGGGCACATCTCCAGTCTCCGGTTCTGTGGGCCGTACGAAGTCGGGGTCTCGTCGAACACGGTTCGCGGGGTCGCCGCTGACGCCCGCGTCAGCGGTCGTGCTCGTCCAGCGCTTGTCCGAGAGCCTCGGCCCGGCGGCGTTCCTGTTCCGCTTCGAGGCGTGCGCGCTCGGCGTCGGTGACGGCTTCTCCGTGTTCCGCGTGGGCGTCGCCCACGTCTGCGGCAACGTCGGCTGCCTCCGCGTTCTCCCCAGCCCGGGCACGCTGTTCGGCGAGGGCCGCGTCGCGCGTCGCCTGGGCTTTCTCGCGCGCCACCTGCTCTTGCTGCTCGCGTTCGGCCTCGTGCTTCCGCATCTCGGCTTCCTGGTGCGCACGGGTCTCTGTGGCGTCGGCTCGGCGTTCCGCCGCCGCACGTTCCTGGCGGCCGGCCTCGTGCACAGCCTCGAGATGGTCGGTGGCCTGCTTGGCTTCGGCGTCCGCCAGCTGTGCGGACGTGTCCGCTTCCTTGCGCTTGCGTGCCTCCTCCTGCTCGAGGCGGCCTTCGGCGGTCAGGGAGTCGTTGCGGGTGAGCGCTCCGGCTACTTCCTTGAACTTGCCGACCACGGATTTCCTCAACCCTTCACGGGCTTTGTGCGATGCATCCTCTTCGGCCACGGGAACTCCTTCCGATGGGTCCACGAGAAAGTGGCTTTCGGCGGGATAACCGCGAATGGCACGCTTCAATCCTGAACCGACCGGAGAATTCCCGGTGTCGTCACCCGCCCGTGCGGGCTTCCCCCAGGTGGCTGCGCACGAAATCGAGCACGTCACCGAGAACCTCGTCCCGGTTGGTCTCGTTGAAGATCTCGTGTCGCGCGCCGGGGTACACCTTCGACGACGACGTGCTGCCGGCGAAGGTGGACCAGCCGCTCGCGGTTCCGTCGAGCGGCACGAGGCGGTCGTCTTCTCCGTGCAGCCACAGCACGGGCACGGTCTCGACCGGGCCGGCCGCCGTGACGAGGTCCAGACACGCCTTCAGGGCTTGCACGGTGACCCGCTGGAACGGTCCGTGCCACACGAGAGGATCGTCGATGTACGCGCGTCCCACCTCCGGATCGCGCGAGAGTGTCTCGGGATCGATAGGAGTATCAGGGATCTCGTCCGCCGCCAGCAGCGTGTCGACCACCGGCCACGTACCGAGAACCGGCCCGGAGAGAACGACGGCGGCGAGTTCGTCTCCGAATCGCTGCGCGTACCGTGCGGCGATCATGCCGCCCATCGAGTGTCCGATCAGGGCGACGGGAAGCCCCGGGTGGTCGCGCCGGGCGGTGAGATCGAGGCGGCGGAAATCGTCCACCACGAGCTCGAAATCGGGCACGAAGACGCGCTCGCCGTCGCTGAGTCCGTGACCGGCATGGTCGACGGCGTACACCGCGGCGCCGTCGTCGACGAGTCGCGCGGCCACATGGTCGTAGCGGCCGGCGTGTTCCCCGTAGCCGTGGCACAACAACGCGATGTATCGGGGCGTCGCCGTCTCCCATTGCCTGGCCGCGAGCGTGCCGGCGTGTCCGTCGAGGGTGAAGGCGAGGGTCTCGGGCATCGTGCTCCTGGCGTCGCGGGTCGAACCGTCGGTGGTGGGGTAAGCATGGCACCACTGTGGCCCAGGACTGTGTGATCACAGCCTGGTCGGAATGCGCGTCGTGCTCTAGCCTCCAACGTGGAACACGTTCCAGAAATCGAGAGGGCTCACCCATGGCACCCACCCGTGACGCGATCCGCGCCACCGTCGAGAACTATGTCCGGTCGGTCGCGAAGGGAACGGTCGACGATGTGCTTGCGCTCTACGCGCCCGGCGCCACGGTCGAAGACCCGATCGGTACGCCCGTGCGCACCACCGAGGCCGAACTCCGCGAGTTCTACGGTGTGATCGAGCCGATGACGCAGACGGGCGAAGTACTCGAACTCAAGATCGCCGAGAACAACGCGGCGTTCCTCTTCCGGCTCGTCACCCACCTCGGCGAGCAGGATCTGGTCATGGAGGTCGTCGACGTCATGACGTTCGACGACGAGGCGCGAATCTCGAGCATGAAGGCGTACTGGAGCCAGGAGGACATGAAGACCGTTCCGGCGTCCTGATGGCGTCCCGCACCGTCGACGTCGACGGTTTCACGTGGAACATCGACGACAGCGGCGACGGCCCCGCCGTCGTCCTGTGCCACGGCTTCCCGGGTCTGGGCTACAGCTTCCGGCACCAGAGTGCCGCGCTTGCCGGAGCCGGATATCGGGCGATTGCGCCCGATATGCCGGGGTACGGCGGCACCGATCGTCCGGCCACCGTCGAGCAGTACACAGCCGTCGCGACCTCCGACCGTCTCGTCGGACTGCTCGACGCTCTCGGGATCGCCCGCGCGGTGTTCGTCGGCCACGACTTCGGTGCGCCCGCCGCGTGGACCACGGCGCTGCGTCATCCTTCTCGCGTCGCCGGTCTGGTCCTGCTGGCCGTGCCGTACGCGCCGGACAGGCTCCGTGCCCGTCCGACGGAGTTGTACCGCAAGATGGCACGACAGCATTTTCTGCACCTGCACTATTTCCAGGAACCCGGCGTCGCGGAAGCCGAACTCGATCCGCGGGCGCGAGAATTCCTGCAGCGGCTGTTCTTCGCTCTTTCCGGTGAGTACCGGTACCTCGACGTGTGGAATCACCCGTCCGAGGGGAACGGCTATCTCGACGTGCTCCCGCAGGCACCTGCCCTTCCGTGGGCGTGGCTCTCGGAGGAGGAACTCGACACGTACGCCGCGGTATTCGACCGCACCGGCTTCGGCGGCGGACTGTGCTGGTACCGGGCGTACGACGCGAACTGGCTCGCCTCGGCTCCTTACGAGGGCGCCGAGATCACGGTGCCGACGCTCTTCGTCGCGGGCGACCGGGATCCGGTCGTCACGATGTCCGGTCCTGGAGCGCTCGAGCGGATGAGCGCCGCTGTGCCCGACTTGCGGGGCATTCATCTTCTCCCCGGAGCCGGACATTTCGTGCAGATGGAACGGAAGGCGGAGGTGGACGCTCTGCTCCTCCGCTTCGTGTCCGACGTCGTCTCGCCCGCGGGAAGTGCCGAATAGCCATATCTCCGTACGCCATCGCCCTAACATGGCGACGTGGCCACCGACACAGTGCGTGGATTCGGGCTGGTGCTCGCGCTCACCGCGACGCTTGTGGCGGGCGCGTGCACATCGGGCGGTTCGGAGGAACCCCCGACCGTGCGACTCCAGGTGACGACGTCGCAAGGCGAATATCCGTGGACCGGCCGACTGCTCCCGGCGCAAGCGCCCGTGGCCGTACCCCCGCCCGCACGCGATGTCGTCGAGACGGCCGGCGACCCGGTGGCGGCGGACGGCGCGACGCCCGCGGTGTCGGGTGACCGGGCCGCTCTCTACGGCGGGAGCCTCGAACGAGATCTGTGTGACCGGAATGCACTGGTAGACACGCTCGAAGGTGACCGCTCCAAGGCAGACGCGTGGCGGGACGTCCTCGAAGTCCCCGACATCCGGGGGTATATCGCCAAGCTCACCCCGGTGCTGCTCCGCGCCGATACGCGCGTCACCCTCCACGAGTACGAGGACGGCGTGGCACGACCCGTCCAGTCCGTACTCGAGACGGGAACGATCGTGCTCGTCGACAACCGCGGAGTCCCCAAGGTCCGATGTGCCCGCGGAAATCCCCTGTCGTCGCCGGTGCTGACAGAAGGTGCCGAGCTCGAGGGCCGAAGCTGGTCCGGCCTGAATCCCGAACGGCTGTTCGTCGTTCAACCGGCGGCCCAGCCCATCGAGGAGTTCCGGGTCGTCGACATCATGACCGGTGGCCTCCTGCCCGTCC
The DNA here is from genome assembly GCF_012843405.1 of Rhodococcus sp. BL-253-APC-6A1W. Taxonomy (NCBI): domain Bacteria; kingdom Bacillati; phylum Actinomycetota; class Actinomycetes; order Mycobacteriales; family Nocardiaceae; genus Rhodococcus; species Rhodococcus sp. BL-253-APC-6A1W. Next base: position 257,220 of record NZ_JABAFB010000005.1, read on the forward strand.
GGATCGGAGAAGGCAAGCAGGCGCCCGCGCCCCCTCCGCCACCGGAGGTCGCGCCGACGGAACCCGAACCGTCTCCGTCGCCCGAGCAGCGTGCACAGGAGCAGCGACCGCAGCCCGCTCCGGCACCCGAACCCGCACCGCCGGTGGCACCGCCACCCGCCCGGCCCCCGGTGTTCGTGCCGCCTCCGCCGCCGCCGGCACCCGAGCCGGCTCCACAGCCACCGCCGGCGCCTGCTCCGGCTCCGCCTCGTGCGCCGGCCCCGCCACCTCCGCCGCCGCCCCCTCAGATCCAGATTCCGATTCCCGGCGGACCCCCGGTCGTCATTCCGCTGCCCTTCTGAGTCCTGCGGCTCCGGGGCGCACCCGCGTCACCAGGGACGCAGAACGATCTCCGTGGGCTGCGCGTCGCGCGGGGTCTCGATCGCCTGCCGCACCGCCCGGGCCACCGTGCTCGGCTTCAAGAACTGCTCCGGGTCGTACTCCCGACCTTCGGTGGCGATGATCGCCCTTTGCATGTCGGTGTCGATCCGGCCGGGGTGGACCGAGGTGACGCGCAGCGACGGCTCCTCGAGCCGCAGCGCGTCGCCGAACGCGCGGAGCGCGAATTTGCTCGCCGCATACGCACCCCAGCCCGCATTCGCGCGGAGACCCGCTCCCGAATTGATGAGCACCACATGCCCGTTCGCTGCACGCAACGCAGGGAGCAGCAACCGGGTGAGCTCGACGACGGCGACGACATTGCTTTCGAACGTCTCGCGCCACTGACCGGCGTTCCCGTCGGCGATCGTTCCGAGTTCCGCGATTCCGGCGTTGTGTACAAGAACGTCGAGGTGCTCGATGCTCCCCGTGGATCGTGCAACGGCATCGTGGTCGAGGAGATCGACCGGCCACGCGGTGGCGGCCGGAAGTTCGGTGAGCACGGCGTCGAGGGAACCGCGACTGCGCCCACCGACCAGGAGATCGTGTGTGGGGGCGAGTTCACGGGCGATCGCGGCACCGAGGCCGCGGCCTCCGCCGGTGATGAGAGCTGTTGGACGCATGGGTCCACACTATGAGCCGCGCGGAGGGCATGGCGATCGCGGCAGGACACCGCCTGCTCAGCGCACCGCCAGGATGTCGGCGAGCCGGCCGTCGCGCGGCGTCGACACCACCGGGTCACGGGGGAACCGCAACTCCAGGAATGCCTTCGGTCGCGAGAGCAGATGCTCGCGGAGAAGATTCCGGACGCGGGTACGGGTTCGTACGTCCCCGCTCGCCCGGACACCCGTGATGTCGATGCCCGCCCGGCGGCACAGCGCGACGGCGCGGGGCAGATGAAACGACTGCGTCACGATCAGCGCGTGCCGGACTCCGTAGGTCTCCACCGCCCGGCGAGCGGTGTCGTAGGTGTCGAGGCCGTACGGATCGGTGACGATCTGCTCGCGGTCGACGCCGTGCGCAACGAGGTACCCCACCATTGCCGCGATCTCGTCGCCTGACGTACCCGCCGCGTCGCCCGACACCAGCACCGCCCGCACCCGGCCGCTGCGGACCAACTCGACGGCCGCGTCGAGCCGTCCTCGCAGGTACGTCATCGGCGCACCCGCACGCACCCGGGCGCCGGGCACGATCACCACGGGCGCAGGGGGTGCTTCGGCGATGTCCACCATCCGGCCCTGCGCCTGCGCGCTCACCTGTGACGACACCCAGGCGAACGCGGACATACCGCCCGCGACGGCGACGGCAAGAGCAATCGGACATTTCGGCATGGCCTCCACCGTACGGACCCGCGTTGCCACAATGGAGAGATGGATCCGGTCACAGCTCTTCGTGAGGTCGCGTTCTATCTCGAACGCGAGCACGCCGCCACCTACCGCGTCCAGGCCTTCCGGCACGCGGCCGACATCGTCGCCGGACTCGACGACGTGGCGCGGTCCTCGAGGCGACGCCGGGACAACTGGACGGAACTGCCCGGCATCGGTCCGAAGACCGCAGCGGTGATACGCGAGTCCTTCGACGGCGTTCCCGAGTATCTCGCCCGGCTGCGCGAGGAAGCCGAACCCATCGGGAGAGGCGGGCAAGAATTGCTCGCGGCGCTGCGCGGTGATCTGCACACCCACACGGACTGGTCGGACGGCGGCAGCTCGATCGACGAGATGCACCGCGCCGCGTCGTCGATGATCGGGCACGAGTACTACGCGCTCACCGACCACTCCCCCCGGCTCACGGTCGCGAACGGGCTCAGCGCCGAACGCCTTCTCACTCAGCTCGAGGTGGTCGCGGAGATCAACGAGAAGGGCGAGGGCGCACGGATACTCACGGGAATCGAGGTCGACATCCTCGACGACGGAACGCTCGACCAGGACGAGGGCCTGCTCGCGGAACTCGACGTGGTGGTGGCCAGCGTGCACTCCCACCTCCGTGCCGACCGTGACGTGATGACGAAGCGGATGCTCCGTGCTGTCGAAAACCCTCACGTCGATGTGCTGGGGCACTGCACGGGCAGGCTCGTCACGGGAGGTCGCGGGCAGCGTCCCGAATCGAAGTTCGACGCCGAGAAGGTGTTTGCGGCGTGCCGCGACCACCGCACCGCGGTGGAGATCAACTCCCGGCCGGAGCGCCGCGATCCCCCGTCACGCCTGATCGATCTCGCGCTGGCGACGGAGTGCCTGTTCTCCATCGACACCGACGCCCACGCACCCGGGCAACTCGCGTGGCTGGGCTACGGTTGTGAGCGCGCTGCCGAGCGGGGCGTCGAACCGGATCGGGTGATCAACACGTGGTCCGTCGACGACCTTCTCGCCTGGACCGAAGGGTAGGAACCCGGTGGAACACGTCGATGTGCTGGTCGTCGGTGCCGGTCTTTCCGGAATCGGTGCCGGATACCGCCTGCAGACGCGGTGCCCGGACCTCCGGTACGCAATTCTCGAGAGCCGCGACTCCCTCGGCGGAACCTGGGACCTGTTCCGGTACCCCGGAATCCGATCCGACAGCGATATGTACACGTTGGGTTACCCGTTCCGGCCGTGGCGAGGCGAGAAGTCGATCGCCGACGGTGCGGACATTCTGCAGTATGTACGCGACACTGCCGCCGAAAACGGAATCGATACTCGAATACGGTTCGGGCACAAGGTGACCGAGGCATCCTGGTCGTCGGAGCATGCGCGGTGGACGGTGCGTGCCCGGGTCGGAGACCGGACGGTCGAGATGTCGTGCTCGTTCCTGTACCTGTGCAGCGGCTATTACAGCTACGAGTCCGGGTACCTACCCGAGATTCCCGGGCTGGACGACTTCGCGGGGACGGTCGTCCATCCCCAGTTCTGGCCGGAGGATCTCGACTGGCACGGCAAGCGGATCGTGGTGATCGGTAGTGGCGCGACAGCGATGACCCTGGTGCCCGCGCTCGCGGAACGGGCCGAACACGTGACGATGTTGCAGCGCTCGCCGTCGTACGTCATGTCTCTTCCGGCGCAGGACGGGTGGGCCCGCCTCCTGCACCGTTACCTGCCCGGCGCCGTCGCCCACCGTGCGGTGCGGGCGAAGAACGTGGTGACCAATCTCGGTTTCTACCAGTTCTGCCGGCGGGCACCGTTTCTCGCGAAGCGCGTGCTGCGCACGCTGACCGCGCGCCGACTCCATGACAAGGCGCAGGTCGATCCTCACTTCACGCCGTCGTACGATCCGTGGGACCAGCGCCTGTGCGTGGTGCCGGACTCCGATCTGTTCGAGGCGCTGGGAACCGGCGCGGCAGAGGTCGTCACCGACCACATCGACACGGTCACCGAGAAGGGTGTCCGGTTGCGTTCGGGAACCGAACTCGACGCCGACATCCTGATCCCTGCCACCGGCCTTCGTCTGGTACCTGCCGGCGGGATCGCGATAGCCGTCGACGGCGAACCGGTCGATCTTTCCTCCACGGTCATCTATCGCGGCACCATGCTCGACGGCATCCCGAACGCCGCGTTGTGCATCGGTTACACGAATGCGTCCTGGACCCTCCGTGCCGACCTCACATCTTTGTACGTCTGCCGGGTGCTCGGATACATGCGCCGCAAGGGATACCGCATCGCCGTACCCTCGTACACCGGCGACGGGCAACGCAGACCGCTGCTCGGATTGAACTCGGGGTATATCCACCGCGCGGAAAACACGCTGCCCGGCCAGGGTTCCCGCAGCCCATGGCTCATGCGCCAGAACTACCTGCTCGATCTGCCCACCATGAGATGGGGCCGGGTCGACAGGTCCATGCAGTTCAGGTGATCCGCATTCTGCCCGGTCAGGGCGTCTCGACCCTGCCATCGGGGTAACGCGCGAAGCGCCCCGATTCCGCGGGATGCACCGGGCCGTCGGACTCCCACGGCCAGCCACCGAATCCGGTGCGCCGGTAGTCGTCGAAAGCCTTCCGGACGCCGTCTTCGTCGTTGAGCACGAACGGCCCGTACGACACGACGGGCTCACCGATCGGGCGACCCTGCATCATCAGGATCTGCGTCCCGTCGGGTCCGCCCCGGAGTACCACCGGTGCCGTGGCGTCGACCAGCGCACCGTGGCCGGATTCCACTGCGGTACCACCGATGGCGACCGGGGAACCGCTGTAGACGTACAGGACCCTGCGGGTGTCGGGGCCCGCGGCGGGCGGAAGTGTCCACTCCGATCCGGCAGAAAGGTCGATGTTCCAGATCGCGACGTCGGAGTCCGGCCGGGACGCCCACGACGCCGGCGGTGGCGGTGGAGGCGTCGCGTCACCGAGCGCACCCGCGAGGACGCGGACGTGCGTGGATCGACCCGATTCGTCGGTCGCGACGACGGTGGGCGTGACCTCGTTCCACAGCATCGCGAAGTGAGGTTCCGCGGTTTTCGACTCGCGGGGAAGGTTGAGCCAGATCTGGAACAACTCGAGGGGGTTGGGGCGGTCACGGTGCAGCAGGGGGAACATCTCGCTGTGCACCACGCCGTTGCCTGCCGTGAGCCACTGCGTATCGCCCTCACCGAAGCGCGCTGTGGCCCCCACGGAGTCGGAATGATCGATGATGCCGGTCCGGACGAACGTCACTGTCTCGAAACCGCGATGCGGGTGCTGCGGGAATCCGGGGACGGTCGTGCCGTGGTACATGTTCCAGCCCTCGGGATTGCCGAAGTCCTGACCGAGCGGACGACCGGTGAGCGGAGCGTCGGGACCGAGGTCGGGGTTGCCTGCCGGGTAGGCGTCGACGTGATGGGCGACGAACAGGAACGGATCGATCGTCTGCCAAGGGGAGCCCAGAGGGAAAACCTGCAATACGGGCGAGTCCACGGAAGTCATGATTCGTGCAACCCCTGCGTCTTCCCGTTTGTTCCGGCGTCCACCGGTGTGCCGGACTTCCGGACCGGGGCCTCACTGTCGTCGATCACGCGCGAACCGGCCGCGAACCGCCGTACCTGGGTGTCGTCCCACAAGTGGGCTGGGACCGCACCCCCGAGCAATTCCCTTGCCAGCGAAGGGGTATCGGACAGTGGCGTATCGCTTCCCGCGATGATGATGTTGCCGTACCTTCGGCCCTTGAGCATCGCGGGATCGGCGATCACAGCCAGGTGTTCGAACACGGACCCGATCGTGGCGGCTTCTCGCCGCGCGGTGGTCAGGTCGCGGGTGTCCCCGCAGTTGACGACGTAGATGCCGCCGGGCGAGAGCACCCGCCGCGCGTGACGCGTGAATTCGACCGTCGTCAGAGCAACAGGCGTCCGGTCGAAGGCGAACACGTCCCGCACCACGAGGTCCCTGCTGTCGTCCGAGAGGCCGGTCAGGACCGCACGGGCCTCCCCCACCCGGATGCGGAGCAGCGGTGCGCGCGGAAGATCGAACCACTCGCGTACCAGCTCGGCGAGCCGGCCGTCGATCTCCACGACCACCTGGCGCGCGTCGGGATACACGGCTGCGAAATACCTCGCCATCGTGCACGCGCCGCCACCGAGATGCAGCGCGCGCAGCCGGGTGCCGGTGGAGAATCTGCTCTCCACGAGCAGCGCGATCCAGCGCATGTACTCGAACTCGAGCAGGGTGGGATCGCTCAGGTCGATATGAGAACTCGGCACCCCGTTGACCTCGAGCACCCAGCCGTCGGGCAGATACCGGTCCTTGACCAGCTCACATGTACCGGTGTCGATGTCGTACAGACCCTCCACGGGTCCCTTCGCGGCATCTGTCGCTTTCACCCGGCGCGGCGTCGATGCAGCCCGGCCACCTCGCTGCCTGCCCATACTTCGAGCGTAGTCCCGCATGTATCGCGCGTGTTACACAGGCGTGCCCGGCGTGCGGATCGGCGGGGAAGCCGGAGAATGAGACGATGCCGGACCGAGGATTCACCCCGACTCAGCTCGCCGCGCGCGCCGCCTACCTGCTGCGCGGCAACGACCTGGGATCCATGACCAGTGCCGCACCCAGGCTGTATCCGCACATGTGGAGCTGGGACGCCGCGTTCGTCGCGGTCGGGCTCGCGCCGCTCAGCGTCGAGCGCGCCGTCGTGGAACTCGACACCCTGCTGTCGGCGCAGTGGAAGAACGGCATGATCCCGCACATCGTGTTCGCGAATGGTGTCGACGGATATTTCCCCGGGCCGGCGCGATGGGCCGTGTCCGAACTCGCGGAAAACGCCCCGGTGGGAGTGGAGACGTCGGGCATCACGCAACCGCCCGTGCACGCGATCGCCGTGCAACGCATCCTCGAGAACTCGCGGCGGCACGGCCGCAGCACCCGAGCGGTCGCGGAGGAGTTCCTGGACCGCCGGTGGGCCGATCTGATGCGGTGGCACCGCTGGCTCGCCCATGCCCGCGACCTGGACGGTAACGGCCGCATCGCGCTCTACCACGGGTGGGAATCGGGCATGGACAATTCGCCGCGGTGGGATCTCGCCTACTCGAACGTCACCGCCGGTAACGTTCCGCTCTTCCGCCGCGAGGATCTCAACCACGTCGCCGATCCCGCCGAGCGTCCGAGTGACGGCGAGTACGCCCGCTATCTGTGGCTGCTCGAGGAGATGAAGGCGGCGCGCTACGAGGACGACGTGCTCGCCAAGACGATGAGCTTCGCGGTGGAGGATGTGTTCGTCAGCGCGATCTTCTCCCTGGCGTGTGAAGTTCTGGCCACTATCGGCGAGGAACACTCCCGGCCCAACGCCGATGTCCGCGACCTGTACGGCTGGGCCGAACGGTTTCGGCACGGCGTCGTCGCGACGACCGATCCCCGCAGCGGCGCAGCGAAGGACTTCGACCTGCGTAGTGGAAAATGGGTAGCCACAGACACTCTCGCGATGTTTGCTCCGCTTCTGTGCGGCGGTCTCGACCGGCAGGCGGAGCGGGCGCTGCTCCGGACCTTCGAAGGCCCGAAATTCTGTGGCCACCCCGATCTCCGTTACGCGGTGCCACCGTCGGCCTCGCCCGTCTCGGGCGCGTTCCGGCCCCGCGAGTACTGGCGGGGCCCCGTGTGGCCCGTGATGACGTGGTTGTTCTCGTGGGCGTTCGCCCGGCGCGGTTGGGCGGAGCGTTCGAACATGTTGCGGGCGGAGGGCTTACGCCAGGCGAGTGACGGTTCGTTCGCGGAGTACTACGAACCGTTCACCGGTGAACCGCTGGGCAGCATGCAGCAGTCCTGGACCGCTGCCGCCGTCCTGGATTGGCTGGGGTAGCGCGCCGCAGACCGGTCAGGTGCCGATCCGTCCCCCGTCCGACTTCCATGCTGCGACGACCGCCGGCCGGGGTGCGGTGTTGCCGCCGTCGGGCCAGTGCGATGCGGGACTGTCCCACGATGCCTCGTCGGTCTCCCCCGGATGCTGAACACACACGACCACCCGGTCCGCGTCCACGATCGGGCCGCATGTCTCGGCGCCGATCGGCACGGTGAGGAATTGTTTCGTTTCGCCGCGGCGCGGTCCGTCGAGTACAACGGCGAACAGGCCGTCGTTGGAACCGAGAGCGTTACCGTCGGTGGAGATCCACAGGTTGCCGTGGGGGTCGAAGGCGAGATTGTCGGGGCACGAGATCGGACTGACCTGCGCCGGGTCGAATCCGCCGAAGTAGGTGTCCGCCTCGTTCGGGTCACCGCATACGAGCAGCAGATTCCACGTGAACGATGTGCCCGCGTGGTCGTCGTCGATCTCGAGAACCTGGCCGTTCTTGTTGTTGACGCGCGGGTTGGCTTCGTCGGCGGGGGCCGCACCGTCCGGGCCGCGCTTGGTGTTGTTGGTCAATGCCACGTACACCTTGCCGGTCACCGGGTTGGGCTCGAAGTCCTCCGGCCGGTCCATCTTGGTTGCGCCGACCTTGTCGCCGGCGAACCGGGTGAAGACGGCCACCTCGTCTGCGCTCATGCCGTCCACCAGCGAGACTCCCCGACCGTCTTCCTCGGCGCGCAGCAAGGGAATCCACCGGCCTGTGCCCGAAAATCGGCCGCCCTCCGGGGGTGTGCCCGACCCGTCGATCGCGTCGGGGTGATCGCCGGTGAGTTCGGCGACGTACAGGGTCCCGGCGTCGAGCAGAGTCATGTTGTGCCGTACTGCGGCCCGGGAGTTCCCGGGTTGCATCTTCCGTGAGGAGACGAATTTGTACATGTAGTCGAAACGCTCGTCGTCGCCGCTGTAGGCGACCACTGTGCCGTCGCCGGTGACGTACACGGTCGCCGCTTCGTGCTTGAAACGCCCGAGCGCGGTGTGCTTGACCGGGACGGAGAGCGGATCCCACGGGTCGATCTCGACGATCCATCCGAATCTGTTCACCTCCTGGGGCTCGGATGCGATGTCGAATCTCGTGTCGAAGCGTTCCCACTTCCGTTCGGTTTCGCCGCCTTCCAGTCCGTACCGCGCCAGTCGTTCGGCGGCGACAGGGTCGGTGATGCGTTCTGCGTTCGCAAAGTACTGGTTGAAGTTCTCCTCGCCGGACAACACTGTGCCCCAGGGTGTCAGGCCACCCGCACAGTTGTTGAGGGTGCCCGCGACGCGCGTGCCTGTCGGGTCCGCAGCGGTTTTCAGCAACTCGCTTCCGGCGGCGGGTCCGGTGAGGACGAACTCGGTGGTTCCGGTGATACGCCGGTTGTACGGTCCGAATTTCGGTGTGAGACGCCCGGTTCCGGGCTCACCCTGGACCTGGACGACGGACAGCCCGTGGTTGGCCCAGCCGATCCGCACCTGTTCCTCGGTGGGGTTCTCGGCGTCGTATCCGGCGAACATGAAGGGCTCGGTGGTGTACTCGTGGTTGACGACCAGCAGATACGTATTCGGTACCCCGTCCACCGGGAGCAACCCGGCGAAGTCGTTGTTGAACCCGAACTGCTTTTCCTGTGCTGCCGCCGTCTGGCGATCGATGTCGAACGCGGGAGCGCCGGGCAGAACGGCATCGCCCCAGCGGATGACCACCGCGGATTCGTACCCGGCCGGCACCGTCACGGCGTCGTCGGTGTTGGGTGCCACCGCGGCGAAGTCCGTTCCGGTGGCCGCGGGTCCGAGATCTACCGCATGTGGGCCGGTGGCGGGTTCTGCACCGGTGCTCGCGGCCGCGGAGTCGTCCGCACAACCGGCGAGTGCACCTCCCGCACCCACCGCGACAACGGCCATCGCGCCGCCGCGCAACACCCCGCGGCGTGTGAGCGCGGTGCGCACGACATCGCCGAAATAGGTACCGCCGGAGGTGTTCGGCACGCTCTGCGAGCATGCGTCGCCACATTTGTACAGGCAGGTGATGTTCGCGCGGGACGAACTGCCGTCGTGCGTCGGGAACAGGGGCAGGTGCGTGCGGGCCACGGGTGTATCTCCTCGGTTCGGGGGGCTCCGAGCACCGTAGGAGTCGTACACGATCGGCAGGGAACGAGAAGATGAACGGGTGATGAGCGTTGTGCGCCTTCAGGATCCGTCCGGCGCGATGCCGTCCGCCGCACCGTCGCTCGTGTCCACCGCACCGGGGCGTGTGTCCAGAAAGGGCACTACCCGCCGGTTGATTGCCTCGTTGTACGCCGCCGGCGCCTGGATCGGGTTGGCGTGCCCGATGTGCCCGAGCTTCGACACGAGCAGTGTTCCGCCGGGTCCGCCTGCCTGGTCGAGGAGAATCCGCTGCGTGTAGTCGACGTCCACGACCGGGTCGTCCTGCGCGAGCCGGGGCCGCAGGAAGACGACGGCGGGACGGACCTTGTCGTCGCGGGGTTCGGCGAGCGCCTGCAGATTGTCGGTGGCGCCCGACGCGACGATCGCGCGGAACTGTGCCTCGATCAGTCCGTTGCTCGCGGCATCGTCCGACAAGATCTTGTCGCGCAGCACCTCGTCGACCACGTTCCGCAGTTCGGTGGTGTCGATCCGCCGATACCAGCGGTCCGACGGCACAACGAAACGATCCTGCCGCGCGGCGACCTCGACCGCCATCCGCATCAGCCGGCTCTCGCGCGCGCCGGGAAGCCAGCCGATCCAGCGGAGCAGGTCCTCACCCGCATTGCGGCTTTCGGCCCGCACCGCGTGGAGGTCCACCGGAGTGCAATCCAGGACCACGCCCGTCACCTCGAGCGGAGATTCCTCGTACAGGTGCTGCGCGACTTCCAGCGCGATGATGCCGCCCATGCTGTGCCCGACGAGGACGACGTTCTCCACACCCGACCACCCGGCACGCTCGAGGATCAGGTCGCTGACGACAGCGGTGTCGAGACCGCTGTTGTCGTATTGGACCGACCACACCTGCCCGATTTCGCTCAATGCCGGTAGCGCCTCGGCGGTCGGGGTCGCATCGAGGTTGCCCAGGCCCACCAGGTCGACCACGGCGGTATCGAGATCGTCTCGCTCCGCCGCGTCGTAGACCTGATGGATCTGCGGTTGTGTCAGGGCAAGCTTTTCCCGAACGGGTGCGACGTCCCCCGTCCAATACAGGGTGGCCAGCACGATCAGTGGTACGAGCACGTACACGAGCCGGGCCAGAACGATGCGCGCGCGGCCGAAGCGGGTCCCGCTGTGGCCGAGCCGGGTGTCGCGCATGCGCCGGCGCCGGCGGTCGTCGTCCCAGTCGTCGGAGGTGCACGGTGGAAGATTCGGTAGATACGGCATGCACCATCCATGGTAGGTGCTGAGACGTGTGCGCCACGTAACAGCACCTACCCGTGGGTTTTTCAGGTCGTGGGTTTTTCAGGCGAGACCGGCGCTCGCGTCGCGCCAGGCGATCGCCTCGACGAGGGGCGCGAGGTCGTAGTCCGGCCCGCCGATGCCGACGGTGAACTGGGTGATGCCCTGCTCGACGTAGAGTGCGGCCTTGTCGACGCCCGGCCAGTCCGTGGACCGCTCGATCTCGTCGGGGCTACGGCCCAGATCAGCGCAGCGTTGCGCGAGGATGTCGGACTTCTCGACGTGGGTGTCGAACTCGCCGAAGCTGTGCCAGATGTCTGCGTACTTCGCGACGAGCGGAAGGGTCTTCTTCGGTCCGCCACCACCGATGAGGATCGGGATGTGCCGCGTGGGCGGTGGGTTCAGCTTCTCGAACCGGGACGTGATGCGGGGCAGGTATTCGGCCAGGAGGTCCAGGCGGGAGCCTTTCGTGCCGAAGTCGTAGCCGTACTCGTCGTAGTCCTTTTCGAACCAGCCGGAGCCGATACCGAGGATGAGACGGCCGCCGCTGATGTGGTCGACCGTACGGGCCATGTCGGCGAGCAGGTCGGGATTGCGGTAGCCGCCTCCGGTGACCAGTGCGCCGATCTCGACGCGTTCGGTCTGCTCGGCCCAGGCACCGAGCATCGTCCAGCATTCGAAGTGGGCGCCGTCGGGATCGCCGTAGAGCGGAAAGAAGTGGTCCCAGTTGAAGACGATGTCCACGCCGGCGTCCTCGGCGCGGAGCACGGTGTCGCGAATGACCCTGTAGTCGGGTTGTTGCTGGGGCTGCAGTTGAAGTCCGATACGAATGGTGCGCGTCATCGTTCCACCGTAGGACGGCATCGCCGACTCCACACTGTCAACTGGGTGCTCAACCGTGCGCCGGGATCTTCGGCATCCCGGGGTATTCGTCCTCGAGTCCGCGGAGAAACGATTCCAGGAGGAGTTCGAAGCTGTCCACATCGATCTCGGCCGCGTACTCGCGCAGCCGATGCGCCTGAGAGAGATGCGGATATCGGGTGCTGTAGGTCTCGGCGTGCGGGTCGAAGCTGCCCGCGAACGACGTGATCGCCGAGCCGATGACGATGTACTTGATCGACGCTCCGATGAGCGTCGCGGTGCGCGGGGGCCAGCCCGCGCGGGTCAGGCCTCCGTGGACGGCGTCCGCATGATGCAGGGCGGTGGGACGTTGGCGTGGACTCGACGCAAGGAAGGGGACGAGGTTGGGATGGACGGCGAGCGCCGCCCGATACGAGCGCGCCCAGATCCGCAGTCCTTCCTGCCAGTCCTCACCCTCGAATCCGCTCACATCCACCGTCTCGGCGATGCCGTCGGCGATGTCGTCGAACAGCTCGTCCTTGTTCGCGTAGTGGCTGTAGAGCGAGGGTGCGCGCACGCCGAGTTCGGCAGCGATTCTGCGCATGGACACGGCAGCGAGGCCGTACTCGTCCACCAGCGCGAGCGTGGTGTCGCGAATGAGTGATCGGTTGAGCAGGGGCGTGCTGGGTCGTGCCATGGAAGGTCCTTTTCGACGCCGATCTGGACGAACTAACGATGTAAGGTTAGTTTTGCATTGTGTTGGGCGCCACAATCCGCAAAACGTGGATCCGGGCGTTCATGAGCCATTGCCACCACCCGTGACGGAAGGCCCCCATGAACCTGAAGCTCACCGAGGAGGAGCGCGCATTCCGTGACGAGCTGCGCACCTTCTTCACCACCGAGATCCCCGCCGATGTCCGCTCGAAGGTCGCCGCCGGCAAACCTCTCGGCAAGGACGACTTCATCGCGACTCAGCGCATCCTCCACGCTCGGGGCCTGGCCGTCCCGAACTGGCCTGTCGAATGGGGTGGTCAGGATTGGACCCCCATGCAGCGCAATATCTGGCTCAGCGAGATGCAACTCGCGTCGGTGCCTGAACCGCTGCCGTTCAATGCGTCGATGATCGGTCCTGTCATCGCGCAGTTCGGTTCGCAGGCCATGAAAGAACGCTTCCTCCCCGCCACCGCCAACCTGGATATCTGGTGGTGTCAGGGATTCTCCGAGCCCGAAGCAGGGTCGGATCTCGCTTCGCTCAAGACCCGCGCGGTGCGCGACGGTGACGACTACATCGTCAACGGACAGAAGACCTGGACCACACTCGCCCAGCACGCCGACTGGATCTTCTGCCTCGTCCGCACCAATCCGGACGTGAAGAAGCAGGCCGGTATCTCGATGCTGCTCATCGACATGAATACACCCGGGGTCACCCGGCGGCCGATCAAGCTGATCGACGGCAGCCACGAGGTCAACGAAGTGTTCTTCGAGGACGTGCGTGTTCCCGCAGAAAACCTTGTCGGCGAAGAGAACACGGGCTGGACGCAGGCCAAGTTCCTGCTCGGCAACGAACGCACCGGCATCGCCAGGGTCGGCGCGACCAAGGTCAGGCTCGCTCGCGCCAAGAGCCTCGCGGCGGACATCGCGGTCGGAGACGGCACTCTGCTCTCGGATCCGATCTTCGCCTCGCGTCTCGCCGAACTCGAGAACGAACTGCTCGCTCTCGAACTCACACAGCTGCGGGTGGTCGCCGGATCTGCGGACGGTAAGCCCAATCCGGCATCGTCGCTGCTGAAGCTCCGAGGCTCCGAATTGCAGCAGGCGGCGACCGAGCTTCTCGTCGACGTTGCGGGACCGGACTCGCTGCCGTCCGGCGCCTCGGACATCGATTCGCCGGAATGGGCGCAACTCACCACCCCGGCCTACCTCAATACCCGCAAGGTGACCATCTACGGCGGTTCGAGCGAGGTACAGCGTTCGATCATCGCTTCTTCGATTCTCGGACTGTGAGGCCCAGGACATGAACTTCGAACTCGACACCGAGCAGGACCTGCTCCGTAAGACCGTCCGCGACATGCTCACTGCGGCATACGACGTGGAAGCCCGCAACCGGGTCTCCGGCAGCGACCTGGGGTGGAGCCCCGAGGTGTGGAAGCAGCTCGCCGAACTGGGAGTGCTCGGGCTGCCTTTCGCGGAGGAATACGGAGGCATGGGCGCCGGCCCGGTGGAGGTCATGGCGGTCATGACCGAATTCGGGCGCACGCTCGCACCCGAACCGGTACTCGCCGCGGTGTACCTGCCGGGTGGTCTCGTCGCCGAACTCGGCAGTGACGCACAGCGTTCCGAACTCGTACCGCGGTTGTCCGAAGGCGATCTCCGGCTGGCTTTCGCGCACGACGAGCCCGGTAGCCGGTGGCCCACGGTCGATGTCGCCACCACCGCGGCCCGCGACGGCGACCGGTGGTTGCTCTCCGGTCGTAAGAACCCTGTGCTGCACGGAGATTGTGCCGATATCGTCATCGTGTCCGCGAAGCTTCCCGACGGTGGCGTGGGCCTGTTCCTGGTCGACGCCGGAGCGGACGGCCTCTCGCGCACCGTCTACCGCACGAACGACGAACGCCGCGGTGCGCAGATCGTGCTGGACGGCGTGGCGGCGCAACCCCTCGGTGACGCCGTCGACGCGTCCGCCGCGATCACCGCCGCCGTCGTCCGCGCGCAAGCCGCGCTGTGCGCCGAAGCGGTCGGGGCAATCGACGCGTCGGTGCAGCTGACGACGGGATATCTGAAGCAGCGCAAGCAGTTCGGTGTTCCGCTGTCGATGTTCCAGGCGCTGACACACCGCGCCGCCGACATGTACGTCCTGTACGAGCTGGCGGCCAGCATGAGCCTGTACGCAACGATGGCGCTGGCGGACGGTATCGTCGATCCGATCATTGCGTCGAGGGCGAAGTTGCAGGTGGGCCGGACCGCACGCAAGGTCGGGCAGGAGGCGGTGCAGATGCACGGAGGCATCGGTGTCACCGCGGAACACTCCATCGGCCACTACCTGAGCCGACTCACCGCGATCGAGCACACGCTCGGCACCATGGACGATCACCTTCGGGTGCTTGCCGGCGGTGTGACGTCCTACGACCGGGTCGAGATCGCCGGAATGTGACCGCTGCGTCCGGGCGGACAGCGCACGAGACGGATCTCGTCCTGTCAGGTGCGCTGTTCGCCTCCGGTGATCCCCGTGGCACGCAACACGAATACTGCTTCCGCGCCGATGATCTCACCGACCAGCGTGAGGAAGCGATCGACGAAACCGGCGCCGTGAGCTGCTTCAGTGGGATCGTCGGGATCCTGGGGATCGAGGTGGTGAGCGAGTTCGTGCAGAACCACGAGTTCACGGAACGCCCAGGCGCGATTCGCGCGATGCTCGGGCAGGGCGATCGTGGCGCAATCATTTTCGTAATGCGCAGCGGTATTCCCGGCGCGTACACGGATCCGGACGGGCACCGCGGCGCGAGGCCAGCGGGCACGCACCCAGTCGAGCGCGAGTACGGCATCGACGTACCGCTGCACCGAATCGAGGGACGCGAACCGCCGCTCGACGGGCAGCGTCACACTCGATCCGGCCACCTCGACCGTGCGCAGACCGCGCTCGTCGGCGAGATCGAACATCCGGCGCACCATCGACTCCGCGTCGTACACCGCCGACTTGCGGATGTCACGAACCCGGGTCATTTCTCCAGCCTCCTCGGCGACGACGGAAGTTCGGGTGCCGTACCCAAGCGAGCCGCGCGACCCGCCTTGTCGCCGGCACGCTGTGCATCGGTCGAGCGTGCCGACGGAGCACGGTTGCCCCGCCAGCTTCCCCGGGCCTGGGACGTGCTGCGGTAGAAGTCGCGCACTTCCACGGCTTTGCCGCGCAGCACGAGTTCGGTCCCGGGAGACGACGACTCGGCGTCCTTCTCGATTTCCTGTTTGGTTTCGGCGAGTCGTGCACCGATACGCGCAGCGAACGCCGACTGGAAGTTCAGCCTCGCGGTGACGGGAGCGATCGGCTTGCGTACCCGCGTTCTGACGTCGCGCCCGCCGCGCCGTTCGATCACGGTGCGGACCGTCGACTCGCTGCGGTAGGTGCCGGACCGCAGATACGCGTCGGACGCACGGACCATCTGCACCAGCAGCGACGAGTACAGCGCCTCGCACACGTCGATATCGTCGGCGAAGCCGTAGGCGAAGATCACCGTCGACGTGGCCGTGATGTCGCACTGCACATCGTTGGCCGCGGCGATGGCCAGGAACAACTGCGCGTAGGTGCGCAAACCCTTCTTCCCGACCTCCCCGATCGTCACCAGTCGCTGCACCGGGGTGGCGCGACGCTCCTTGGCGCCCGCGTGCGCGCGTGCCACCGCGAGGTCGACGGAGGCGGCGGTCGCGAGTCGCTGCGCGGCCGCCAGGAAGGCGTCGGCTTCGTGCGCGTTGTCCGTCGACTCGGCCTGTCTCAGCAGGCCACCGATCCGGGTCAACATCTTGTCCGAGCTCACCAGAGAAGGGTAGGCCGTCGCACCGACGCGGGGTGCTGACCTCAAAGCGCTGCGGGATCTCCGTGAACAGCCCAAGATCGGCAGGATGGACGTCGCAGTCGATTTTGTCACCGCGGTCAACGACCGGTTCTGGTATGCCGTGATCGCCTTGCTCATCGGATCCGGTCTGTATTACACGATCCGGTCGCGGTTCATCCAGATCAGGCTGATTCCGGACATGCTGCGCTCGATCGTGGAGAAGCCCGAGCGACTCCCCGACGGGGAAGAGGGCATCTCCGCATTCCGGGCCTTTTCGATCTCGGCGGCGTCCCGCGTCGGTACCGGCAACGTGGCGGGGGTCGCCATCGCGATCAGCCTCGGCGGCCCGGGTGCGGTGTTCTGGATGTGGGCCATGGCGCTCATCGGAGCGTCGACGGCGTTCCTGGAATCGACCCTCGCGCAGTTGTACAAAGTGCGTGACAAAGGCGCATACCGCGGCGGACCCGCGTACTACATGCAGTACGGGCTCGGTAAGCGCTGGATGGGAATGATCTTCGCGGTGATCATCACGATCACCTATGGGTTCGTGTTCAACGCGGTGCAGACCAACTCGATCGTCGATGCGGTCGCCGGTTCGGTCGGTGACAAGACCTTCGGTCTGCAGGTCGTCGTGGGAATAGGGGTCGCGTTGTGCGTGGCCGCCGTGATCTTCGGCGGGGTCCGGCGGATCTCGGCGGTGTCGCAGATCGTGGTTCCGGTCATGGCGACCGCATATCTGGTGATCGGTGTGGTGGTCGTGATTCTCAACGTGGGCGAGGTGCCGGGGATGTTCCGGCTGATCTTCGAGAACGCGTTCGGAATTCGGGAGATCGTCGGCGGTGGATTCGGTGCCGCATTCATGAACGGCATCCGCCGGGGCCTGTTCTCGAACGAAGCCGGTATGGGGTCGGCACCCAACGCCGGCGCCACGGCGTCCGTCTCGCACCCCGTCAAGCAGGGACTGGTGCAGAGCCTGGGCGTGTACTTCGACACCTGGCTCGTCTGCTCGATCACCGCGTTCATCATCCTGCTGTCCGAGCCCGAGTTCGGCGGCGGTCTCGAGGGTGCCGCGATGACCCAGAACGCACTGTCGCTGCAACTGGGCGACTGGACGGTGCATTTCCTCACCGTCATGATCTTCTTTCTCGCGTTCACTTCCGTTATCGGCAACTACTACTACAGCGAATCGAACATCGAATTTCTCACCGGGACGCGCAGGGCACTGCCGTACCTGCGCAGCGCAGTGGTGCTCTGCGTGTTTCTCGGTGCGATCGGATCGGTGCCCCTCGTGTGGGCGCTCGCCGACCTCTCGATGGGCGTGATGGCGATCGTCAACCTGATAGCACTGATCCCGCTGTCCGGCATCGCCTACGCGCTGTTCCACAACTACACCGCACAGCGCAAGCAAGGACGCGATCCGGTGTTCCATCGCGGGGACGTTCCCGGCCTCCGCGGGATCCAGGTCTGGGGCGAGGACGACGAGTTCACACCGAGTAGCGGAAATACGCCACGAACACGGTAGATTCCCCTACCGCACAGACTGTGTTCCGCTTCGGAAAGGATCTGCGATGGCCTCGGTGACCTTCGACAAGGCGGTCTGCCTGTTCCCGGGCTCGACGACCCCCGCGGTCGATTCGCTGGATCTCGAGATCGAGGACGGGGAATTCCTCGTCCTGGTCGGCCCCTCGGGCTGCGGGAAATCCACGTCGCTGCGCCTGCTCGCCGGTCTCGAGGAAGTGCACAGCGGCCGCATCCTCATCGGCGACCGCGACGTCACCGCGCAGGATCCGAAGGAACGCGACATCGCGATGGTCTTCCAGAACTACGCGCTGTATCCGCACATGTCGGTCGCCGAGAACATGGGATTCGCCCTCAAGCTCGCGAAGCACCCCAAGAGCGACATCCGGGAGCGGGTCGTCGAAGTCGCCAAGATGCTCGACCTCGAACCGTTCCTCGACCGCAAGCCCAAGGCGCTGTCGGGTGGTCAGCGGCAGCGCGTCGCGATGGGCCGCGCGATCGTCCGCCAGCCGCAGGTGTTCCTGATGGACGAACCGCTCTCCAACCTCGACGCCAAACTCCGCGTCCAGACCCGGACGCAGATCGCACAGTTGCAGCGCCGGCTCAACACCACCACCGTCTACGTCACTCACGATCAGGTGGAGGCGATGACGATGGGTGACCGCGTCGCAGTCCTCGACAAGGGTGTCCTGCAGCAGTGCGCGTCGCCGCGCGTGCTCTACAACAAGCCCGCCAACGTCTTCGTCGCCGGATTCATGGGGTCGCCCGCGATGAACCTGTTCCGGCTGCCGGTCATCGACCGGGGCGTCCGGCTGGACGAGAGCTATGTGCCGGTACCGCGCGATGTGGTCGGTCAGGTCACCGAGTCGGAGGTCACCCTCGGCATCCGTCCCGAGCATCTCGAGATCTCGAACGACGGCCTGCCCATGGATGTCGACGTCGTCGAAGAACTCGGTTCCGAGGCGTACGTCTACGGGCGCGCGGTGGTCGGTGGCCGAGACCAGCAGATCGTCGCGCGCAGCGACTGGCGGAGTCCGCCGCAGAAGGGCGAACGCGTGCACCTGCGGTTCGACCCCGAGCAGGTTCACATCTTCAGGACGTCGGACGGGACGCGCATCGGCTGACCTCCGGAGGTGAGCACCGGCGAACCCCGACACTCGGCCGTCCAGGATGGGCGGAATGCCGACTTTTCCGGGTGGCGCGTGCCACAGTAGTGGCCGGTGTCGGTTACCTCCGCGTTACCGGCGATATTTTCCGACCTCGAATGGGGAGATAGTTGATGAATCTCAACACGAAGGCGATGCGTAGAGCCGCGATCGCCGCGACGGCGGCCACTGCGCTCGTCCTCGCAGGTTGCTCGTCCGACGACAACGCCGGCAGCGACGACAACAGCAGTGCTGCGCCGGCAGGCGGCCGCGGCCCGATCACGATCGTCGAGGGTCAGGATCCCCTGAACACGGCGCTCGAAAGCATCATCGCCGACTGGAACGCCGATCATCCGGACGAGCAGGTGACGTTCAAGCCGCTCGCGACCGAGGCCAACGACCAGTACGACGACATCGCGCAGCGCATGCAGGCGCGCAGCGACGAGTACGACCTCATCGCCGTCGACGTCACCAACACCGCGGAATTCGCGGCCAACGGATGGCTGCGCCCCCTCGAGGGCGACTTCGCGATCGACACCGAGGGCCTGCTGCCCGCGACCGTCGAATCGGGCACCTACAACGGCACCCTGTACGCCGCGCCCAAGAACACGAACGGTGCGTTCCTCTACTACCGCACCGATCTCGTCGACCAGGCGCCCGCCACGTGGGACGACCTGAAGGCCGAGTGCCCGAAGGCCGAAGAAGCCGGCATCGCGTGCTACATCGGCCAGTTCAAGAACTACGAGGGCCTGACGGTCAACGTCACCGAGATCGTCAACGGCTTCGGCGGCTCCTTCGTCGGAGAAGACGGTCTCGCACCGGCAATCGACGAGCAGACCGCCGAAGGCCTGCAGTTCATCGTCGACGCGTTCGAGGACAACATCATCCCGGCTGCGGCGCAGACCTACACCGAGGGCGAGTCGCAGACCGCGTTCGGCAACGGTGAGGCGATGTTCCTGCGCACGTGGCCCGGCTTCTACACCGACGGTGAGAGCTCCTCGATCGCCGGCAAGTACGGCATCGCCGTCCTCCCGGGTGTCGACGGACCGGGTGCGTCCACGCTCGGTGGCTACAACGTCGGCATCAGCGCGTTCAGCGATGCGCCGGAGACCGCGCGTGACTTCCTCGAGTTCATGCAGACGCGCCAGTCGCAGCTGTACTACGCCGAAGCGGGCGGCGCTCCCGTCCTCGCCGAGGTCTACGACGATGCGGCGATCATCGAGCAGTACCCGTACTTCACCACGCTGAAGGAAGTTCTCGAGGCTGCCAAGCCGCGTCCGGCGTCGCCGTACTACTCGGCCGTGTCGAAGGCGATCTCGGACAACTCCTACGCCGCGATCCGCGGTGAGAAGACCGTTCAGCAGGCGCTGGACGACACCCAGGCCGGCATCGCAACCGCCGGCAACTGATGCTCTAGGAGCAGTACATGGCAGAACCGCAGGTCGGTATTCCCGCGGATCCGCCACACGACACCGCGGTCGGGACCACGTCAGGTCCCGACCGCGGGCATGTCGGTGGGCGGCATCGTGGGCCCAACGCGCCCGTACCCGTGGTGAAGAAGCGACGCACGATCCCGATCTGGATGTTCGTCGCTCCGTCGATGATCGTCCTGGCCGTCATCATCCTGTATCCGCTCGGACGAGCGGTGTGGATGTCGGTACACGGTGACGCGAAGACCCTCGATCCCGAGACCGGTCGATTCGTCACCGGCGGCTTCGTGGGGATCGACAACTACACGCGCTGGATCACCCAGACCTGTGGGACTGCCACCGGCACGATCCCGTGTCCCCCGGGGACGCTCGGCTCCCAGTTCTGGCAGTCGATCTTCAATACGTTCTTCTTCACGGTCGTCACCGTCTCGCTCGAGACCGTCGTCGGTTTCGCGATGGCGCTGGTGATGGCCAAGTCGTTCCGCGGCCGCGGCCTGCTGCGCGCTTCGGTTCTGGTGCCGTGGGCGATTCCCACGGCCGTCACCGCCAAGCTGTGGTTCTTCATCTTCGCCAACGACGGTATCGCCAACAAACTGCTCGGCACCGACTTCATGTGGACCGCCGATCCCTGGCCGGCCCGTTTCGCCATCATCGTCGCCGACGTCTGGAAGACCGCGCCGTTCATGGCGCTGCTCATCCTCGCGGGTCTGCAGATGATCCCGTCGGACGTGTACGAGGCAGCGAAGGTCGACGGGGCCAACGCGTGGCAACGCTTCACGCAGATCACGTTGCCGCTGGTCAAGCCCGCGTTGATGGTGGCGATCCTGTTCCGCACCATGGACGCGCTGCGTATGTACGACCTGCCCGCGATCATGATGGGCTCCAATCCCGCGACGTCGACGATCTCGGTGCTCGTCGTGGACCAGATGCGGCAGGGTGCGAACTCGGCGTCGGCGCTGTCGACGATCACGTTCCTCATCATCTTCGCGTGCGCATTCGTCCTTGTCCGGTTCCTGGGGGCCAACGCCGTCGATACCCAGGAGAAACAGCGGAAGGGAGAGGTCGCATGACCGCCGCGCGCACGTCCAAGCCCCGGTTGCGCTCGTTCGGCACCTACGTCGGGGTCGCGATCATCGTGGTGTGGGGCCTCGCTCCGTGCTACTGGATGATCGTCACGGCATTGAGGGATCCGCGGGAGACGTTCAGCACCTCCCTGTGGCCGTCGAACCCGACGTTGCAGAACTTCGCGGACGCACTCGATCCCGCCGCCAAGGTCAACTTCTCGCGCGCACTGCTCAACAGCGTGATCATCGCGGGTGCGACCACCGCGATCGCCCTGCTCATCGGCGTGTTCACCGCCTACGCACTGTCACGGTTCGACTTCCGTGGCAAGTACTTCGTCACGGGCATCATCCTGGGTGCGTCGATGTTCCCGGTCGTCGCACTCGTCACGCCGCTGTTCCAGTTGTTCACCGACATCGGCTGGATCGGCAGCTATCAGGCCCTGATCATCCCGAACATCTCCTTCGTGCTGCCGCTGACCGTGTACACCCTCACGTCGTTCTTCTCCGAGCTTCCCTGGGAACTCGAAGAGGCCGCGCGGATGGACGGTGCCACCCGCGGACAGGCTTTCCGCCTCGTGATGCTGCCGCTGGCGGCCCCCGCGCTGTTCACCACCGCGATCCTCGCGTTCATCGCGACGGTCAACGAGTTCCTGTTGATGTCGCAGCTCTCGAGCGAACGCACCGCACCGGTGACGGTCGCGATGGCCCGCTTCACCGGAACCGACCCGTACGTCACCCCGTACGCGTCGATCATGGCCGGCGGCACACTCGTGATGGTGCCGCTCGTGATCATGGTGCTGCTGTTCCAGCGCCGGATCATCTCGGGTCTGACCGCAGGTGGCGTCAAGTCGTGAAACGTCTTCCGAAACGGCAGCGACTCGAGATGCTCCTGGGCTTTCTCACCGTCTTCACCGTGCTGGCGGTGGTCGGCGCGGTGGCCGAGATGCGTACTTCGGCGCCGGGGATCGTGCCGTCGCTGGTGCTCCTCGGCTTCGCGGTGGCGTGGTGGTTCGCGTTCCGGGCGTGGCGGCGCACCGGCTCCTGATCTGCTCGTAGATCATCTGTGCCGGGCACTTCCGTACCATTCCTAGTCGGGTGCGATTGCCCTGCCCGCCCGGATTCCGGAGAAAGTGATACGAGTGACTTCCTCGAACAGGCACACAACCGGCAGGAACGGTTCTAGAAAGTCCGCGCGCTCGAGTGGGTGGCGGATCGCGCGGTGGGTAGTGCTCGCCGTCGTCGCGCTTCTGGTGATCGTGCCCGCGGGGTTCTTCATGTCGTCGTACACGGCGACAGAGGTTCCGCGTCCGGCCGACCTGAAGACGAACCAGATCGCGCGGATCTATGCCGCCGACGACACGACCGAGATCACGCGGGTCGTGCCGCCCGAAGGGAACCGCGTCGAGATCACCATCGACGACGTGCCCGTGCACGTCCGCGACGCGGTGTTGTCGGCCGAAGACCGCAACTTCTACACCAACCCGGGTTTCTCGATCACAGGCTTCGCCCGCGCGGCCCGCGACAACGTCATGGGTAAGGAAAGCGCCGGTGGCGGTTCCACGATCACGCAGCAGTACGTCAAGAACGTCCTGGTCGGCGCGGACCGCACTCTCGACCGGAAGATGCGCGAACTCGTCATCTCCACCAAGATGGCCCGCGAATGGTCGAAGGACGAGATCCTCGAGGCCTACCTCAACACGATCTATTTCGGGCGCGGCGCATACGGAATCGCAGCGGCGTCGCAGGCATATTTCGGCAAGCCCGTCGGTGAGCTGTCGGTGTCCGAAGGGGCCGTGCTCGCGGGTGTGATCCAGACCCCGTCGACTCTCGATCCCGAGTACAACCGCCTCGCCGTCGAGGCACGCTGGAACTACGTGCTGGACGGCATGGTGGGTATGGGCGTGCTCGACGAAGGTGAGCGCGCCACCCAGGTGTTCCCGGACACCGTGCCGTCGAACTCGCTCGCACTCGCCAGCCAGGCGACGGGACCGGAGGGACTGATCCGGTCCCACGTCCTGCGTGAATTGTCTCAGGCCGGGATCAGCGAGCAGGTTCTCAACACCGAGGGCCTGCGCATCACCACGACCATCGACCCCGTCGCGCAAGAGGCTGCCGTCGGCTCCGCGCGCCGCACGCTCGAAGGCGAGAACCCCGACCTCCGCACCGCGGTCGTGTCGATCGACCCCCGGTCCGGTGCCGTACGCGCCTATTACGGCGGTGAGGACGGCGCCGGGTTCGACTATGCGCAGGCACCCCTGCAGACCGGTTCGTCGTTCAAGGTGTTCGGCCTGCTCGCGGCGCTCGACGAGGGGATCGGTCTGAACGCGAAGTTCGACAGCTCACCGCTGAAGATCGGGAACCTCGAGATCGGCAACGTCGAGGGCGAATCGTGCGGGCGGTGCACCATCGCGGAAGCACTCAAGCGGTCGCTCAACACCAGCTTCTACCGGCTCATGATGTCGATGAAGGACGGTCCGCAGAAGATCGCCGACATCGCACACCGGGCGGGAATCCCCGAGACCATTCCCGGCGTCGAAGGCACCACCCTCGGAACGACGAACGGGCCTCCCGAAGGCGGGATCGTGCTCGGCCAGTACGAGTCGCGGGTCATCGACATGGCATCGGCGTACGCGACGCTCGCCGCGTCCGGGACGTACCGCGCGCCGTACTTCGTGCAGAAGGTCGTCACGGCGGACGGTGTGGTACTTCTCGATCGGCCCGCCTCCCCCGCCGAACAGCGCATCGATCCCGCCGTCGCCGACAATGCCACGCAGGCGATGCTGCCCATCGCGGCGCACTCGCGCGGACATGCACTGGCCGGGGGCCGCCCCTCGGCGGCGAAGACCGGCACCACGCAGCTCGGCGACACCGGGCTCAACAAGGACGCGTGGATGGTGGGATACACCCCGTCCCTGTCGACAGCGGTCTGGATCGGAACACCCGACGCCGGTCCCATCACCAACAGCTGGGGCGGATCGATCTACGGGTCGAGCCTGCCGGCGGACATCTGGAAGGGCACGATGGACGGCGCCCTCGCCGGTACCGAGGTGGAGAGCTTCCCGTGGCCGGCACCGATCGGCGGTCAGGCCGGCGTACCGGCCGACCCGGGAATCGAGGAGCCCGAGTCGGAAGCCCCCGTCCCCGGGTTCCGGCTTCCGGATTTCTCGAATCTTCCGCCGATCACGATTCCGGCACCGCCGGTTCAGCTACCCGTGCCCGTCCCGCCGCAGATCGAGGTGTTCCCCGGGGTCACGATCCAGATTCCGGGGCTGTGAGCTCGTCGTCCGGCGTGAGGACGGCGGGCAGGAGCGTGCTGACGTAGTCGACCACATCGTCGACGGAGAGCGCCGGTTCGTGCAGCCGGTCGATTGCGAGGGATTCGACCAGCGACCACCATCCCCGAAGCCGCATCCGGGTGAGCGAGCCGTCCGCGCACCCGAGCGCGGAGATCACGCGATCGACCAGGGTGTTCTTCATCGAACCGTGGATCTCGCGGATCTGCGGATCGGACCCGTATCCGCCGTGGAAGAAGGCCTGGTAGTTGTCGCCGTGCCGGTCGATGAACGACACGAACGCCTGCAGAATCGCGCGTAGCGGATCGGGGTCGCCCGGGGCGGGTACCGCCGCGCGCAGCAGGCGGCGCGAGGCGGAACCGACGATCGCCACGTAGTAGTCCTGTTTCGTCGGGAAGTACCGGAACAACAGGCTGCGGGAGATTCCGGCGATGTCGGCGACACGATCGATGGAGAGCGCGTGGATGGGGCGCGTCGCGAGTTCCTGCAGACCGATCGCGACGAGTTGCCGGCGTCGTTCCTCGGGTGGCAGCCGTCGGCGTTTGCCGACCTCTTGTCGCGGGGTGCTCATCCGGTTAGCCTAACTGAGCATTGCTCATTACCGTTCCTACGGAAGGCGCACATGGATTTCGGACAGTCCGACCGCAGCCGCGACTATCTCGAGCGGCTCCGCACGTTCATCGCCGACGAGGTCGCGCCGGTGGAAGCCCGCCTGCACGCCGCCCGCGGCGTCGCCCAAGCCCAGCGCCAGGACACTTCCGGTGCAGACGCATGGGCGGTGAGCGACGAGTTCCGCGAACTCCAGCGCGCTGCCCGCGCCCAGGGACTGTGGAATCTCTTCCTTCCGGACGCGGAACTCGGCGCCGGTCTGTCGAACGTCGAATATGCCTCGCTCGCAGAGGAAATGGGACGCTCGCCGTTCTACTCCGCGGTGTTCAACTGCGCCGCGCCCGACACGGGCAACATGGAGGTGCTCTACCACTACGGCAGTGCAGCCCAGAAGGATCAGTGGCTCCGCCCCCTGCTCGACGGCGAGATTCGCTCCGCGTTCTGCATGACCGAACCCGGTGTCGCCTCGTCGGACGCGACCAACATGGCGGCGACCGCCGTGGTGGAGGGCGACCAGGTGGTGCTCAACGGGCGCAAGTGGTGGAGCACCGGCATCGGGCACCCGGACTGCAAGGTCCTGATCTTCATGGGGCTGACCGATCCGGAAGCTCACAAGTACCAACGGCATTCGATGGTCCTCGTTCCCGTGGACACCCCGGGCGTGACGATCGAACGCATGTTGCCGACCATGGGGTTCTACGACGAGCCCGCAGGGCACGGCGAGGTGTCGTTCACCGATGTGCGGTTGCCGCTCGACGCGATCATCGCCGGCCCCGGCCGAGGATTCGAGATCGCCCAGGGCAGACTCGGACCCGGCCGTATCCACCACTGCATGCGTCTCGTCGGCCTCGCCGAGCGCACTCTCGAACTCGCGTGCCGTCGCGGCCTCGAGCGCACCGCGTTCGGCAAACCCCTCATCGACCTCGGGGGTAATCGTGAGCGCGTCGCCGACGCCCGCATCGCGATCAATCAGCTGCGGCTGCTCGTTCTCCACGCGGCATGGCTGCTCGATACGCAAGGTCTCGCCGGTGCCCGGTCGGCAGTCTCCGAGATCAAGGTCGCGGCGCCCCGCGTGACGCAGCAGATCGTCGATTTCGCGATCCAGATCCACGGTGGCGCAGGGCTGTCCGACGATTTCCCTCTCGCCGGAGCCTGGACGGCGGCCCGTGCGTTGCGTCTCGCCGACGGGCCGGACGAGGTCCATCAGGGATTGATCGCGCGCGGCGAACTCGGCAAGTACAAGCAGGACGGGGTACGGCAGAAGTGACGACTCTTCCCGACAACGCGCGCGATGTGCGTGAGGAAGACGCATTCGACGTCGCCGCGGTGGCGTCGTGGCTCTCCGAACATGCCGGCATCGACGGCGTTCCCGCGGTCCACCAGTTCGCGGGTGGCGCATCGAATCTCACCTATCTGCTGCGGTACCCGGACCGCGATCTCGTGCTCCGGCGACCACCGGTGGGCGCGAAACCGTCCTCCGGCCACGACATGGTGCGCGAGTACCGCATCCAGTCGCTGCTCGCCCCTGTCTACCCGTACGTCCCGACGATGATCGGCCTGTGCACCGACCACAGCGTCCTGGGCAGTGATTTCTACGTCATGGAACGCGTACCCGGAACGATCCTGCGCACGAATCCGCCGACGGATCTCGCACTCACGCCCGAACAGACCCGCGGCCTCTGCTTGCGGATCGTCGATCTGCTCGTCGAATTGCACAGCGTCGACGCGGCCGCGACCGGACTGGACGAGTTCAGCCGCGGCACCGGATATGTCGCCCGCCAGGTGGCGGGGTGGTCGTCACGGTACGAGAAGGCCCGCACCGACAACGTTCCCGACTTCGACCGGGTGCGGACCTGGCTCGATCGAGCACAGCCCGCCGACGTGGCGCAAACGGTCGTCCACGGTGACTTCCGCCTCGACAACGTCGTGCTCGACGAGACCGATCCGTGCACACCGCTGGCGGTTCTCGACTGGGAACTGGCCACCGTCGGCGACCCGCTGATGGATCTCGGTTCGTCCCTGGCCTATTGGGTGCAAGCCGACGACGATCCGATGCTGCTCGCGACCAAGCGGCAGCCCTCCGACCTTCCCGGGATGCTCACCCGGCAGGAGATCGTCGACTACTACTCCGAGAAAACCGGATTGCCGGTGGACAATTGGGGTTTCTACGAGGTGTTCGGCCTGTTCCGGCTCGCCGTCATCGCGCAGCAGATCTATTACCGCTACCACCACGGCCAGACCACCAACCCGGCGTTCAAGGATTTCTGGGTCATCGTCGGCTATCTCGATACGCGCTGCAACGCGCTGATCGACCGAATCGAAAGCGAAGTGCGATGAGCCGACCGGAACGACGCAACATCCTCATCACCGGTGCCAGTTCCGGCCTCGGTGCCGGGATGGCGCGCGAGTTCGCGGCGCGGGGACGAAATCTCGCACTCGCGGCGCGGCGCGTCGACCGGCTCGAGGCACTGCGTACCGAGTTGCTCGCCGAACATCCGCACATCACGGTGACGCTGCGTGCTCTCGACGTCGACCGGCACGACGACGTCTTCACCGTCTTCCGTGAATTCGACGAGGAACTCGGAGGTCTCGACCGGGTGATCGTCAACGCGGGTCTCGGCAAGGGACAACCTTTGGGCACCGGCTATTTTCGTGCGAACGCGCAGACGGCCACCACGAACTTCCTCGGTGCCCTCGCGCAGAGCGAAGCCGCGCTCGAACTCATGCGACCGCGCAACGCCGGGCACGTCGCGCTCATCTCGTCGATGAGCGCTCTCCGCGGAATGCCGAGGAACATGACCACCTATGCGGCTTCGAAGGCCGCGGTGGCGTCGCTCGGCGAGGGGATGCGGGCGGACCTGGCGAACACGGGAATCGGTGTGAGCACGATCTACCCGGGCTTCATCCGGTCGGAGATCAACGAGAAGGTGAAGAACGTGCCGTTCATCGTCGACACGGAAACGGGATGTCGCGCACTGGCGGCCGCGATCGAGAAAGAGCCTGCCCGCGCCTACGTGCCCGCGTGGCCCTGGGTGCCGCTGGGCTTCGCGATGAAGGTGCTGCCGCTGTCGGTGGTCCGCCGGATGGTGTGACGCTCCT
The DNA here is from genome assembly GCF_012843405.1 of Rhodococcus sp. BL-253-APC-6A1W. Classification (NCBI taxonomy): domain Bacteria; kingdom Bacillati; phylum Actinomycetota; class Actinomycetes; order Mycobacteriales; family Nocardiaceae; genus Rhodococcus; species Rhodococcus sp. BL-253-APC-6A1W. Next base: position 285,804 of record NZ_JABAFB010000005.1, read on the forward strand.
CCGATCCGAAAAAGCAGAATGTCACATTCGGGCAGTCGTCGTACTGCCCGAATGTGACATCCGGTAGAGCGTGAGAATCAGGCGTCGGCGCCGATGATGAAGGCCTCGAGCTCGTTACGAGCCTTGTCGTCGGCCATCTGGACCGGCGGGGACTTCATCAGGTACGCGGAAGCCGGAAGGATCGGTCCGCCGATGCCGCGGTCCTTGGCGATCTTCGCCGCACGGATCGCGTCGATGATGATGCCGGCGGAGTTCGGCGAGTCCCAGACCTCGAGCTTGTACTCGAGGTTGAGCGGAGCGTCACCGAAGGCGCGGCCTTCGAGGCGCACGTACGCCCACTTGCGGTCGTCGAGCCACTGCACGTAGTCGGACGGACCGATGTGCACGTCGCGGTCGTGGACCTTGCCGGCGAGGGGACCAGTGAGGTTCGACGTGACGGCCTGGGTCTTGGAGACCTTCTTGGACTCGAGACGCTCACGCTCGAGCATGTTCTTGAAGTCCATGTTGCCGCCGACGTTGAGCTGGTAGGTGCGGTCGAGCACGACGCCGCGATCCTCGAACAGCTTCGCCATCACGCGGTGGGTGATGGTGGCACCGACCTGCGACTTGATGTCGTCGCCGACGATGGGGACACCCGCGTCGGTGAACTTCTTGGCCCACACGGGGTCGGACGCGATGAACACGGGCAGCGCGTTGACGAACGCCACACCGGCGTCGACGCAGCACTGTGCGTAGAACTTGTCGGCCTGTTCCGAGCCGACGGGGAGGTAGGACACGAGGACGTCGACCTCGGCGTCCTTCAGGACCTTCACGACGTCGACGGGTTCGGCCTCGGAGACCTCGATGGTCTCGGCGTAGTACTTGCCGATGCCGTCGAGAGTGTGGCCGCGCTGCACGGTCACGCCGGTCGGCGGTACGTCGGCGATCTTGATGGTGTTGTTCTCGCTCGCGAGGATCGCCTCGGACAGGTCGAATCCGACCTTCTTGGCGTCCACATCGAATGCGGCGACGAACTGGACGTCGCGCACGTGGTACGGGCCGAACTCCACGTGCATCAGGCCGGGGACGGAAGCGGTGGCGTCCGCGTCCTTGTAGTACTCGACGCCTTGGACCAGGGACGAGGCACAGTTCCCCACGCCCACAATGGCCACGCGCACCGCGGTGCTGTTCTCACCCATGGTCGGGTTCTCCTTCTTTGTTGCGTGCTGCTGTCGACTGCTCGGCGGCGATCAGTTCGTTGAGCCACCGCACTTCGCGTTCGCTCGATTCGAGGCCGAGCTGATGGAGTTGACGGGTGTAGCGGTCCAAGGTGCCGCCGGCCCGTCCGATCGCGTCGCGGAGCGCTTCCCTGCGCTCCTCGACCTGGCGGCGCCTGCCCTCGAGAATTCGCATCCGCGCCTCGGCGGGGGTGCGACTGAAGAAAGCGAGGTGCACACCGAATCCGTCATCGGTGTAATTCTGGGGTCCCGTGTCGGCGACCAGTTCGGTGAAGCGTTCCCGCCCTGCCGGAGTGAGCCGATACACGCGCCGGGCGCGTCGCTTGACGGTCCCGGGAACTCCCGAATCCTCTTCGATGAGCCCGTCCGCCTGCATGCGTCGCAGAGTCGGATAGAGAGACCCGTAGGAGAAGGCACGGAACGGCCCGAGGAGCCCGGTGAGGCGTTTACGCAGCTCGTACCCGTGCATAGGCGACTCGAGGAGGAGACCGAGGATAGCCAGTTCCAGCACGAGTCACCTCCTTGTCCGAGTGAACCAACCGATGGATACGACACAAAACTATATCGCGCCGATATAAACGACGATACGCCTTGGTGAAATCATCCGGAACATCCGTCCAGGTGGAAAGCGGTTCCCGGACGGCCCTCGGTTGTTGCGGGCACCTCCGGCGGGGCCGAGATTGCCGCGCGTCACAGGGTTGCTGTTACCACTCCGCACCCACCTGTCGCCCCGGCGCACGTACTCTGGGGTCCGTGCGAATTCAGCGGCAGGTGGTGGACTACGCGTTGCAGCGTCGGTCGCTGCTTGCCGAGGTCTACTCGGGGCGGCGCGGTGTGGCCGAAGTCTGCGACGCCGGCCCCTACCTGCTCCGGGCAGCAAAGTTCCACGGCAAGGGCAGCGACGTCACCTGCCCGATCTGCCGCAAGGAGCAGGTGACCCTCGTCTCGTGGGTCTTCGGCGAAAAGCTCGGCCCGGTGTCCGGGTCGGCCCGAACGCCCGAAGAGCTGACCCGCCTGGCCGCCAGCCAGGAGGAATTCTCGGTCCATGTGGTCGAGGTATGTCGCACGTGTAGTTGGAATCACCTGGTGCAGTCGTACGTCCTGGGGTCGCAACCGGCCCCGAAACGCCCACGTCGCCGGACGACGGGGCAGGACCGTCGCACCGCGAGCGAGTGAACGGGCGCCGGACGACGTGAGCGAACGCTGCCCGATGAAGTTCCTTCCCGCATACCGCCCGCACGAACCAATCCTCGCGTGCCCGTCTTCGGACGGGCATTCGAAGATGCGGCGTCACGCGTCGCGCAAACAGTTGGAGATGAGTACGTGAGTTCCCCCGACAACGAACCCGAGGGCAACAGGTCCGATCCGCCTCACCGGGACAACCCGGCAGGGCCGCCGCCGCAGCAGCGACCGGCGCCGCAAGGGGGACCCGCCCAGGGACGACCGTTGCCGCCTCAGCCGCGCCCCCAGGGCCGGCCCGGCCAGCCTCAGCCGCCGCAGTCCGGCGGCCGTCCGCCGTACCCTCCCCAGCCGTTCCCGCAGGGGCGGCCGCAGCAGCCTCCCCAGGGACAGCCGTATCCCCCGCGCCGGGGTCCCGCGCCGTCCAACCCGAACGCCCAGAACCCGAACGCCCTGCCGCCTCGCGGACCGGGCGCAGGTCCGGTGCCGCCGGGAGCGAACCCTCCGCAGCGCACCCAGCAGTTCCCGCCTGCTCCCGGCCACAACACTCCCCAGGGACGTGGGCCGCAGCGCCCGCCGCAGGGTCCCGACGCGGCACGCGGTCCCCAGGGCGGTCCGTCCGACCCCGGTGCGGCCACCCGCCGCGTGGCGTCCCCTGCCGGTCCGCCGTCTCGCTCCCCGCAGGACTCCCGGCCGACGACCGCTGTCGCGGGCAGTCCGCCCGGTACGCCGCCGCCCACCCGTCGCGGCAAGGGCGGCGGCGGTCGTGGTGGTGACGGAAGCGGCGGCGGCAGAAAGATCCCCTGGCGCACCATCCGTCGTGTCGGTTACGGCGTCGTGGCCGCGGGCATCCTCATCCCGTTGCTCGCCTTCATGCTCGCGTACGTGGCACAGGACGTGCCGCGTCCGGGTGAGCTCGTCACCAACCAGGCTGCGACGATCTACAACTCCGACGGGACCGGTGTCATCACCAAGGTGATTCCGCCGGAAGGCAACCGCCACGAGGTCGAACTCGACCAGATCCCGTTGCACGTGCGAAACGCCGTGCTCGCCGCGGAAGATCGCGACTTCTATTCCAACCCGGGCTTCTCGGCGTCCGGTTTCGCGCGGGCCGCGCGCGACAACATCCTCGGCCGCGAGAGCGCCGGTGGTGGTTCGACCATCACACAGCAGTACGTCAAGACCGCTCTGGTCGGCAACGAGCGCAGCCTGACCCGCAAGATGAAGGAACTCGTTCTTTCGGTGAAGATGGCGAATCAGTGGTCGAAGGACGACATCCTCGCCGCCTACCTCAACACCATCTACTACGGCCGCGGCGCGTACGGGATTTCCGCCGCGTCGAACGCGTACTTCGGCAAGCCGGTCAACGAACTGACCGTCGAAGAAGGCGCGGTCCTCGCGTCGTCCATTCAGCTGCCGTCGCTGCTCGACCCCGAGCAGAACCCCGAGGGCGCCAAGTCGCGCTGGACCTACGTGCTCGACGGCATGGTGGCCGCCGGCACCCTCAACTCCGCCGACCGCGCAGGCATGGAGTACCCCGCGTACGTCCCGCTCGCGGAACTCGACAACGGCGACCAGTCCTCCGGTCCCGAGGGCCTGATCAAGAACCAGGTCCTGCGGGAACTGGCATCCGAGGGAATCGACGAGACCCTGCTCAACACCGCGGGACTCGACATCACCACGACGATCGATGCGCAGGCACAGGCCTCGACACTCGACGCCGTGCGGTCCAACCTCGAAGGCGAACCGGAGGAATTGCGCACGGCCGTCGTCTCGGTCGATCCGCGATCCGGTGCGGTGCGTGCCTATTACGGCGGTGAAAGCGGTATCGGTTACGACTTCGCCAGCGCGGGCCTGCAGACGGGTTCGTCGTTCAAGGTGTTCGGTCTCGCCGCGAACCTCGATCAGGGTGTGCCGCTGTCCAAGACCTACGACAGCGGTCCGCTGACAGTCAACGGCATCAAGATCGGCAACGTCGAAGGCCAGTCGTGTGGCGAATGCACCATCGCGGAGGCGCTCAAGCGGTCGCTGAACACGAGTTTCTACCGGATGATGCTCGAGATGGACGACGGCCCGCAGGCGATCGCCGACATGGCACACAAGCTGGGCATCCCCAAGGAGGTTCCGGGTATCGGTGAGACGCTCACCGAGCCGAACGGAGCCGGCCCCAACTACGGAATCGTGCTGGGCCAGTACCAGTCCCGCGTGCTCGACATGGCATCCGCCTACGCGACGCTCGCAGCCTCCGGCCGGTACCACGAGCCGTACTTCGTGCAGAAGGTCGTCACGTCCGAGGGCGAGGTCCTGCTGGACCGCGGCAGCCCGGTCGGCGAGCAGGTCGTCGACGAGGTCGTCGCCGACAACACCACCGCCGCGATGATGCCGATCGCGGCCTACTCCAACGGGCACGCGCTCGCCGGGAGCCGCCCGTCCGCATCCAAGACCGGTACCGCACAGCTCGGCGATACCGGGTCGAACAAGGACGCATGGATGGTCGGTTACACGCCGTCGCTGTCCACCGCCGTGTGGATGGGAACCGAGGAAGGCCTCCCGCTCGAGAACAGCTGGGGCGGGATGATCTACGGCTCGGGTCTGCCGTCGGATATCTGGAAGGACTCGATGGACGGCGCTCTCCAGGGCACCGAGGTCGAATCGTTCCCGAAGCCCGGAGCGATCTCGGGTGTGGCAGGTGTGCCTTCGTGGACGGCGTCGGAAACGGCGAAGCCCACCACGACGGCGCCCGAAACCTCCCGCACCATTCCGACCATCCCGGAGATCCCGGAGATCACCACCCAGAACGTGGAGATCTTCCCGGGCGTCACGATTCCGGTACCGGGAGTCGCGCCGCAGACCACACGCCCGACCGTGCCCTCGCGTCCGGACTCCGGCGTCGAACAGGACGAGGAGGACTCCGGCGGAAACGTCGAGGACAACGCTCCTTCCGAGCAGACGACGCAGAACCGGGTACCGGGACAGAACGGGGCGGGACAGAACGGGCAAGCGGTTCCCGGCGCGCAGGCACAACAGCCCGAACTCGCACCGGCACGGTAAAAAAGTCGCGTGACGGTCGAAGGGGAGCGCAAGAACCGGGAACCGGTGTCACCGGGCCCACTCGCCGAGGACCGCCGATCGGTGGATTGGCGCGACACCCCGGGTCGTACAGACCCGATGGTGTCGCGCCTGACCACGGTGATCGGCGGTCCGGTGGGCCGGCACGCCATGATCGGCCGGACCCGCTTCTTCACCCCCGTGCGCGCGATGCTGCTCCTCGCCGTGGTGTTCCTCGCGTTCGGCTGGTTCACGAAAGCCGCGTGCATCCAGCAAGCGCCGATGGGCCCGGACGGCGCGCCGGGTCTCGACTGGAGCAACAACCGCCAGTACGTGGCGATGTGCTACTCGGACATCGTTCCCCTGTACGGCGCGGAGCGTCTCAGCGAAGGCGCCTTCCCGTACAAGACGTCGTGGGAGGAACCGGGCCCCGACGGGCAGATGCAGACCCGGTACATGGAGTACCCGGTGGTCGCGGGCATGTACCAGTACGCGTCCATGCGCATCGCGAAGGCGTGGGATGCGACGCCGTGGCTCCCCGGTGGTCTCCAGGTCGCGATCTACTTCAACGTCGTCGCGTGGGGCCTGGCGCTGGCGTGGCTGGCGACCGTCTGGGCGACCGCCATGTCTGCGGGGCGACGCGTGTGGGACGCCGCGCTGGTAGCAGCCTCGCCTCTCGTCATCGTGCACGCCTTCACCAACTTCGACGCGCTCACCACCGCGTTCGCCGCCGGCGGGTTGCTCGCCTGGGCGCGGCGCCGGCCCGTCCTCGCCGGTGTGCTGCTCGGCCTCGGGGCCGCGACGAAGTTGTATCCTCTGCTGCTGCTCGGCCCGTTGTTCGTGCTGTGTCTGCGTACCGGGAAGCTCCGGCCGTTCGCGAAAACCGCGGGGGCGACGGCGGCCACGTGGCTGGTGGTGAACCTGCCGATCATGCTGCTGTATCCGGCGGGCTGGGCCGAGTTCTTCCGTTTGAACTCCGATCGGGGCGCCGATCCCGATTCGATCTACAACGTGCTGCGCTCGTTCGTCGGCTGGCCGAACTGGGCACCGTCCACCCTCAACCTCGTCTCGCTGGTGCTGTTCGCCGCAGCATGCGCCGGTATCGGACTGGTGGCGCTCACCGCCCCGCGCCGCCCGCGGCTCGCTCAACTGTGCTTTCTGGTCGTTGCCGCGTTCCTGCTCACCAACAAGGTGTGGAGTCCGCAGTACTCGCTCTGGCTCGTCCCTCTTGCGGTACTCGCCATCCCGCATCGTCGTGCGCTCCTGGCCTGGATGACTGTCGACGCGCTGGTGTGGGTACCGCGCATGTACTACTACCTCGGTCCCGCAGAGAAGGGGCTTCCGGAACAGTGGTTCACCGCCACGGTGTTCCTCCGCGATGTCGCCGTGGTGGCGCTGTGCGCCGCGGTGCTGTGGCAGATTCGGCGGCCCGTCAAGGATCCGGTGCGATACGGGTTCATCGACGACCCGGTGGGAGGCGTCCTCGACCAGGCGCCCGACCATCCGCCCTCCTGGCTCCCCGATCGATTGCGGCCGTCCCACCAGCGTGTGGGAAAGCGGAAATCATCCAAATGGACTACGTCACCGGTCGTCTCCGGGTCCTAGGGTCGGAGGGGAAGTGAGGAGGTTCTGTGACGGCGGGCGGACGAGCACCGGTTGTGGGAGCTGGTCGTCCATCTTCGAACTTCACGGCGTGCGATCTGGCCTGGTCGGTCGCCGCAGGTGACGCGGCGGCGCTTCCCGTGCTGCTCCGGGAGTTGCACCCGGCCGTGTCGGCGTACAGCAGGGCACGGGCGAAGCACGTGGGCTATTCCTTCTCGGACGCGGATCGGCTCGCCCTCGAGGCGTGCCGTTCGATTCTCACCGCACTGTCCGCGCCGTCCGGTGCCGACCGGCCGTTCCTGCGCCTCGCGTACTCCCTGGCGGCCGAAACTGCCGACACCCGCTTCGCGGTCCGGCGCGACGCGCCCCTCACGCGCCTCCAGCAGGACATTCTGATCCTCCGCACGATCGTCGGCCTCGATCCCGAACAAACAGCGGTAGCCATGGCTCTCACCCCCCGCCGCGTCCGCGTCGAGCAACACGCTGCGCTGTCGTCGCTACGCGCGGCATGACGTAACTCCCGCGCTTCGGACGGGTCAGATACGCAGGGCAGTGAACGGCGCGACCGGAATGTTGCGCACCACGAACCACAGTGCGATCACCGCGAGCGCGAAGTGCGGAGCCCAGCGGAACCTGCTCCAGCGCGGTCCCGCTGCGGTCCCGCGAATCCGGCCGACGGTCCACACCGCGAACGCCGCCAGCAGGCCCGCCACCGCGACGACGCCCAACGCGTTGTAGTGCAGCGCCGCCGGGATATCCAGGTGCACCAGCGAATACAGCATTCGCGACATCCCGCACCCCGGACAGTAGACGCCGAAGATCGTGAAGGTGGGGCACGGTGGGATCACTCCGCCCGGAGTGGTCGGGTCGGCCCAGACGACAGCCGCGCACGCACACGCCGCACCCGCCGCGACGAGTGTCGGGGCGGTCAGGCGCGCGAGCGCGGGTCGCACGGTGTCGCTCATGCCGAGTCCACGGGGGGTCGATCGGACCGCACTTTCGGGCGGTAGGTCCGCCCGAAACTGCGCGGACTGTCCTCGTAGATGTCGATCAACTCCCAGTCGAGTCGTCGACCGCCCGGCACGTCGAAGATGCGGGTGCCGTCGCCGAGAAACACCGGGGCGACGAAAACCTGCAACTCGTCGATCAGATCGTGCTCGAGCGCCTGCCGGGCGATATCCGCGCTGATGATCTGCACGTCCCGATCGCCCGCGATCTCCTGAGCGCGACGAATCGCTTCCACGATGTCGCAGTTCATCGCGACGACGGTCGGATCGTCGGCGAGTTCTTCCGGCCGGTGGGTGAGGATGAATTCGGTTCCCGACCAGGCGCCCCCGTAAGCCTGGGAGGTCACTTCGTCGCGTTCGTCCTGCTGCTCCTTCGCCGCGTCGTAGCCTGCGCGGCCGGAGATGATCACCGCAACATCCCCCGCCATGCGTTCCGTGGTGCCCTCGGCCATCGGTTCGGCCGCGGACAACCAACTCATGTCGTGCCCGGGACCGGCGATGAAGCCGTCGATCGAGCACGTGAATCCCCAAGCCACCTTGCCCATCTCTACTCCTTGCCGGTCGACGGTCCGGAGGTCACCGGTTCGCCCGCGCTTCCAGCCTTGCCCGTGCGACGGGCCATTCGTCGTCCGTCATCGAGAACAGTGCGGTCGTACGCCACGAGCCGTCTCGGCGCCGGCGGTGTTTGCGCAGCAATCCTTCGTGCCGGGCACCGAGGCGCGCGAGCGCCTCGCGCGAGCGATTGTTGAATTCGTCGGTGTGCCACTCCACACGCACCGCACGAAGGTCGTCGAAGGCATGCCGCAACAACAGCAGTTTCGCTTCCGTGTTGACGTGCGTGCGCTGGGCCGACGTCGCCAGCCAGGTATGGCCGATCGTGAGTTTGCGGTGTTCCGGTTCGAGCAGGTAGTACGACGTGGACCCGACGACCGCGCCCGTGTCCTTGTCGATCACCGCGTAGGGCTGCCGATCCGGATCGTCCACCGCGCTGCGGACGAACGATTCCGCGTCCGCGGGAGTGCGGATCACGGCAGCGGACCAGCGGAAGATCTCGTCGGGATCGTCGGCCGCCTCGAGCAGTCGCGGCGCGTGCGCGACTGTGAGCGGATCGAGCCGCACGCGCGCACCCTCGAGAGACGGGTGGTCGGACCAGATGTCGCTCATCGAACGCTTTCCGTGCCGAGGGCTTCCCGACCTCGCTCCGCGGGTGGAGTACCGGGCGGCGGACGCCGCGGTGCGCGCAGGAAGACGAAGAACAGTACGACCAACAGTATCGCGCGTCCCCACACACCGATCGTGGTGAGAACGAGAGGTAGTTCGATGTCGATCGCACCTCCGGTCGCGTAGAACCAGCGGAAGACACCGATACCGATCGCGAGGTCGACGAGGAGGTATGCCGCGACAAGCCGCCACGGAACCTGCAGCAGGACCAGCAGCGGCAACAACCACAGCGTGTACTGGGGTGAGTGGACTTTGTGGAAGAGCATGAAGCCGCACAACATCGCGGCCGCAACCGGCAGCCACGGATACGGGCCCCCACGGAGATACCGCCGGCGGCCGAGCCACAGGGCGAGGAGGAACGACGCGGCGATGAGCAGCGGAGACGCGACGGCGACGACCTCGTTGAATTCCGGTGTCACGCCCGTGCCCTCGTAACCACCCAGCAAAGGCCGCAGACCCCAGAACCAGACCGAGTTGCTCGTCCCGTCGGCGGCGCGGTTCTGCTGGAACGTGAACGACGCACGCCAGCCTTCGTACCCGAGGACGGCGAACGGAAGGTTGATCGCGACAGTCGTCGCCACCGCGGCGCCGGCGACCGCAAGCGCGCCCCGCACGTCACGCACCGTGCCGGCCGCACGACCGCCCGTGAACACGTAGATCATCAGCGGCAGGACGAAGATGCCCGGATAGATCTTCAGGCAGAACCCGACCGCGAGAAGCGCGGCCGCAAGAACGCCGCGCGTGCGCAACGACCAGCGTTCGACGCCGACCACCGCGATCGCCAGGACGGTGATCGCGACGACCGGGAGATCCCAGTTGAGGAACGCGTAGAGCACCAGTGGAGGTGTCGCCGACCACGCCAGCGCTGCCCATCCGGCGAGGCGCGCGAGCAGCCACGCCGTGAGGAGTCCGAACGGCGCGAGGAGCAGTGCGGACCGCAGCAGGAAGTCGGCGTCGGTATGGACGCCGATCGCGCCCAGCCACATCAGCAGACCGCTGAGCACGGGATATTCGACGGTGCTTCCGACGAGATTCCCGGCCGCGTCGATGCTGCCGTCGACGAAGGGGAACCGGTGGAGATTGATGCCACGTCCGAGCCACAACTGCTGGATGTCGGAATAACAGACGTGCGCGTCCTTGATGTCCTCGAAGCGGATCGTGCGACCGAGTTCGTCGAACGGTGCACCCGCGCAGCGGGCTTTGTTGAGGTATCCGAGCCAGAGCGCGATCGCGCAGGTCAGGACGGCGACGAGCGAGATCGTCCTGGGACTCGTGCGCATGTCCTCACCCTAGGTCAAATCCGCTGCCCGGGACGGAGGTCGATTTCCCTGGTCAGGGATGGCTCATGTACCCTTCTTGGGTTGCTGACGCAACGACCCTCCTGTCACGGATCGTCCGTGACCGTTCACAGTCCATAGGAGGTGATGAGGTCTTATGCGTCATTACGAATTGATGATCATCCTGGACCCCAGCCTGGATGAGCGCACTGTTGCTCCCTCGCTGGATACGTTCCTCAATGTTGTTCGCCAAGAAGGCGGCAAGGTCGACAAGGTCGACGTGTGGGGTAAGCGTCGTCTCGCATTCGAGATCGCGAAGCAGAGCGAAGGCATCTACGCGGTTATCGACATCAGCGCGACGCCCGCCACGGTTGCAGAGCTGGATCGCCAGCTCGGTCTGAACGAGTCGGTGCTTCGCACCAAGGTTCTGCGCCACGGCAAGTGAGCCTGTCGGCGCCTGGCCGTAGGCTCTGGCGCATCAGGTCTCCACACACAGCAGGAGGAACCACATGGCAGGCGATACCGTCATCACCGTGGTCGGCAATCTGACCGCCGATCCCGAACTGCGTTTCACCCCGGCGGGTGCCGCGGTCGCGAACTTCACGGTCGCGTCCACTCCCCGCATCTTCGACCGTCAGTCCAACGAATGGAAAGACGGCGACGCTCTGTTCATGCGCTGCAATATCTGGCGCGAGGCAGCGGAGAACGTAGCCGAAAGCTTGACCCGGGGCTCGCGCGTCATCGTGCAGGGCCGGCTCAAGCAGCGCAGCTACGAAACGCGTGAAGGCGAAAAGCGCACTGTCGTGGAGCTCGAGGTCGACGAGATCGGCCCTTCGCTCCGCTATGCCACCGCCAAGGTCAGCAAGGCCGGTCGTGGTGGCGGCGGCGGAGGCGGCTTCGGTGGTTCTTCCGGCGGATCGGGCGGTGGACGCCCTAGTTCCAACGCGAACGTCGGCGGCGACGACCCGTGGGGCAATGCCCCGCAGGCCGGCTCGTTCGGCGGTTCCGGGGACGACGAGCCCCCGTTCTGATCCGACCTTCGATCGGAACATCCAGAAGTACGGAGAAAGACCATGCCTAAGTCGCCCGCGCGCGAGAAGGTTTTGAAGAAGAAGGTCTGCGCTTTCTGCAAGGAAAAGAACACGCAGATCGATTACAAGGACACAACGCTGCTGCGTAAGTACGTCAGCGATCGCGGAAAGATCCGCGCTCGCCGCGTCACCGGCAACTGCGTGCAGCACCAGCGCGATATCGCTGTTGCTGTCAAGAACTCCCGTGAGGTCGCTTTGCTGCCTTACGTCTCGACGGCTCGCTAGGAAAGGGAGGGAACACGATGAAGCTCATCCTCACCGCTGACGTGGACAACCTCGGTGCGCCTGGCGACACCGTTGAGGTCAAGGACGGCTACGGCCGCAACTACCTGCTGCCCCGCGGCCTGGCGATCGTCGCCACCCGTGGCGCCGAGAAGCAGGTCGAGGGCATCCGCCGTGCACAGGAAGCGCGCGCTGTGCGCGGCCTGGAGCACGCCAAGGAGCTCAAGACCGCTATCGAGGGTCTCGAGAGCGTCTCGCTCAACGTCAAGACCGCCGGTGACTCGGGCAAGCTGTTCGGCTCGGTTACCGCGGCCGACGTTGCCGGTGCCATCAAGGCTGCCGGTGGCCCGGTTGTCGACAAGCGCCTCGTCGAGCTGCCCAAGGCTCACATCAAGGCGACCGGCAAGCACCAGGTCGTCGTGAAGCTGCACCCGGACGTCGTCGCGAAGTTCACGCTGGACGTCGTGAGCGCCTGATTTCCGGTTCGAGGAGCCCCGCGCGATGGTTGCGCGGGGCTCCTCGGCATCTGTGCACAACCTGTGGATGGCGGGTGTGGGTAAACGCACCGGTGTGACTCGGGTCATATCGTTTCGGGAACGAACAGATGAACACGCCCGGGCGGCATTGTTATCGCGACACGCCGAAAATTCCTTCTTCCACAGGGCTGAACAGCCATTTTCCCTAGTTAACCTGCATCGTTATCAAATGTGAGATGCGTTCTCCCCAGGTTATCCACATCAGGTGCACAACCCTGTCCACCTGATTCCACAATCTATCCCCAACTGTGTGCACAACCCGATTTGGTCGCCCTCGAAATCGTCCCTAACGTCGAGCGCGCAACTCTCCCTCGTGGGGAGCTGCAACCCACTGCGGTGTCGGTGGGGACGAGTAGAACGTGGAGTGTTTCCCGGTGGCGCCCACCGGGAGTCGGTACGGGTCAACGGCCGGCGAACCACCGGGCGACGGTATTTGGACGGAAGGCGGCATCACGTTGGCTGTTGTGGACGATCGTGGCCATTCCGACTATCCGGGGCCCCCTGACGAAGACTCAGGTGGTGACTTCGGTCGCCAGCCCCCGCAGGACATGGTTGCCGAGCAGTCCGTCATCGGCGGCATGCTGCTGAGCAAGGACGCCATTGCCGACGTTCTCGAAGTGCTGCGCCCCGGCGATTTCTATCGCCCCGCTCACCAAGCCATCTACGACTCGATCCTCGACCTCTACAGCCGCGGCGAACCCGCCGACCCCGTCACCGTGTCGGCCGAACTCGACCGCCGAGGCGAGCTCAAGCGCATCGGCGGCCCCGCGTACCTCGTCACCCTGACCCAGACGGTGCCTACTGCCGCGAACGCCGGCTTCTACGCCGAGATCGTTGCGGAGAAGGCCATCCTGCGACGGCTCGTCGAAGCGGGCACGCGCATCGTCCAATACGGATATGCCGGCTCGGACGGTCAGGACGTCGCAGAAGTCGTCGACCGTGCGCAGGCCGAGATCTTCGATGTGTCCGAGCGGCGCACCACCGAAGACTTCGTGGCCCTCGAAGAACTGCTGCAGCCGACGATGGACGAGATCGACTCCATCGCCAGCCGCGGCGGCATCTCGGTCGGCGTGCCTACGGGGTTCGCCGAACTCGACGAACTCACCAACGGACTGCATCCGGGACAGATGATCATCGTCGCCGCCCGTCCCGGCGTCGGCAAGGCTCTCGCCCTCGACACCCCGCTCCCCACACCCACCGGATGGACCACCATGGGTGAGGTCCGCGTCGGCGACGAACTGCTCGCTCCCGACGGAAAGCCCACCCGCGTGCTCGCGGCCACCGAGATCATGCGCGACCGGCCCTGTTTCGATGTCGTGTTCTCCGACGGCACGGTGCTCGTCGCCGACGAACAGCACCAGTGGCGCACCGCCGACGGGGTGGTGCGCACCACCGGCGAACTCGCCGCCACCGTCGACGCCGGTCACGCGGTCCCCCACACCGATCCCTTGGCCCTCCCCGCGGCAGACCTACCGGTCGCACCGTTCACCCTCGGTGCGTGGCTCGGCGGGCCGCCCTCCGACGCAGAGGTACACATGCGGGTGGAAGGTGAAGGCGGGTTCACCGAAGAATTGATGTCGCTCGGGGCGCACATTCCCGTCGAATACCAGCGCGGCTCGATCGTGCAGCGCCGCGACCTGCTCGCCGGTCTTCTCGACGCCGGCGGTCGCATCGACGACGACGGCACCATCCGCTTCTCCACCGGGCGCGAGCACCTCGCCCACGACCTCGCCGAACTCGTTGCGGGCTTGGGCTACGCGTGCACCGTCGACGACGGAGTGGTGTCGTTCACCGCCGACGACGACGTCTTCGTCCTTCCGAGCAAGGCAGTGCGCCACAAGGAATGCCGCACCGCCGTGGCTCGCGAACGGCACATCGTGGCCGTTCGCCCGGTCGCGTCGGTGCCCGTCCGCTGCGTGGAGGTCGACGGTGACCACATGTACCTCGCGGGTCGTGCGATGGTGCCCACGCACAATTCGACTCTCGGCATGGACTTCATGCGGTCGTGCTCGATCAAGCACGGTATGGCGTCCGTCATCTTCTCCCTGGAGATGGGAAAGACGGAGATCGTCATGCGCTTGCTCTCCGCGGAGGCGAAGATCAAGCTCGGCGACATGCGTTCGGGTCGCATGACCGACGACGACTGGACCCGCCTCGCGCGGCGCATGAGCGAGATCAGCGAAGCGCCGCTCTACATCGACGATTCACCGAACCTGACGATGATGGAGATCCGCGCGAAAGCACGGCGGCTCAAGCAGAAACACGACATCCGTCTCATCGTCGTCGACTATCTGCAGCTGATGACCTCCGGTAAGAAGGTCGAGTCGCGCCAGCAGGAAGTCTCCGAATTCTCGCGTAGCCTCAAGCTTCTCGCGAAGGAACTCGAAGTTCCGGTCATCGCGATCTGTCAGCTCAACCGTGGTCCCGAACAGCGCACCGACAAGAAGCCGATGGTCTCCGACCTCCGCGAGTCGGGATCGCTCGAGCAGGACGCCGACATGGTGATCCTGTTGCATCGCCCCGACGCATTCGAGCGCGACGACCCGCGCGGTGGTGAAGCCGACCTGATCGTCGGTAAACACCGTAACGGTCCGACGGCGACGATCACCGTGGCTCACCAGCTGCACCTGTCGCGGTTCGTGGATATGGCGCGCGGCTGATTTCGCTGTTGAGATACGGCGAAGACTGACAACTCGATTTCCCTGGATTGACAACGCTTCGCCGGACCAAGCACCTTCACCGGTCCCAGATGCCGCTTCTGCAGACTCATCCCGTCACGAAATTGAGACTGGTCCAGTCGTTCCTGTCACTGCCCATTGTCCGTCTGCGTGATCGAGGACGTAGGTGAGGCCCAGTCCGCAGTCGATGCCGCACCACAGTCCGGCACCGACGTGGACCGTTCCGTCGTCCTGTCGCTCGACGGGCGCCAGTCCGACAATGACGCCGTCGTTGTCGACCCCGGTCAGGCCCAGTCGTGCGGACCTGGCCCGAAGCTGAGGTTCTGCGACGAACTCGACGGGTGGCAGATCGACGGCCTGGGCTGTGATTTCGTTTTTCAGATCGGCATCGAACTGCAGTCCGTCAGCGACGATCAACATTTCCGAGCTGCGTGATGCGGGACCGTCGACGAGGTAGACATACCCGACCGGGGTCGGTGCTGTCGCGAACGGATTGTCCACGAGGATCAAGTGGTGCAGGGCGGCAGAGTAGATCTGTGACTGTTCGCTTGGTGCAGGTGGGCTGGTGGTCGGGTCGAGTTGACCCGGGCCGGCTCCGGTGTCCGTGCTCGAGCAGCCGGCCAGGGCAACAGCAAGGACCAGTGCGGTGGCCACCGCTCGAATTCCCATGACGCCGGACAGCATCGACAGCGGAGAGGTAACAGTGGGCATTCGCGGAGCACCTCCCTGGCTTTCGTGGGTGCGACCGGTTGTAAAGGTCAGCTGAAGAGTGCACCGACAGTGACGAGCATCGTCACCAACTCTGTCATCTGTCAATCCGTCAGTGCAGGCGGGAGCGGCGCTACGGTTACATTGATTCGAGCTGTCGGCGATCACCTGGTACACCGTCGGGCCACTGTTCAGCCCGTCGATCGCGGTGCTTCGTGACACCGGGAACCGCGCGCTCACCAGGGAATGGTGCCGGCGTCGTCGAAGAATCCGCCGCGGGGTCCGTCGTCGGGGAGGGTGGCGAGTGCGACGGCGATGGCGGCACCTTGCTCTGGAGATCGGGCCGAGTTGTGGCCGGTGAAGTCGGTGGCGACGTAGCCGGGACAGCACGCGTTGACGAGGATGCTCGTGTTCGACAGTGCTCGGGCGTACTGGGCGGTGATGCTGTTGAGCATGGTTTTCGACGGCGCATAGGCGGCCATCTGAGGTCCCGTTTGCAGCGCGAGGGACCCCATGTTGCTGGACACGTTGACGATGCGCGGTGAGTCGGATTGCCGCAGCAGTGGGAGAACAGCATTGGTGATCCGGATGACGCCGAACACATTGGTGTCCAGGACCTGCTGCAGGACATCGAGGTCCATCGTTGTCGGGTCCTGCGCGCCGTCATCGGTTCGGCCTCCGACGCCGGCGTTGTTGATCAGCACATCGAGCCTGCCTGCCTCGCGCGCGACGGTGGCCGCCGCTGCCGCCACGCTGTCGTCCGACGTCACGTCGAGAGCGACGCCGAAGACGTCGATTCCCTCGCTGCGGAGGCGAGCCACGGCCTCGGTGCGGCGGGCGTCGTCACGGGCCCCGAGTGCGACGCGGAACCCTCGTCCGCCGAGTCCGCAAGCGATCGCATAGCCGATTCCCTTGTTCGCGCCGGTGACCAGCGCTGTCTTGGTGGTGTTCACTCTTCGATCTTCGCCGCGTGGACTCGCGGCGTCCAAGACCGATCACCTCTTCTGTGATACCCGGTGAGTATCGAGGTAGCGTGGTGGATGTGTCCGATCTGGAGACGCGTGACTTCCGCTATTTCCTCGCCGTTGCCGACGAGTTGCACTTCGGTAGGGCGGCAGACCTGCTCGGCATCACGCAACCGCCGCTGTCCCGTGCGATCCAGCAGCTCGAGTCGAGGCTCGGCGTGAAGTTGTTCGAGCGCAACCGTCGTGGCGTCGAGCTCACCGACGCCGGACGGGTCCTGGTGAGCGAGGCGCACACGGTGATCGACGCGGTTGAGGCTGCGGCTCATCGGACCCGGCGAGCCGGAAGCCCTCGGGGACCACTGGTGCTTGCAACGAAAGCCGGTGCGTCCCTCGAGGTACTGCAACGGTTGCTCGGGGAGGCCGCCCAGCGCAGTGACGTTCCGGATGTCGAGGTACTGCTGTGTGAGGTCGGGGAGCAGGCGGCGCTGCTGCGCGGGGGCCGGGCCGATGTGGCGATCATGCACCGGCCGGTCGATGATCTCGACGGCTTCGACACCGAAGAACTGCTTGTCGAGGGGCAGGTGGCCATTGTTCCCGCGGGTCACTTTCTCGCGGCGCGGACGCAGGTCACGCTTGCCGAGATTCGAGACATCCCCGGTCTGCCGTTGGCCCGGTGGCCGAAACTTGATGGCAGCTACCCGGATGGTCCTGGTCCGGAGGTGCGTACTCAATCGGCCATCGCCCAACTCGTGGCATTGGGCAAGGCACTCCTGGTGATTCCCGCCTCCAGTCGTGCGTGGCAGTGGCCGCAGCATGTGGCGATCCCTGTCACCGACGCTGTCTCGATCACCACGGTGCTGGCGTGGCCGGCAGGGAGTCGTTCCGCGGGGATCGGGGCGTTTGGGCGATTGGCGGCCGAGGTCGGTAGGTCAGAGGAACGACCGTAGCCTGGCTGCATTTCCTTCGTCAGGCCCGAAAGCGTCGAATGACCGCTGTTGCCGTGAGTTCTGCACGCCGGGCAGTGTCGCCGACGCGGGTACACGATCAGCTGAAATGCTCCTTGTAGATCTGCCCGTGAACGGCAACGGTCCGGTCGACCACCCGCGACACCGTGAAGTCGGCCGCTGCCGAGAGATATGCATACGCGGTCGGGCGGTCCAAACCCTGATGGTGTTCGAGGAAATCCAGAGCGTTGACCACAGCCCGGCGCATCGCAACATCGAGGTCACTGCCCTGACCGTCGATCGCGCCGTCGGGATCGGACAGCCCGATGGGGATCCAAGACTCGGCAGTTTCCGCGAACGGACAGCGGTAGGCGACGCTCGGTGCGTCTCCCGATCCGTGTTTGCAGACGGTCAATCGGAAGATCGCGCGCAGTGAACCTTCCATCGCCGATCGGGACAGACACGCTCCGGCACGCCGTACGCACAGAGGTTCAGGGGAGCCTGCCGTCGAAGATCGGCCGCATGAAGGTGCGCTCGTAGCGGAGCACGCAGCCGCTCCGGTCCCGAATCGCGTTGGCCGCGCGGAACTCGTCGTCGGAATCGAACAACGCGCGGTACCGCTCGTACGCGGCGAGGGACTCGAACGAGAAGAGAGCCAGCGCACGGTCGCTGGCACCCTCACCGGGAAGGAAGTATCCGTGGTGGGTACCGCCGTGTTTGTCGACGAGCGCGATCCATGCGCGAGCGAACCTCTCGAAGTCGTCGATTTTCACCGGGTCGATCGTGTACTCCACAACGCACGTGATCATGACGCGAGGGTAATGCCGCAGGGGTGTACTCGGGCGGACGAATCACAATCCGGTCAGCGACTTCCACATAGGCGCACCGGCCCGTCACCACGCAGATGCTCTCCGGCCGTACCGGGCGACGTAGTGCCACACTTTCTTCAGATCCTGTGGGTCGACGTTCCCCACCCGAGCTGGTCCGAGTGAATACGGTGTGATCCACCCGTGCCGGGCGACCGAGCGAGCCACCTGGACCACCGCATTCCCTCGGTACTCCGGATGAGCCTCGGCTTGTTCTATCGCGAGTCTGTAACCGTCGTGCCACACAACAGCACAGGGCACCGTCCTTGCGATGTCCTCGAACCGAGTGCCTCGGTAGCTCGGGTCCAGAACGAGTGCCTCGACGTCACATTCGATGTTGATGGGTCCGTGCACATGGGCCTCGATGTAGTGGTCGAGCGGATCGTCGAACTCGGCAACCGCCGCGGCCTGCAGCAGATGACTCGATGTCTCCGCGGTCCCGAACAACTGTGGTTCGTGCACGCTGTCGGGAAAGCAGAACGTGGTGCGCTCGAGAGTGTGCTCAGCCAGCACGAAGTACGACGACCCGAACCGCGGCGAACCACCGTAACCATCGCAATGACGGTCGAGGGAGCCGTACTTGGGACGATCCGACGCCGGGCGGAAGTCGTAGACACCGCCGAACATCCGGCTTTCCCACCGCCACCGATCACCGCCTTCGAATGCCGTGAGTCCACCATTGCCCGTATTCGTCTCGAACTGCGAGAGATAGGCGCCACGACGGGCAATTGCGGACAGCGTCGACAGCCCACGGTACGGAGCATCCGGATGAAAATGCATCGTCACCCGCATCGACCCGCCGATGCTCTCCCCCGCAGCCGACGCACGTACGTGGGCAACTGCGGCCTCGGCCGAATCCACCGATCCCTCCATCCCCACTCTCCCGCCGTGCGACGCTACAACTCCAACCACGCCGTTGCACAGTGCATTCTGACTCGAGCTGCCGCCCGCACTCCGATTGAACACGATTGCGCTGCACGCCACTCCGGGAGTAGCCGTCGATCCGACACGAATATCGAGGGCCGGCACGATCTCGCGCACGGTGCGCGACCCGACGACAATCAGAGGATCGTCTCGACCGCGCGTTGCAGGGTGTGTGCGCTGGCTTCGAGTGCGGCACGTTCCTGTTCCGTCATCGGGGGCTGATGCATCTGGCTTACTCCGGCGCGGCCGAGCACCGAAAGCAACGACATCGTGACTCGGTACTCCGGGTGGTATCCGGCGACGGTGAAGACGGCCCGCTCGTCGCGCAGAACCGCTTCGGCCAGTCGTGCGCTCACCGCGCCGATACCGTACTGGCTCGCGCCGATCCCTTCGATGATGTTGATGTTGGCATAGCGGATTTCTGCCTCCACCCGGTCGCGGATCTGCTGACCCTGCTCGGCCAGCAGGTCGAGTACCGGCACGCCCGCAGCGGTGGCCGACGACCAGAGCAGCACCTCGCTGGTGCCGTGTTCGCCGATCACGAAAGCCTGGATATCGCTGGGACTGACTCCGAGATGATCGCCGAGGTGGACCCGGAAGCGCAGACTGTCGAGCACGGTGCCGGTGGAGAACACCCGGTCGTGCCCGGCCAGCACACGGGTCAGGTCCGCCAAGGGGTCCGGCGGGTCGGTGACCACCATGATCGTGGCGTCCGGTGCTGCCGCGACGAGTCCGGGGATCAACTCCCGATATACCCCGGCATTGTGTTCGAGCAACCGCAGTCGGCCCGCCGGGTCGCTCCGGTCGGTCGCGCCGCCTGCGGCTTCGTTCTCGCCCGCTGTGACGATCAACAGATCCGCGCCGTCGAGGTCGTCTCGCTCCCCGGCGCGCACGTCCACCGGCGGAACCAGCGGCGTTCCGTAGCGCATGTCGAGCGCCACTGCCTGTGCCCGCTTCACGTTCTTGTCCACCAGCACGATTTTCCTGGCGGTCCCCCTGCCCAGCAGTGCAAGGGTGGTAGCCGATCCGACCGCGCCGACCCCCACCACGCCGATCTTCACGGCCGCCGCCGAGGACGAGGCGGATGGATCGGAACCGATGTGCAGCAGTGTGTTTCGCGAAGCCCGGGGATACTTGTCACGTTGTGGATCCTTGCCGTAGGTCTGCGCCTTCAGCGTGTGCGGAGGTGGTCCGCTTGCTCGGCATTCCGTCGAGTCCAGTACACACCGTGGTCACGGCTTCCGCAGTGAATCCCGCACGACCAGATCGACGTCGACGCCGGTCTTCCGGCGTGCCGGCACCCTGCGCGTGCATCCCGACAGCTGGCCGGTATACGAAAGGAAGCGAATGCGCTTGTAACAACGCCGCGTTCGGCCCCGATTCGTTCGGTGAAGGCTGTCACTACCACGTCAGGAGCGGAACATGGGATCGGTCGAGATCATCACGTGGCTTCAGGAGGGTGCGAGCCAGGGAGACCCCATCCGGGGGCCGCTCTACGTCATCACCTTTATCGCACTGGGCCTGTACAGCGTCCTCTTCGAGGGTGCCATCATCTGAGCCCGGCACTGTTCACCGTGTCAGGTGCAGCAGTTCGGGTCCAGTACGACGCGCAGCGCTTCGAGTGCGTCCGTTCGTACACGGTGGTAGACGTTCATTCCGTTGCGGGTGGATTCCACCATTCCGGCTTTCCGCAGCTGCCCGAGATGGTGACTGACGGTGGATTCCGCCAGGTCGACGGCCGTGGCGAGGTCGCATGTGCACACTTCGCCGGCGGGGTCGGTGAGCAGGATCGACATCAGCTGGATGCGGGTCGGATCCGCCAGCGCTTTGAGGCGGAGCGCCACTTCGAGTGCAGCGTTGCCGCTCATCGGGGCAGCGGACACCGGTTCGCAGCAAATCGGTGTGGTGATGTCGACGACGGGCAGTGCCTTGGGCATGGGAACTATTCTGCCGACCTCCTTGACATATGTCAAAAAGGTGGACCACACTGGAAGCCGCTAATTCGATGTATGTCTCACACGTGGAGGTTCCCATGTCCCGCGCTCAGCTCGCACTCAACGTCGACGACCTGTCCGAGGCCGTTGCTTTCTACTCGAAGTTGTTCGGTGCCGAGCCGAACAAGCTCCGACCCGGGTATGCGAACTTCGCCCTGTCGGAACCGCCGCTCAAGTTGGTGCTCCTCGAGAATCCCGGCAAGGGCGGTTCGCTCAATCACCTGGGCGTCGAGGTCGAATCCAGCGAGAAGGTGCACGAGGAGATCGCCCGGCTCACCGATGCCGGACTGTTCACCGAAGAGGAGATCGGCACCACGTGCTGCTTCGCGACGCAGGACAAGGTGTGGGCCACCGCCCCGGACGGCGAGAAGTGGGAGGTCTACACCGTGCTCGCCGACAGCGAGACCTTCGGTACCAGCCCCACGCTGCTCGCGGACGAAAACTCCGGTGCGGCAGCGTGTTGTGGCTCGGCCGCCTCGTCTGCCGCTACCGAACCCGTCGCCGGCATCGGCGCCGCCGCGGAGCAGCCGACTTCGTGCTGCTGACGCCCGAACCCCGGTCGTCCTCCCGGGTGTGTGTCCGGGAGGACGGGGGCTGCCGGTGTCCGGCGTGATTCAGGATGCGGTGGAGGCGGGGACTCGGACGAATCGCTTTCGCAGCGCGAGCGAGACGTACACGAGCGCAACGAGTACCGGCACCTCGATCAACGGGCCAACCACTCCGGCCAGTGCCTGTCCCGACGTGACGCCGAACGTCGCGATCGCCACAGCAATCGCCAGCTCGAAGTTGTTACCGGCGGCGGTGAATGCGAGCGTCGTCGTCCGCTCGTACCCGAGGCCCACGGCGGCACCGAACAGGTAACCACCGCCCCACATGAGAGCGAAGTACGCCAGCAACGGCAATGCGATCCGCGCGACATCCCAGGGCTGCGACGTGATCCGGTCGCCTTGGAGCGCAAAGAGAATGACGATCGTGAACAGCAAACCGTACAGCGCCCACGGGCCGATCTTCGGAATGAATCGGGTCTCGTACCACTCCCGGCCCTTGGCCTTCTCGCCGAAGTGCCGCGTCAGGAAACCGGCGACCAGGGGGATGCCGAGGAAGATCAATACCGATCCGGCAATCTGCCACGGCGACACATCGAGCGTGGTCTGCTCGAGCCCGAGCCAGCCGGGCAGCACCGAGAGGTAGAACCAGCCGAGCACGGCGAACATGACGACCTGGAAGACGGAATTGATCGCGACCAGCACGGCAGCAGCCTCGCGATCACCACACGCGAGGTCGTTCCAGATGATCACCATCGCGATGCACCGTGCCAGTCCGACGATGATCAAGCCCGTGCGGTACTCCGGCAGGTCCGGGAGCAGCAACCACGCAAGCGCGAACATCAGGGCGGGGCCGAGCACCCAGTTGAGCACCAGCGACGAGATCAGCAAGGTGCGGTCGCCGATGACCGTGTCGAGGCGGTCGTAGCGGACCTTCGCCAGCACCGGATACATCATGATCAGCAGACCCAGTGCGATCGGCAAGGAGATGCCGTCGATCTCGATGACGCTCAATGCGTCCCCGAGTCCGGGGATCATGCGGCCCAGCAGGAGACCGGCGACCATGGCGATGCCGATCCAGACGGGCAGGAACCGGTCGAGGGTCGACATCTTGCCGACGACCGGCGGACGTCCGGTGGTGGCGGTCACGAGAGTGTCTCCTGGAGTGGGTCGTTCGGCGAGCAGGACGAGGCGGGCAGCGCTCCGGATTCGATCGCCAGCACTGCGGACAGTTCTTCGAGAGCGGCGGGGACCACTCGGTAGTACACCCAGGTGCCGCGACGCTCACAGTCCAGCAACCCGGCTTCGCGCAACACCTTGAGGTGGTGGGAAATGGTGGGCTGCGCCAGGTCGAAAGCGGGACTGATGTCGCACACGCATGCCTCGCCACCCTCGTGGCTCGCGACCATGCTGAGCATTCGCAAGCGCACCGGATCACCGAGCGCTCTGAACATCCGGCCCAGGTCGGCGGCTCGCTCGGAGGACAACGGCTCACGTCCGATCGGCGGGCAGCAAGGCGCGACCACGCTCGACAACTGATTCGACATATGTCTATATTGACGTTCATCGATACAACGCGCAAATGGGCATCGCCCGAAAGGACCTACCATCTTGTCCACTGCTTCGGTGCTGTTCGTGTGTGTCAAGAACGGCGGAAAGTCCCAGATGGCCGCAGCGCTCATGCGCAAGTTCGCCGGCGACCGCGTGACCGTCCATTCGGCCGGCACAGCGCCCGGATCGTCCCTCAACGCCTTGTCGGTGCAGGTACTCGACGAGGTCGGCGCACCGACCGACGGCGAATATCCCAAGCCGATCGATCCGCATCTCCTGAGCGAGGTGGACCTGGTCGTCACTCTGGGCAGTGAAGCCCGCGTCGATGCGCCCGCCACCGTCGTCGTGGAGAACTGGAACACCGACGAACCGTCGGAGCGCGGTATCGACGGGATCGAGCGTATGCGTCTGGTCCGCGACGACATCGCCGCGCGCGTCGACGAACTCACCGCCCGGTTGCTCACGGCCGCGGACGGACGATAACCCGACTCGTTCCCGTGGGCCACCCGGGGCGAGCGTGAGTGAAATCTCGGTCTCGCCGTCGCCCGCGGGCGTTAGGGTTCGACCGTGCGCAGGAGATTCGGAACACCGCCGCCTCGTCGTGCGCTCGGGGTGACCATGTCGGTGTTCGACACGACTGCACAAGAATTGGGCTTCGCTCTCGACGCCGCACAACAGCGTGCGGCCGACGTCCTCGCGGACTCCGACCGGAACGTGTATCTCTGGGGTCCCGTGGGCAGGGGCAAGAGTTGGCTGATGGCAACCTATTTCGCCGCAGTACCGACCGACCGGAAGAAGCGCATCCACTTCCACGAGTTCTTCCGCGATCTGCACCTCGCCATCCGGCGACACCGCAGCAACCTTTCGGCCGCCTTGGACGAACTGCTGCACGACGTGGACCTACTGTGCTTCGACGAATTCCACGTTCACGACCCGGCGGACGGAAAGTTCATCGCCCGGTTGATGCCCGCGCTTCTCGACCGGCGCATCCGGGTAGTGCTGACCTCGAATTACGCGCCCCGGTCCTTGCTTCCCAACCCGCTGTTCCACGACGACTTCCTCCCCACGATCGAATTGATCGAGAGTTCCCTGGCGGTAGTCGAGATCGACGGTGCCCTCGACTACCGCACCACATCCCGGCACGAGGCGGGGTTCGCCGCCGGATGGTGGGTCTCGCCGGGAACGGCCGAACAACGTGCTCGTCTCGGGCTCCGCTCACCACACCCAGACGAGCGGCGAATCCTCACCCCGGCGGGCCACCCTGTGCATGTCCGCCGGGCCACGGGGCATTCTCTCTGGTTCGATTTCGGCGAACTCTGCGGAACCACCACCGCCCCGGTCGACTATCTCGCGCTCGCGGCGCACCACTCCGATTGGGTGATCGACGGTGTGCCGGATCTTCGCACCGTCGGGAGGGAACCTGCCCAGCGTTTCGCCAACGTCGTCGACGTGCTTTATGACCGAGACGTGACTCCGATTTTCCTCGCGGACACGTCGGTGGACAGCCTCGTCGGCGGTGCTCGGCTTCCCGTCGATATCGCACGGATCGTGAGCAGGCTAGGACAACTGGGAACTGCGGCACACGAACCGTAAGCACGTTCCGCCGACTTTCCGGATCGGGAGACGCCCGACCTCGTGTCGTTTACCGTCGAGCGATGAACGCCGACACCACGCGGTCCGCAGCCGTCCGGGTACGAGACGCATTCGAAAAGATCCTGGGTATCCGAGTGCCCGTGCGGGTTCGATGCTGGGACGGTTCCGTAAGTGGGCCGGACTCGCCCGCGACGGTGGTGTTCCGCAACCGCC
This sequence comes from Rhodococcus sp. BL-253-APC-6A1W, assembly GCF_012843405.1. Classification (NCBI taxonomy): domain Bacteria; kingdom Bacillati; phylum Actinomycetota; class Actinomycetes; order Mycobacteriales; family Nocardiaceae; genus Rhodococcus; species Rhodococcus sp. BL-253-APC-6A1W. The sequence goes on from NZ_JABAFB010000005.1 coordinate 311,185, forward strand.
GCGCGATCCGCAGAGTGTTGTGGTCGCCGGGCGAACTGGGACTGGTGCGCGCGTATATCGCCGGCGACCTCGAGATCGACGGCGACGTGTACGCGCTGTTGTCACTGCCCGGTCTTGTGAACCGGGTCGGGGCGTTCGATATCCGGGACGCCCGCCGGGCACTCGGCGGTGTCTGGGAGTTGGCCCGTCTCGGCGGCGTCGGGCTGCGGCCGCGACCGCCCGCGGTCGAGGTACCTCGCCGGCGCGGCATCAAGCACAGTCGCGCCCGCGACGCGTCGTCGGTGTCGCACCATTACGACGTCGGCAACGCGTTCTACCGGATTTTTCTCGGTCCGAGCATGGTGTATTCGTGCGCGTACTGGGACGAGACGGCCGACGGTCTGGACGCCGCGCAGCGCGCCAAGCTCGACCTGGTGTGCCGCAAACTCGGCTTACGGCCGGGGATGCGACTGCTCGATGTGGGCTGTGGGTGGGGGTCGATGGCGATCCACGCTGCGCGCCACTACGGCGTCGACGTGGTCGGCGTGACGCTGAGCCGCGAACAGGCGGCGTGGGCACGGAAAGCCGCAGCGGAGGCGGGCCTGTCGGATCGGCTCGAGTTCCGTGTCCAGGATTACCGCGATGTCGACGACGGGCCGTTCGACGCGATCTCGAGTATCGGGATGTCGGAGCACGTCGGGGATGCCGCGCTGCCCACCTACGCCGCCACACTGCACGGACTGTTGCGGCCACAGGGTCGGCTGCTGAACCACGCCATCGCCGCGGTCAGCACCCGAGATCCCGGCGGTAACGACAAGCCGGGCCTGATCCAGAACTACATCTTTCCCGATGGCGAGATCCTGCCGCTGAGCCGCACCGTGGACGCGTTCGAGCAGGTCGGTCTCGAAGTGCGCGACAGCGAGGCATTGCGCGAGCACTATGCGCTCACGCTCCGGGAATGGGTGCGCCACCTGCAGGAATCGTGGGACGATGCTGCCGCCTCCGTCGGTGCCGAACGAGCGCGCACATGGCTGCTGTATCTCGTGGCCAGCGCGCTCGGATTCGAGGAACCCGGCAGGCTCACCATCCACCAGGTGCTCGCCGTGCGTCCCGCAGACGACGGAGCGAGCGGTGTTCCCCGGACGCGATCACAGTGGCTCGCCCCCGCGTCGACGACGCGTGAGCCGGACGCTGCCGAAGCCCCCTGACCGCGTCCGGGACGGTTCGAAGAGGTCACGACGGCGGAAACCCTCCGGTGGCTACCGGTCCCCAGCGCTCGATGCGGATGCGGATCAGCGACTTGTTCTGGCGGGCCATGGCCTCGCGGTATTCGTTCCAGTCCGGGTGTTCCCCCGCGATACCCCGGTAGTACTCGACCAGTCCGTCCAGTGCGTCGGGCATGTCCAGGACTTCGGCATGTCCATCGACCTGCACATACGGTCCGTCCCAGTCGTCCGACAGCACACACACCGACACGCGGGGGTCGCGCCGGACATTGTGGGACTTGGCTCGTTGCGGATAGGTGGAGACGACGATGTTCCCCTCGGCATCGAGGCCGCAGGTGACGGGCGACATCTGGGGACTCCCGTCCGCACGGAACGTCGTGAGGACCCCTCGGTGGCGTGGACGGAGAAACTCGAGAAGTTCGTCGCGCTCGACCTTGTCGGCAGTGGCTGTGCGAGGCATGTCGGACCTTTCGCTCGGGGGCGTCGTCGTCCCACCGTGGATTCTGCGCCGGAAAGTATTGATAGGCAAGCGCTGACTTGCCTATAGTGGGGAGGTGGTCACCGTCTATCGTGCGCTCGACGACGAGACGAGGCGCATCATTCTCGACGAATTGGCGGCGAGCGACGGCAAGACACTGTTCGAAATCTGTTCCCGTCTCACGATGGAGCACGGGCTCGGCCTTACACGCCAGGCGATTTCGCAGCACCTCGGCGTTCTGGAGTCGGCCGGGCTGGTCGTCACCGAGCGACGGGGCAGGTCCAAGTTCCACTACTTCAATTCGGAGCCACTCACCGAGATCACCAGGCGATGGCCCATCGGCGAAGGAAGAGAACCATGAGACTCGACATGACGAGCGTGTACGTCGACGACCAGAGGGCAGCCCTCGAGTTCTATACCGAAGTGCTGGGATTCACGAAACGCCACGAGATTCCTCTCGGTGACGACTGGTGGCTCACCGTCGTCTCACCCGATGCTCCGGACGGTCCCGAACTGCTGCTCGAGCCGTCGCATCACCCCGCCGTGAAGCCCTACCGGGATGCACTGGTGGAGGACGGAATTCCCTTGGCGCAGTTCACAGTCGACGATGTCGACGCCGAGTTTGCGCGGCTGACCGCACAAGGGGTTGTCTTCACGCAGCCGCCGACCGATATCGGCATGGTAATCGTCGCGGTCTTCGACGACACCTGCGGCAATCTCATCCAGATCGTCGCGCCGAAGCCGGATCCGGTGGGTGAAGCACCACTTCCGCAGTGATCACAGCACCCCGAGTCGCACGGTCACCGGCCAGGTGATCCGCCGTCTCCGGGTCGGCTCACCCCAGAGGCTGCGCAGGTCCGCCGCGAAGGAGTGGAGCATCGGCGTCTGCTGGGCGGCTTCGACGGCACGTACGGCAGACCACGTCGAGATATAGCCGAGTGTGTCGTCCACGGTCCACTCTTGGTGGATCTCCATCGGCGGTGCCGGGACCTCCGTGAACGGAAATTCGATATCGGCGTATCCGTTGTCGACGAGTCGCCGTTCCGGAGGCCAGTACGGTCCGATCTCGAACCGGTAGAAGTCCTGGAATCTCGCGTCGAGGTCCGGCCCGAACTGCGTCACGCCGTAACTGACGAGCGCGAGCACCGCCTGATCGGCCGCGATCCGGCGCACCTCGGAATAGAACGCACGCCGATCGAACCAGTGTGCCGCCTGCGCTGCCGTGATCAACGCGGTGCTCCGGTCGAGGATCGGCATGTTCTCGGCGGCGGCGACGACATACCGAACCCCTTCGGCCGCACGAGCATTGCGAAGTTGATCGACGCTGGGGTCCGACCCGACGACCGTATCGAAGTACGGGGCGAGCTGTGTTGTCAGCTGGCCGTTTCCGCAACCGGCATCGACCGCGAGCCCATACGACGGAGCAAGGGACGCCAAGAACCTCGCGAGGCCGGCGGGGTACTCGGGACGGAACCGTGCGTACGCCTCGCCGCCCCGATCGAACCAGTTCTTCGGTGGCCCTCCCTCTACCTCGGACACGCTCGTCCCCTTCCGTGGGTGGCCGGCGTGCCCACCAGCCAGTAGTCGACCGTCGGGGCTGTGCGCCGTAAGGAAAACGTTAGGAACGGTACCTCGGGGCGTCAGGATTCCGCATGGATCCACGTCGCCGGCCCGGAGGAGTGCCAGCGTGGCATTTCGGGCGCCGACCGGCGCTCACTGCGCCGACGACAAGGGAAGACGACATGGCAGACACCGCGTATGTGGTGCTGATCCTCGCGGGATTCGTTACGTGCGCGCTGGTGCTGCGCGCTCTGCGGTCGGACGGTGAGAACCGATGACCTGGGCCGGAGCGACGAGCGTCGTGCTCGTCCTGATCGCCGCGGCACTGGTGATCTATCTGCTCGCCGCGCTGCTCGACCCCGAGAGGTTCTGACCGTCCGATGAATCCTGCTATTGCCGCGGCGCTGCAACTCGCCCTCGTCGTGGCTGTTCTTGCACTGGCATACGTTCCGCTCGGTGACTACATGGCGCGGGTCTACACCACCGATCCCGATCTCCGTTCGGGAGACGGAAGGGTGGAGTCGCTGATCTACCGGCTGGGCCGGATCGATCCGCGCGCCGAGCAGACCTGGTACGGGTACGCGGGCAGCGTGCTCGGGTTCTCGCTGGCGAGCGTTCTGGGCTTGTACCTGCTGCAGCGCGTCCAGGGTCTTCTGCCGCTCGATCACGGACTGTCCGGCGTCAGCCCCGCGGTCGCGTTCAACACTGCGATCTCGTTCGTCACCAACACCAACTGGCAGTCCTACGTTCCGGAAACCACGATGAGCCACGTGACCCAGTCGGTCGGGCTCGCCGTGCAGAACTTCGTGTCGGCCGCGGTAGGCATGGCCGTCGCGATCGCTCTCATCCGTGGCATCGTGCGAGCCGCACGGGGTGGCGAAATCGGAAACTTCTGGGTCGATCTCACCCGGGGCACACTCCGCATTCTGATGCCGCTCGCGTTCGTCATCGCTTTGATCCTGCTCACCCAGGGCGTCATCCAGTCCTATCGCTCCGGGTTCGACGCGGTCGGTGTGGACGGCAACGGATTCACCACTGCCCTCGCGCCCGTCGCATCGCAGGAAGCGATCAAACTCCTGGGCACCAACGGCGGCGGCGTGCTGGCGGCAAACTCGGCCCATCCGTTCGAAAACCCTACTCCGGTCAGCAATATCGTCCAGATCATCGCGATCCTGCTGATTCCGGTGGCGCTCACCCGCACGTTCGGCACCCTGGTCGGGAACAGGCGTCAGGGATTGACGGTCCTGGGAGTGATGGCGCTGTTGTTCGGGACGATGCTCGCGTTGGCTTCCGCTGCCGAGTCCGGTACTCGCGGGGCTGCTGCCACGGCCGCCGGCGCAACGATGGAAGGCAAAGAGGTCCGGTTCGGCATCCCCGGATCCGTGCTGTTCGCCGTGTCGACGACCGGTACCAGCACCGGCGCAGTGAATTCGGCACACGACAGCATGTCGCCCCTCGGCGGCGGCACCATGCTGCTGAACATGCTGTTCGGTGAGATCGCTCCCGGCGGGGTGGGCAGTGGCCTCTACGGGATTCTGGTGCTTGCCGTGATCGCCGTATTCGTAGGTGGTCTGCTCGTGGGCCGCACGCCGGAGTTCCTGGGCAAGAAACTTCGCAGGCGCGAAATCACCCTCGCCGCTCTGACGGTGCTGGTGATGCCCGCACTGGTGCTGACCGGCACGGCCGTCGCCGTGATCCTGTCGTCCACCACCGGATTCCTGGGTAACTCCGGCGAACCCGGTACACCCGGGGCTATTCATGGGTTCGGAGAAGTGTTGTACGCCTACGCATCGGCAGCGAACAACAACGGCAGCGCCTTCGGCGGTCTCACCGTGACCAGTGACTGGTTCCAGGCCTCGCTCGGGATGTGCATGCTCTTCGGGCGATTCCTCCCCATCCTGTTCGTGTTCGCTCTGGCCGGGTCGTTCGCGGCGCAACGCCGGATCCCCGCGGGCGCCGGAACGCTTCCCACCACCGGCGTCGCATTCGCGGGTCTGCTCACCGGCACGGTGGTCCTCGTCGCGGCACTCACGTTCTTCCCCGCGCTGGCGCTGGGGCCGATTGCCGAGGCCCTGCAATGACTTCGACGTTCCGTTCATTCTGCTCCATCACCACTTACACCCTGGAGATGTCTCGGTGACCATCGAACTTCGACGCCCTCGGGAGGACGACGTAACCGCGCCCGCCCCCCGCATCGCCGGCGGTCTGTTCTCGCCCCGGCAACTGATCGAATCCGTGCCGGGTGCAGTGCGCAAACTCGATCCCCGGCACATGGCACGCAACCCGGTGATGTTCGTCGTCCTGGTCGGTTCGGCGATCGCGACCGGTGCGGCGATCGTGGAGCCCACCGTCTTCTCCTGGCTGATCGCACTGTGGTTGTGGTTCACGGTGTTGTTCGCGAACCTGGCCGAATCGGTTGCCGAGGGGCGGGGCAAAGCCCAAGCGGCGAGCCTCCGGAAGGCGAAGCAGAACACCGTCTCTCGTCGCCTGCTGCCGTCTGGCTCGGAAGAGACCGTACCGGCTACCGAATTGAAGGTCGGAGATCTCGTCGTCGTGGAGGCCGGTGAAACGATCCCCGGTGACGGCGACGTCATCGAAGGAATCGCGACAGTCGACGAGTCCGCGATCACCGGCGAGTCCGCGCCGGTCATCCGCGAGTCGGGTGGGGATCGCTGCGCGGTCACCGGAGGCACTACCGTGTTGTCCGACCGTATCGTCGTGGGGATCACCGCTCCTGCGGGCCACACGTTCGTGGACCGCGTGATCGCGCTCGTGGAAGGTGCATCTCGGCGGAAGACCCCGAACGAGATCGCGCTCAACATCCTCCTTGCGGCACTGACGATCGTGTTCCTGTTCGCCGTCGTGGCCATCGGTCCCATGAGTGCCTACGCCGGTGCCGAGCAGGGCCCGGTCGAATTGATCGCATTGCTGGTCTGCCTGATCCCCACCACCATCGGTGCGCTGCTGTCGGCTATCGGTATCGCTGGAATGGACCGTCTCGTGCAGCGCAACGTGCTGGCGATGTCCGGGCGCGCCGTCGAGGCCGCGGGAGACATCGACACCCTGCTCCTGGACAAGACCGGGACGATCACCTTCGGCAACCGCCGCGCGACCGCACTGCACCCCGCACCCGGAGTGACGGAGGCCGAGGTGGCCGGCGCCGCGCGACTGTCGAGTCTTGCCGATACAACACCGGAGGGACGCAGCATCGTCGAACTGTGCGCCGAGCAGTACCGTCTCGATCCCGGACCCACCGGGGCCGGCGCCGACGCGGAATTCGTGCCGTTCAGCGCGCACACCAGGATGAGCGGACTCGACCTCACCGAGGCGGACGGCACGGCGGTGCGTATCCGCAAGGGCGCCGCCGACGCGGTCGGCCGCTGGACCGCACAGTTCGGGACGACAGTGCCTGTCGCAGTCACCGATCTCGTGACGGACATCGCCCGCAGGGGCGGAACTCCCCTCGTCGTTGCGCGCGTGTCGGGCACCAGCGCGTCGGTGCTGGGTGTCGTCGAACTCTCCGACGTGGTCAAACCCGGTATGGCGCAGCGGTTCGCACAGCTCCGCGCGATGGGTATCCGCACCGTGATGGTCACCGGCGACAATCCGCTGACGGCGAAATCCATTGCGGCAGAAGCGGGCGTCGACGACTTCCTCGCCGAAGCGACGCCGGAGGACAAGCTCGCGCTGATTCGCTCCGAACAGGAGGGGGGCCGCCTCGTCGCGATGACGGGTGACGGCACCAACGATGCTCCCGCGCTTGCCCAGGCCGACGTGGGGGTGGCGATGAACACCGGCACCTCCGCCGCCAAGGAAGCGGGGAACATGGTCGACCTCGACTCCGATCCCACCAAACTGATCGACATCGTCGAGATCGGCAAGCAACTGCTCATCACGCGTGGCGCTCTGACGACGTTCTCGCTGGCCAACGACCTCGCGAAGTACTTCGCCATCCTGCCGGCGCTGTTCAGCGGCATCTATCCGCAGTTGGCTGCGCTGAACATCATGGGACTCGCGACGCCACAGTCCGCGATCCTCTCGGCGGTGATCTTCAACGCGCTCGTCATCGTCGCGCTCATCCCGCTCGCACTCAAAGGTGTGCGGTACCGCCCCGCCGCCGCATCGTCGCTCTTGGGGCGAAACTTGCTGGTCTACGGCGTCGGCGGCGTAGTGACACCCTTCGTGGGCATCTGGCTGATCGACCTCGTCGTGCGTCTCGTTCCGGGAATCGGGTGAATGTCATGAGTCAAGGAAATTTCGTGCTCGGCTTCGTGCGGCAACTGAAGGCGGGTGCCATCGTGCTGGTCGCACTCACCGCCATCGTCGGCTTCGCATACCCGGCAGCGGTGTGGGCGGTGAGCCGGATCGACACCCACGCCGCGGAAGGATCACCACTGGCGGATTCGGCCGGGTGCATTGTCGGCAGCGAACTCGTCGGGGTCGATCCGCAGGTGGCTGCCGGGGAACCCGATCCCTACTTCCACCTGCGCGTCGTCGGGTCGGTCGCGGACGACGATCCGTACGCTCCCGGTGATCCGGCCGCGGCTCTGCCGTCGAACCAGGGACCCAGCAGCGAGGTGCTGGCGCGGTTCGTGGAGGAACGACGCGCCGCGATCGCCCTCCGCGAGGGTGTTGCTCCCGAGGACGTCCCGGTCGACGCGGTCACGGGTTCGGGTTCGGGCCTCGACCCGCACATCTCACCCGCGTACGCCGCGATCCAGGTACCGCGGGTCGCCGCCGCGCTCGGCGTTCCCGACGGTGACGTCCGGCGCCTTGTCGCCGAGCACACGGAGGGGCGTCAACTCGGGTTCCTCGGCGCCGAGCGCGTCGATGTTCCCGGTCTCAACGTCGCGCTGGGCTCCACCGCCCCGGACTGTGCCGGTGACACCTCGGGTGGATGATGGCGAGATGACAGGTTCGGACCACGCAGCATTCCCCGCCGTATCGCGCCGGGGAATGCTGCGGATCTACCTCGGCGCGGCTCCCGGTGCCGGCAAGACCTACGCGATGCTCGGTGAAGCGCAACGGCGTCTCGCGCGCGGTGGCGACGTGGTGGTAGCGATCGTCGACACGCACGGACGTGCGTGCACCGCCGAGAAACTGGCGGGCCTCGAGATCGTTCCACCTCGGCAGATCACCTACCGCGACACCGAGTTCGAAGAACTCGCTCTCGACGCCGTGCTCGCGCGCCGGCCCGCCGTCGCGCTCGTCGACGAACTCGCCCACACCAACGTGCCCGGTAGCCGGCACACCAAGCGCTGGAAGGACGTCGAGGAACTGCTCGACGCGGGAATCGACGTGCTCTCCACCGTCAACATCCAGCATCTCGAGTCCCTCAACGACGTCGTCGAGCAGATCACCGGCGTGGTGCAGCGCGAGACCGTCCCGGACGACATCGTCCGCCGAGCCGACCAGATCGAACTCGTCGACATCACGCCACAGGCACTGCAGCGCCGGCTCGCACACGGAAATGTCTACGCGCCGGAGAAAGTCGATGCCGCGCTGCACAACTACTTCCGCGAAGGCAACCTCACCGCGTTGCGGGAGCTGGCACTGTTGTGGCTCGCCGACCAGGTCGACCTCGCCCTGGCGAAGTACCGGGGTGAACACGCGATCACCGCCACGTGGGAGGCGCGCGAGCGGGTCGTCGTGGCCGTCACCGGTGGTCCGGAATCCGAAACCCTCGTGCGCCGCGCCAGCCGCATCGCAGCGAAATCCAGTGCCGCACTGATGGTCGTGCACGTCGTGCGGGGCGACGGCCTGACCGGTGTGTCCGCACCGCGGATGGGACAGGTTCGTGAACTCGCCGCGAGCCTCGACGCGAGCCTGCACAGCATCGTCGGCGACGACGTCCCGAGCGCCCTGCTCGACTTCGCCCGCGAGGTGAACGCGACCCAGCTGGTACTCGGGACCTCCCGCCGGCCGAGGTGGGCGCGCATTCTCGACGAAGGCATCGGCGCCGCAGTGGTCCGGGATTCCGGAAAGATCGACGTGCACATGGTCACCCACGAGCACATTTCGTCGGCACCGGGACTGGCACTGGCCGGCCGGCACGACCGTCGGCTCCTCTCGTGGGTGGCGGCGCTGTCCATCCCCCTCGCCGCCGCAGGCCTGATGGTGGTCGTCGACCGGGTCACCGGATTCACCGACCAGAACATCCTGTTCTTCGTCGTGGTCCTGGCAGTCGCGCTGTTCGGCGGCATCGGCCCGGCGATCGTCGCGGCGCTGCTGTCCGGTCTCCTGCTGAATTTCTTCTTCACCGACCCGCGTCACAGTCTTCTTCTCGCGGATCCGGGGAACTTCGTCACCACCGGCGTGTTGCTCGTTGTCGCCGTCGCGGTGGCGGCACTCGTGGATGCGGCCGCCGCGCGCACCCGGGAAGCACGCCTCGCGTCCCAGGAGGCAGAACTCCTCGCATCCTTCGCCGGTGCCGTCCTGCGTGGCGCCGGTGTGCCGACGCTGCTCGAGAAGGTCCGGGAAACCTACGCGCAGCACGGGGTCGGCTTCGTACGCGGCGACGAGGACGACTGGGACGTGCTCGGATCCGCGGGAGCAGCGCCCCCGCTGTCGATCGACGAGGCCGACACCGTCTGCCGCATCGACGACAAGCCGTACGCACTGCTGCTGTCCGGCCCACGGCTACGCGCACGCGACCGCAGGATCCTCACCGCTGTGACGGCGCAAGCCGCCGGCCTGGTGCGGCAGGAAGAACTCGCCGCGGAAGCTGCGCAGGCGGCGACACTCACCGAAACCGACCGCTTGCGCCGACTGCTGCTGTCCGCGGTCAGCCACGACCTGCGCACTCCGCTCGCGGCGGTCAAGGCAGCGGTGTCGAGTCTGCGCAGCACCGATGTTGCATTCTCACCCGACGACACCGCGGAACTGCTCGCGACCATCGAGGAGTCGGCCGACCAGCTCACGCGCCTGGTCACGAACCTGCTGGACTCCTCCCGGCTCGCCGCCGGGGTGGTGGTGCCCGCGTCCGAGCCGGTGTACCTGGACGAGGTGGTCCATCGAGCACTGGTCACCCTCACGAGCAGTGGCCCCGACACCGCCCGCTCGATACGTGAGCGCGTCGAAGTGGACGTGGACGACGCGCAGGTGCAGGCAGACTCCGCGCTGCTCGAACGGGCCCTGGCGAACCTCCTCGACAACGCGTTGCGCTACGCACCGACCGGCCCCATCCGCGTCGGCGCCACCTGCGGGAACGACCGGGTGACGGTGACGATCGCCGACAGCGGGCCGGGGCTCGCCGACAGCGAACACGACGACGTCTTCTCCACGTTTCCGCGGTCCGGCGACCAGCGGGCGGCCGGCGGCGCGGGACTGGGGCTGACGGTCGCCCGCGGTCTCGTCGAGGCGATGGGTGGGACCGTCACCGCGGCCGACACTCCGGGAGGCGGCACCACGATGATGGTCGAACTCGCCGCGCCACACGAGGACCAGCGATGACCCGCATCCTCGTGGTCGACGACGAGCCCCAACTGCTGCGTGCCTTGCGCATCAATCTGACGGCACGGGGATACGACGTGATCACCGCCACCGACGGACGCACCGCCCTGCTCGCGGCGTCCCGGCATCATCCGGACGTGATCGTCCTCGATCTGGGATTGCCGGATCTGGACGGCATCGAAGTGCTGGCGGGCCTTCGCGGCTGGAATACCGCACCCGTCATCGTGCTTTCGGCGCGGACAGATGCCGCCGACAAGGTGGCCGCTCTCGATACCGGTGCCGACGACTATGTCACCAAGCCGTTCGGAATGGAGGAGTTCCTCGCCCGCATCCGCGCCGCTGTCCGGCGCGCCGCGACGTTGCCCGACCTGCCCGAACCGGTGGTCGTGACCGATGCGTTCACCGTCGATCTCGCGGCGAAGAAGGTCGTCCGAGACGGTGCCGACATCCATCTGACCCCCACCGAATGGGGCATGCTCGAAATGCTGGTGCGCAATCGCGGAAAGCTCGTGGGGCAGCGTGAGCTTCTCACCGAACTGTGGGGGCCCTCTTATGTCGGCCAAAACCATTATCTGCGTGTCTATCTGACGCAACTGCGGCGCAAGCTCGAAAGGGACCCCACTCGTCCGCGGCATCTGATCACCGAGTCCGGTCGGGGCTACCGGTTCGAGCCTTGACCTGCCCCGCTGTGCGAGTTCGGGGCGGTGCAACCGTTGACCGGGACACGCTGTTGCCGGGACGTGGCGTTCGGTTAGCGTGGCCGGTATGACACCTGACCGCATCGAAGGACGCGGACCGCGGATGGCGGCCGCCGGACGCCTCCGATGACTCTGCGTCTCGGTATCACGAGCCCGATCGTGACCCGGGTGCCCGGAGTCGCCGGGGACTGGGAGGCCGACGCGGGCGTCGAGGACCTCGTCGCGATCGCCGAAGCCGCCGATCGCCTCGGATTCGACCACCTGACGTGCAGCGAACACGTCGCCGTACCGGTAGATGTTGCTGCGCAACGCGGTGCCACGTACTGGGACCCGCTGGCCACCTTGGGATTCCTCGCGGCGCGGACGCGGAGCATCCGGCTGGTCACACAGGTACTCGTGCTCGGGTACCACCACCCCCTCGAGATCGCGAAGCGCTACGGGACCCTCGACCGGGTCAGCGGCGGACGCCTGGTCCTGGGTGTGGGAGTCGGCAGCCTCGCAGAGGAATTCGCTCTCCTCGGTGCGCAGTTCGCGGGTCGCGGGGAGATCGCCGACGACGCGCTCCGCGCCGTGCGCGCAGCCTGGGGACGCGAGCGGCCTTCCTACGCCGGACCGCACTTCGAGTTCTCCGGCATGGTGGTGGATCCACACGGTCTCCGTACCGAGGTGCCCGTATGGGTCGGAGGCCGCACACCCCGGTCGTTGCGACGCGCGGTCGAACTCGGCGACGGCTGGGTTCCCTTCGGACTCGACCTCGACACCCTCTCCGAAATGCTGTCGCGCGCAGAACTTCCGGCCGAGTTCGACGTCGTGCTGGGGACCGGCCGGCCCGTCGACCCGCTGGGCGACCCGTCCCGCACCAGGGACCGGCTGAGACGGATCGGCGAGGCGGGTGCCACCGTGGCAGGGGTGACGATCGCCGCGACCTCGGCCGAGCACTACGTCGAGCAACTCGAAACGCTCGCGGCGCTCGATCTGCAGGGCTGAACTCTCACAGGCCGAACGACTCGCGGACTTCTTCCGCCTTGGCGAGGAGCACGGAGCGTTCCCGTTCGTTGCCTGTGAGACGTGCTGCCTCGAGCAATTCGCCGCGAGCCTCCACCGCGCGGCCGAGGCGGCGTAGCAGTTCACCCCGCACGCTGGGCAGCAGGTGGTACCCGGCCAGCGCGCCGGATGCGACGAGCCGGTCGATATCTTCGAGCGCGGCGGCCGGACCGCGCGCCATGGACAACGCTGCCGCACGGTTGAGATCGACGACCGGTGAGGGAGCCACCCGAGCGAGAATGTCGTAGAGCAGGACGATGCGATCCCAGTCCGTGTCCTCGAAGGTAGGTGCGCGGGAATGGCATTCGGCTATCGCCGCTTGAAGGCCGTACGGTCCCCGGCCGCGCCCTATCGCATCGGCTCTCGCGAGTGCGGCGAGACCGCGGTTGATCTGGGCGCGATCCCAGCGGGTGCGGTCCTGGTCGGCGAGCAACACCGGCTCACCGGATGGTGTCGTGCGGGCGGCGAACCTCGACGCGGTGAGTTCCATCAGTGCGACGAGTCCGTGCACCTCGGGTTCGCCGGGAAGAAGCTCGGCGAGGACGCGGCCCAGCCGCAAGGCCTCGTCGCCCAGATCCTTCCGGATCCATTCCTCACCCGAACTGGCAGCGTAGCCTTCGTTGAAGATCAGGTAGACGACTCCGAGAACTGCACCGAGTCGTTCCGGAAACTCCTCTCGCGCCGGAACTTCGAACGGCACCCGCGCGGCGGTGAGGGTCTTCTTGGCCCGGACTATCCGTTGCTGCACAGCGGTGGTGCGAGTGAGGAACGCTTTCGCGATCTCGTCGGACGTGAGTCCGCCGACCACCCGCAGGGTCAGCGCTACTTGCGCATTCCGGTTCAGGACCGGATGGCATGCGACGAACATCAACCGCAGCACGTCGTCGTCGATGCGGTCGGGGTCCCAGGCGTCGGTGTCGAACCCCGCCGCGTCGTCCCTCAACTCGCGTGCCAGTGTGGCATAACGCTCGTCGAGCCGGTCGCGGCGCCGCCACCCGTCGATAGCGCGCCTGGTGGCCACGGCCGTCAGCCATGCCGCCGGATTGCGGGGTACCCCGGTGTCCGGCCACTGCTCGAGCGCCTCGACCAGTGCCTGCCCGGCGAGGTCCTCCGCGAGGTCGAGGTCACGGACGGTGCGTGTCAGCGCCGCAACGATCTTGGCCGAGTCCATGCGCCACACGGCCTCGACAACGCGACGTGCGTTGTCGGGTCCGTGTGGCACCGTGTCGGTCATCGCGATCAGCCGACCACCGGCTTGTCGGCGCCCAGCTGCTCTCGCCATCCGGCTTCCTTTTGGACGTACTCGTTGTTCTGGTCGAATTCGTCGGATTCGGTCACCCGGCGAACCTCGAGCTTGGAACCGGGTCCGAGCGGGCACCGTTTCGCCCACTCGGCGGCCTCTTCCTTGCTCGACGTCTGGATGATCCAGAACCCGTTGAACAGTTCCTTGGTCTCCCCGTAGGGGCCGTCGGTGACGAGGGGCGGATCGGAGTCGAAATCGACGACGAAGCCTTCCTCCGGGTCCGACAGTCCGTCACCTGCGAGGAGGACGCCCGCCTTGATCAGAGACTCGTTGTACCGGCCCATGGCGTTGAGGATCTCCTCGAAATCGATGTTCTTCGAGGCTTCGAGGGCGGCGTCGGTGGCGCGCATCACGAGCATGTATTTCATGGGATTCTCCTTCGACTCGGAGACCGCGTGTCGATCTCTCAACCTATACGTCGAACAGGCTGGTCATCGATCGACAACACGGTGGATTTTTTTCGGGCCGGCTGCGTTCGTGGGCGGCCGTCGCCACGCGGGCAACCTTCGTGACACGGGAGCGGGGGCGGACGATCGAATCGGCGAGCATGCGCGACGATGGACGGATGCGTTCACCTCTGCCGGACTACCTGACCGAAGTTCTCTCCGTATGTTCCGAGGGAAAGGGCGCGACGTCCGATCACATCCCCGAGCTGAAAAACGCGGACCCCGACCGCTTCGCGATTTCTCTGGTCACCGCGGAGGGCGTGACGTATTCGGTAGGCGACGACGACACCGAGTTCAGCATCCAGTCGATCTCCAAGCCCTTCGTGTACGGCCTCGCGCTCGAAGAGCGTGGCTTCGAGCGGGTACTGGACGCGATCGGTGTCGAACCGTCGGGTGAGGCGTTCAACGAAATCTCGCTTCAGCGGGATACCGGACGTCCGCTCAACCCCATGATCAACGCGGGGGCGCTCACCGCTCACGCACTGGTGGGCGAGAACAAGACACCCGAATACCGCATTCGCGCGATCCGGGATCTGCTGTCGTCCCTTGCGGGGCGCGAGCTCGAGGTCGACGAGGGCATCTCGGCGTCCGAACTGGGTGCATCCTTCCGAAATGTCGCAATCGCGAACCTTTTGCGCAACTACGAGATCTTCCCGGACGATCCGGACGACATCGTCGCCGGATACGTCGGGCAATGCTCCGTGAAGGTCACCACAGCCGATCTCGCGATGATGGCCGCCACGCTCGCGGGCGGAGGCGTCCAGCCGCGGACGGGTGAGCGGATCTTTTCCCGGTCCGTCGTCCGGCAGGTGCTGTCGGTGATGGCGACCTGCGGAATGTACGACGCGGCCGGCGACTGGCTTTCGACCGTCGGTATCCCCGCGAAAAGCGGTATCTCCGGCGGGATCATCGGAATCCTGCCGGGGCAGTTGGGCATTGCGGTGTACTCGCCGCGACTGGACGAGCACGGCACCAGCGTTCGCGGCGTCGAAGCCTTCGAACGTTTGTCGCACGATATGAATCTGCACCTCATGGAGGCGCCGATCGTCTCGCGCTCGGTTCTGCGGCGCCGCGCCGTCATAGGTGAGGGCAGTGAGGCTTTCACCTTTCTCGAACTCCACGGCGACATCCATTTCACGAACGCGGAAGGCGTCGTGCGGGCACTTGTCGAGGAACCCGTCGAGACGCAGCGCGCCGTGTTCGATCTCACGCTGGTGCGCGCCGTTCTCCCGGTAGGCCGCAGGATGCTGCTCGAGGTGATCCGGCGACTGCACCTCGACGGAATCGACGTTGCGCTGGTCGATCCCGAGGAAGTGTTGTCCGATCCGGACGCCGGCGACGGCTACCGTCCTCGGGTGTTCACCACGCTCGACGAGCTGCGCGACGAATCCGCAGGCTCTTCGGAGTGAACCAGAGGTACTCGAGGGACGTCTGAGATCGCGCCGAAGAGAATGTCGGTGGCGATGGTGGCGTGGACGCTGAGGAGTGAGCTACGGTGTCGTCCGGTGTGCCGCAAGGTCGGCGAAGAGATGTCGTGCCTACGAGAGAAGATTCAGCCAATGCTGTTCACCTGTGAACATGTCGTCGTGCCCGGCTCGGCCGGATTGGGCGGGTGACCCGGATGCTCACCCGATCCCCGTACCGCTGCCCCGGTGACGACAGCGTCATCCACTCCGCGTGCGCAGGCATGCTGTCGCACTGGTCGCGGCCGGTCGACGAACATATCGCGCGCACGTCGCTGGGCGAGACGTTCGTCCTGAGTGTCGGCGCCCCCACCGCGCCGCCGATCGTCGTTCTGGCCGGCGGGGACCTTCCGGCTGCCGGCCTGCGTGTCCTCGCGGAGCAGCTGGACGACTCGCGCCGGGCGATCCTCGTCGATCTTCCCGGCCTGCCCGGCGGGAGTGCCCGTACCCGGCCCGCGGCCGAGATTCACGCGTCGTACGGCCGCTGGCTGATGGAGGTCTTCGACGCACTCGAAATAGCGAGCGCGCCGGTTATCGGCCTGGGCTGGTCGGCATCTGTTGCGGCAGCCGCAGCCGACGTGGACCGAGTGGAGAAGCTGGTCCTTGCTGCGCCGCTCGGGCTGGTGCCGCGCGCCAGGTGGCATCGCGCGCTCATTCCCGGCTTGCAGTGGCGGAACGAGCCGAATCTCGAGAACACCCAGCGTTACCTGCAGGCCCTGGCCGGGAGCGGCTACCAGCCCGACGATCCGACTTTGCGCTGGTCGTGCCGTGTCGGTGCGTACTGCACCTCACTGACCGGTCTGCCTCGGATAGGACGGTCGGTACTTCAGCGTTGGCGTGGCCGCGCGGTCGAGATCGTGGTCGGCGAGCAGGATCCGCTGATCCAGCTGTCGTCCCTGCGAAAGCTCGCCGACGATATGGCGGTCGACCTCCAGGTGGTTCCCGGTGCCGGGCATCTCCTCGCGGTCGAAGCGCCCGCTCGGCTCGCCGAAGGAGTCTTTGCCCCGCGTTCGTGAGCGTCGGACGCGGAAAACAGCGAAGTGTGACCTACGTCGCGTTCAAAACTGTGGGGGCCGGTGGTACACCCTTTGAGGACCCACGGCACGGACGGAAGGTCGATCATGCTGTTTTCTTCGCTGTTTCCCGTAGCGGGCCGTGTCAAGCCCGATTCGGGCGGGGCCGAGCCCGTGAACCCGGCACCCTCCGAGGATTCGCTTCGCGTCACCGTGTCCGCGCTGCGCGCGTGGGGTGACGAGGGAGATCACGGAAGTGGAATCGCAGGGCGCGCCTAGCGCCGGCCCGAATCGTCACGGTGGCTGTTCGGTAGCAAAGTGCGGCGCCGGACCGCCCCCGACGGGCGTACCTCAGTCCGGCGCCGCAGCTAGCAACACGACACGTCGTACCACGAGGTGAGTGTCCCCGCTCTGCGGGCTGTATAAACCGTAATGGAAGATCACGAAAAGGTCACGCGAAAAGCTGATACATCGGTCCGCGCGGTACGAGATCTCGCCGGCGCGGCCCGTGCCGGTCCGGTCAGCAGTGGGCGCTCGCACACGTCAGAGCCACCGAATGGGCACCTGTACGGGCAAGCAAACTGCGCAGAGGGCCACCGTCGAGCAGTTGACGCGTCACCTCTCGGTCGTCGAGGTCGTCGTCCTCCGCGCCCACCAGAATCTCCGGGCCGAAGCCGCTTCGGGGTCCGTGCAGCAGTAGCCGCTCTTCTTCTACAACCCGGACCGGTACGTCGTCGCCGCCGTCCACCGCACCGACGGCGAGCGCGACATATTCCCTCTCCTGTTCGACATCGCGGCAGGCCATCAGGCGGGACCCCATGAGCACCCGGTCCAGTGTCACGCCCGACGTATCCGGCGCCACACCGGAACGGCCGTACCTGTCGTCCTCCGGCAGCATCACGCGCCGCGACGTCCAGCTGAAATGCGCTTCACCGCTCGTATACATCGCAACTGCGCCTCCTCGACGACGCGCCGGGGCGAATGTCCCGTTCCTGTCTTTCGTGTCTGTCCGGAAAGTGTGCACCCGACGTCCGACACGTCCGGCGGCCCCCGCAGCGGCGACGAAGGCCCGCGAATCACCCCGTCGAAGCCCGCACGCCCTCCGAGACCACCACGCGGTACAACACCGCGAAAACCCCGAGGACGACGAGAGAACACACGGCCGCGAGGGCGGCGCCTCCCACGACGAGTGCATAGTCGCTCCGGGCAAGACCGTCCACGATCGGCCTGCCGACGCCACCGAAACTCACCGATGCCGCGATGGTCGCGGTAGCGACGATCTGGACCGCTGCGGTGCGCATGCCCACGAGGATCAGCGGCAGCGCCACCGGTAACTGCGCACGGAGGAGCACCTGCATCCGGGTCATGCCCATTCCCCGCGCCGCATCCGTGAGCGCGGGGTCGACGCCACGAATCCCCTCGTAGGAGTTGAGCAGCACGGGCGGCACCGCGAGCGCGACGAGCGGAACCAGAATCGGGACGAGCCCGATGCCGTAGAGCACGACCAGCAGCACGAGCAGCCCGTACGTCGGAAGTGCCCGGGCGGCATTGGCGAGGAGGGTCATGAGGATTCCGCCGCGACCGGTGTGGCCGGTCCACAACCCCAGCGGCAGCGCGAGCAGGACGGTCAGGACGAACGCCAGGAACGTGTAACCGAAGTGTTCGAGGAGACGGGCCGGAATCCCGGACGGCCCCGACCAGTTCGCGCCGTCACCGAAATAGTCGACGAGGTAGTACCACAGCGTCGTCACCGGGCCGCCCCTGCCGAGCGGTGCAGCCACGGGGTGACGAGCCATTGCACGAGAACCAGCACCGCGTCGGCGACGAGTGCCATCACGACGATCACCGCGATCCCGACCAGCGCGAGATCGAGCCGGTCGAGTTGCACGGAGGCTGTGAAGAGCGACCCGAATGCTCCCATTCCGATCAGTGCCCCGACACTCACCATGCTGATGTTGGCGACGACCGCGACCCGTAAGCCCGCGATGACCGCCGGCAGCGCGATCGGCAGGTCGACAGTGAGCAGCCTGCGGGGGCCCGAGAATCCCATCGCGATCGCGGATTGCCGCACACTGTCGGGGATCCCGCGTAGACCGTCGACCACATTCGGAATGAGTCCCGCGAGGGCGTACACGGCGAGCGGCAGGATCACGGTCGTGCGGCTGATGCCGGTGAACGCGATGAGCAGGACGAAGAACGCGAGCGACGGAATCGAGTACAGCACGCTCGAAATCGCCAGAACCGGTGGGTACGACCGCGGCCAGCGCACGCACACCAGACCGAGGGGCAGCGCGACCACCAGGCCCAGGAAGGATGCACCGAGGGCCATCACCAGGTGATCCGACAGCAGTTCCCAGAACGTGCCGAGGTAACCCGGGATCCGGAGACTCACAGCTGCTTCCGCACCGGCGAGTCGGTGCGCTCCCGGTGTTCCCGGCGCACGACAGCGGCCACCTCTTCACTGCTCACGACGCCCAGCGCCCGCCCGTCCTCGTCGACCGCAACTGCGAAACCGCAGGGCGACAACACCGCAGCGTCCAGCGCGGCGCGCAGAGTGTCCTTCCCCGGCACGAATCCCCGTCCCGCCGGCACGAGGGTGCCGGAGGAATCGGAGGCATGCGGATCGCGCCAGCCGACCGGTCGTTTCCCGTCGTCGACGACGAGCATCCACCGGCCGTCGCCATCCCGAATCGGCATGTCTCCGGTGGACGTGATCCTGTCTGTGTGCAGCGGCAGACCGGCCGTGGAAAAGAACGACAGCAACCGAACCCCGCGGTCGACACCCAGGAACCCGGCAACGAAGTCGTCCGCCGGGTCGCCGAGAAGCTCTTCGGGAGTCGCATATTGGGCGAGCACCCCACCCGGTCGCAACACGGCCACCCGGTCGCCGAGGGTGATGGCTTCGTCGATGTCGTGGGTGACAAGGACGATGGTTTTGGCGAGTACCGATTGCAGGCGCAGTAACTCTTGCTGCAACTCCTTGCGGACGACCGGGTCCACCGCCGAAAACGGCTCGTCCATCAGGAGAATCGGCGGATCGGCGGCGAGTGCGCGGGCCACGCCGACCCGTTGCTGCTGGCCCCCGGACAGTTGGGCCGGGTAACGGCGCGCCAACTCGTCTCCGAGTCCGACGCGGTGCAGGACCTCCATGGCGGTCGCCCGGGCCTGCTTCCGTGACGCCCCCATCAGGCGCGGCACCGTCGCGACGTTGTCGACGACGGTCCGATGCGGAAACAATCCGGCGTGCTGGATGACGTACCCGATCCCGCGCCGCAGGGTCTGCGGATCCTGGGATCGCACGTCCTCGCCGTTGACCAGGACGCGTCCGGCGGTCGGATCCACCATCCGGTTGATCATGCGCAGCGAGGTGGTCTTACCGCATCCGGAGGGGCCCACCAGCACAGTGAGAGTGCCGGTGGGCACTTCGAGGGACAGTCCGTCGACTGCCACGGTCCCGTCGGGATACTGCTTTTGCACATTGTCGAAAGTGATCACGGAGCACCCGGCCCTCAGTTGATGCCGTTGTCCTGCAACCACTCTTCGGCGACGACATCGATGTCGCGGCCCTCGGTGACGACCTGGCCGACCAACTCGATGAGAACGTCGGTGGTGAGGTTCTCGGACACAGCGTCGAGCGTCGCGACGTTCTCGTCGGTGAGATCTTCCCGGTGGACGAGCGGCGTGACGTTCTGTGCCCCGAATACGGATTCCGGATCGTCCAGTGCCACAAACGGTTCGGTACTGAGAGACGGATCGGTGGTGAAGATGTTCGCAACCTGGATGGTGTTGTCCCCGAGCGCCCGGATGGTGATCGGCCCGCCCGTGTCGGTGGGCACGAACTTCTGGAACTCGACGCCGTAGACGTCTCGGAGACCGACGACGCCCTGCCGCCGTGTCTCGAACTCGGGAGGTCCGCCGAGGGCGAGTTCGCCTGCAACCGGGGCGAGATCGGCGATGGTCGTCAGGTTGTAGCGATCCGCGGTCTCCTCCGTGACGACGAGTGCGTCCTTGTTCTCCCCCGGCGCCGACGCGAGAATGGAGAGACCTTCCGGAAGCGACTCCGCCAGAGCGGCATTGACATCCTCCGTGGTAGCCGCAGTGCTCTCGGGATCGACGCGGGCGAGCAGTGCCCCGTTGTACTCGGGCAGCACGGTGATGGCTCCGGAGGCGACCTGGTCGTAGTAGATCTCCCGGCTGCCGATGTTGAACTGGCGCGTCACCTCGGCGCCACTCCCCTCGAGCGCCTGCGCGTAGATCTCCGCGAGCAGCACATTTTCGGGGAAGTTCGCCGAACCGACGACGATGGTGCCACCCTCGCCGGACTCGGACGCGAGCGGATCGTCGGCGTTGTTCCCGGAACATCCGGTCACCGCCAGGGCAGCGGTGGCGACAACTATGGCGGTGCGAACGAAAGCTTTCACGTGGGTCTCCTCGGCGGTCGGCGTGTCGACTCTAACGCGCTCTCCTGCAGCACTGCCTGATTTGTCACCGATCGGACCCGCGTGGCTGCCGAACAGACAACGCCGGGCGACCGAATGGTCGCCCGGCGTCTCGCCGTACCGTCTCTGCCGTTCAGGTGGAGTGTTCGTCTCTCACGATGGAAGCCATCGCGCGGGATCACTCACCGTTGTTTCGCGAGACCCATCGTTCGTGCAGTTGCCCGCGCCGGATTCCGGGACTCGTACCGGGCGCGGAACCGGAGTTGCCGCTCGGCGGTAGCGGGCGCTCCCACGGATTCTCCACCGGTGCGCCGGAGTACGTGTCGTTGTTGTTCTGCTCGTATCCGGTGTAGTTGTCGTTGTTGTTCTGCTCGTATCCGGTGTAGTTGTCGTTGTTGTTCTGCTCGTATCCGGAGTACGTGTCGTTGTTGTTCTGCTCGTATCCGGAGTACGTGTCGTTATTGCCTTGCTCGTACCCGGAGTAATTGTCGTCGTTGTTCTGCTCGTACCCGGAGTAGTTGTCGTTGCCGGGCGCCTCGTATCCGGCGTACGAGTTGTTGCCCGCCCGGGACACCTCGTTGCCGTTCTGGCCGGCACCCGAGTACGCCTCGCTGCCGTTCCGGCCCGCCGACGCATACGCTTCGTTGCCGTTCGGAGTCGCACCGGCGAACGACTCGCCGTTGTGGTTGTGCGACGCGCGCTGGTCGTACTGATCCGTGTACTCGGTGTTCGTCTCTCCGGGCGGAAGAGGAAGTCGGCGCGGGCGGTCGATCTGGAACGGGTCGGACTGGGTACCGACGCCCTTGAGCAGACGGAGCGGCAGATAGAGGCTCGCGGTGACGCCGGAGTTGGTCGACGAGTCGAACGTCGGACGCAGCCGCACGGTGATCCCGTGACGGTGGGCCAGTCGCGCGACCACGAACAGACCCATGCGACGCGCTGCGCCGGAGCCGGCTTCGCTGTCCGTCGCCAGCCGTTCGTTGATCTCGGCGAGTTCGTCGGAGGGGATACCGATTCCGCGGTCGGCGATCTCGAGCAACAAGCCGCCGTCGACGGCGCGCGAGAACGCGAACGCCACGGTGCTCTCCGGCGGGGAGGCTCGCAGTGCGTTGTCGAGGAGTTCGGCCACCATGTGGACGACGTCGGTTACGGCGGTACCGAGGAGCGAACCCTCCGGTGCGTTTCCGACGTTCACGCGCTGGTAGTTCTCGACCTGTGAGACTGCGGCACGGAGCACGTCACCGAGCGGGGTGTCCGGGATCCGTCCCATTCGCTGCCGGGTGCCGGCGAGGACGAGCAACGAGTCGCCGGTGCGACGCATACGGGCCGCGAGGTGGTCGAGCGCAAACAGGTTCTGCAGACGCGTGGGGTCGCGCTCCTCGTGCTCGAGCGAGTCGATGAGCGACAGCTGCTGCTCGACGAGGGTCTTGTTGCGACGCGCCAACGTTTCGAGCATCTCGTTGACCTGCCGGCGCAACTGCGCCTGCTCACCGGCGAGCCGCAGCGCACCCTCGTTCATGGTGTCGACGGCGCGGGCGACCTCGCCGATTTCTTCCTTCGAGTGAACGCTGACCGGAGGGAGTGACACCGTACCGATTTCTGCGCCGTCCTTGATGGCGGCGATGGCCTCGGGCAGGCTTTGCTCTGCGGCAAGAAGTGTGTCGTTTCGGAGGCGGCGAAGCGGGCGCACGATCGAGAAGGCGACCATCACGGCCAGGCCCAGCGCGACGGCCAGCACGATCGCAATTCCGATGGCGTTCTTGAGTGCTTCGGTGCGAGCTTCGCTGGCATGGTTGTCGAGGAGGCCGACGATGCGGGTGGCGGAGTCGCGGACTTCCTCGATGTAGACCATGAGGCTGGTGAAGATCGAGTTGCGCAGCGCTCCGGTGTCGCCGCTGGTGCTGTCCAGATTCGCCGTCAAGTTGCGGCGATTGTCCAGTTCCGCGACGAGCGCGTCGAGCGAACTCGTGTCGGCAATGTTGGGGTTGGACTCGACGGTTTCCCGCAGGATCGACATCTGCGCTGCGTCGACGCCGAGTGCGTTCGTCCACATCAGGAGAGCACCTTCGGTGCCGGCACCCAGTGCGGAGTACGCGACGACCTGGTCCAGCAGCGCCCACTGGGTCGTCCACATGTCGAGGAGGGTGGCGCTTTCCTGGAGGACATCGGGTTCGGGCGCGGTGGAGGACGCGGCACGGAACACCGAACTCACGCGGCTGATGAACGCCTGTGCGCGCTCGCTGGCGACCACGGGTGCCATCGATCCGGCGACAGCACTGTCGAGCAGGCTGTTTCCCTCGGCGAGCACCTTGTTCAGTGCTGCTTTGATCTCGGGCTCGAGGCTGATGTTCGCGATCTGGTCCGTGAGGACCGTCTCTGCTTCCCGCGCGATCGTCGCACCGTTGTCGGTGGGCAACCCGATGATCGTCGCGGCTGCGGCACCCGCGACGCCGGTGCTGTATTCGGCGAACATCGGCAGAATCGACACCTGCTCGGCAGCAGTGCTGAAGTGGCGGGAATCCTCGAACAGGCTGATGACGCGGAGCGATCCGAAAAGCGCGGCGGCGATGATGGGGACCGCCACGACGGCGGTGACCTTGCGCCATAGGCGCCAATTCTCGGGGGAATATTGCTGGAACTGCGGTTTGAGACTCATCGTGTTCGGCCCGAACCTCTCTTGTACGTACACCGGTCGGCCGGCCGAAGCGGATGACAAATCACATGGGCCAGGGCGAAACACGGGTCCGCCGCCGTCAGGACGTGGGTCAGCGTAAGTGTCGTACGACCGGCTCACAAGATCGAAAAGCAACTCGGATAGCTGCTATACATCTTTAGATATAGGAAACGGTGGTGGGTTACTATCCCGCCGGATATTGCCGTTACGCCGGGTTTCGGAAAGGGGGGTGCGGGGTGGACTTGAGGCGGGTGGATCTCAACCTGCTTGTCGTCCTCGACGTGCTTCTTTCCGAGTGCAACGTGACCCGCGCGGCCGAACGACTGAACATGTCGCAGCCGGCGACCAGCACGGCGCTCGCTCGTCTCCGGAAGCAGTTCGACGACCCACTGCTGGTGAAGAACGGCCGCACGTTGCGCCTCACTCCGCGGGCACAGGCCCTGATCGGGCCCCTGCGGAGCGTATTGCACACGCTGGAACGGTCGATACTCTCCGAACCGACCTTCGATCCGACCGTGGATTCACGCGTGTTCACGCTCATGACAGGCGATTACGCCGAGGTCACGTTGCTCCGCATGCTCATGCGGCGGGGGCACCCGGCCAACGTGCGATTCGATCTGCGTCCCCTCACCAAGGCGTCCCTCGCAGCGTTCCACCGGCACGAAACCGACCTCGCGGTGCTGCCGGAACACCTTCTCGACGCACCCGAGTTCGAGCGGTGCCGGCGCACCGAGGTCCTGACCGACAGATACGTGGGCGCCGTCTGGTCCGGGCATCCGTACATCGGGACGGAACTGAATCGCGACGTGCTCTCCCACTATCCGTTCCTGTCGTATCTGCAGTACGACGACGACACGGCTCTGGCGCGAGCGTTGTTGCGCGCCGGGATCGTGACACGGACGGGGGCGTCCACGACGAGTATCGCGGTGCTCCCCTTCGCGCTCGAACACACCGTGTTCGTCACGCTCCTGCCCGAGAGAATGGCTGAACGAATCGCGGGAGTGGCGTCCCTGCGGATCCTCGAGCCCGCCTTCGAATTGCCTCCGCTCAGCGAATATGCAGTCTGGCACGAGGAATCCGAATCGGATCCCGCCCACGTGTGGCTCCGTGCCCAAATCGATGCGTCGCAGCGACTACGCGTTCCCGCCGGGCAACCGGCCTGACCGAGGCGCCTCGGCCACGAATTCTCTCCGCCGATCCGCGTTTGTCGGATCGTCCAAACGACCGGAGACCACGTCTCGGGAAGTTTGTAGCGCGTACGGCACCGCCGGCTCCCTTCATCCGCGATCGTGGTGACGAGAGAGAGGAGTGCCGTGCCGTACACCTGTGCCGACTTCGATGCGCTCTGTGCCCGTGACGCAGCCGCAGCCCTGTCCGAGTGCTGTTCCAGCAGGACGTGGACCGAGCGACTCGTGCAAGGCCGCCCCTACCTGAGTCGCGCCGCGCTGCTGCGCGCGTCCGATGCGGTGACAGCGGCGCTGACTCGGGACGATCTCGCCGAAGCGCTCGCGGGGCACCCACGGATCGGTGAACGGTCGGACCACGCATCGTCGAAGCGCGAGCAGGCATCGGTCGCGAGCGCGGACGCACATATCCGCGATGCACTGGTGGCAGGTAACCGCAAGTACGAGGAGCGTTTCGGGCACGTGTACCTCGTGCGTGCCGCAGGACGATCCGCGGACGAACTCCTGTCGATTCTGCAGCGGCGCCTCACTCACGATTCCGAGACCGAGTGGCGCGAGACGCGAGCGACGCTTGCCGAGATCAACCGATCGAGACTCGAGTTGCTCGTCACCGACGATTCCGTCGAATCAGGAAAGGAAGGTGTGAGGTGAGCACCGTCAGCACCCACGTTCTCGACGCCACCCGTGGAGCGCCGGCCTCCGGAGTCGAGGTCACGCTCTCGTCCGCCGGAGCGGAACTCGCGAGTGCTCGCACCGACGACGACGGGCGAATTTCCGAATTCCAGGTTCCCGCACTGGAACCCGGTACGTACACGCTGACCTTCGCCACCGGCGAGTACTTTGCGCGGCGGCACACCGAGACCTTCTACCCGGAGGTTACCGTCACCTTCCGGGTCGGCGGTGCCGGCAAAGTCCATGTGCCACTGCTGCTGTCGCCTTTTTCCTACTCCACCTATCGAGGGAGCTGACCCGTGAGTGAACTGACCGGAAAGATCGTGCTGGGCGCCAACCGCTACGGCAAGGCGGAGAACCGCGTGGTACGGATCTATCGGGACACTGCCCGCCACGAGATCCGCGACCTCAACGTGTCGACCTGCCTCCGCGGAGACTTCGACGCGGCACACCTCGAAGGCGACCAAGGTGCGGTGCTCCCGACCGACACACAGAAGCAGACGGTGTACGCGTACGCGAAGAGCAAGGGCGTCGAGTTCGTCGAAACCTACGCGCTCGAACTCGCGCGGCACTTCGTCGACGACGTCGAACCAGTCCGCGCCGCCCGCGTCGAGATCGACGACTACGCGTGGCAACGGGTGACGATCGACGGTGTCGAACACGATCACACGTGGACCCGCACCGGACCGGAGGTCCGCACGGTTTCGGTGACGGTCGAGGGAACCGGGCGGGAGCGACGGGAGTGGGTGATCGGCGGAGTCAAGGATCTCGTCGTACTCAAGTCGACCGGATCCGAATTCTCGGGTTTTCTCACCGACCCGTACACGGTCCTGGAACCGACTGCCGACCGTGTGATGGCAACCAGTCTGGTCGCACAGTGGCGATTCACGACCGACGACGTCGACTGGGATGTCACCTACGCAGGTATCAAGGCCACGATGCTCGAGCGTTTTGCGAACCTTCAATCGAAGGCACTGCAACAAACTCTCTTCGAGATGGGCCGGGCAGTGCTGGAGAAGTATCCGGTGATCGCGGAGATTCGCATGTCGGCGCCCAACAAGCATCATTTCGTCTACGACCTCGAAAGATTCGGAGTCACGAACTCGAACGAGGTATTCCACGCCGACGACCGGCCCTACGGCCTGATCCAGGCGACGGTTCAGCGGGAGGACGCACCCGAGGCCGGAAGCGCGTGGGAGCGGTTCGTCGACTGGATGTGACGACGTGAGGGCGTCACGGAGTGGCGGTGGGTGCCGGTAGTCGCGGCACGCACCGCCACTTTTCGTTGTCACCGGGTGGCCGGGAGACTTTTTCGGACGCGTACCCATCCGTTCGTACCCCGGCTCCGAATCGCTGCCAGACGGTACCGGACCGTCTCCGTTCCGAAACGCGTCGGCACGGTGGCAGCGAGACGAGGTGGCCCACATGCGCGCACTGGTAGAAGCCGGTTTTCCGGCAGTTCACCCCGCTGGTCGAGTTCGACACGTGGTCGCTCACCGTCGTGCCGGCGTGAGATGAGGCCTCTCATGTCCCCTTCTGCCTCCGGTTCCCCCCGGCATCACGGCCCGTACACCTCGGGTATCGGGTTTCTGCAAATGTTCATGGACGCCCAACGGGTGGATCCCGCCGTGTCGGCCGACTCCGTCGAGGACTCGGGTAAGGACACGAACGCCCCGGACGAGCGGCGGCAGCAATGAGTGTGGTCCCGCCGCATCGGCCCCGCGGTACGAGGATCGCCGTCGGGGTGAACCGCACGGACGTGCGTGAGGACGAGTCGACCGGCGTGCGTCGATGAACCGCGTCGTGTGGGGGATCGTCGCGGGCGCGCTGCTCGCCCAGATCGTCTATCCCCTCGTCTCCGGCACGTCGAGGGATGCCGTCACCGTGGCGGTGGTGCTCCTGCTCGCCGCCGCGTCGGTGGTGCATGCCGCCGTCACACGGGGTCCCGTGTGGGCCGTGGTGCTGGTCGCCTCGACCGCGGGACTCGGTCTCGTGTCCGAGATCGTCGGCACTGCGACCGGGTTCCCTTTCGGAAGCTACTTCTATGCGACCGGACGGCTCGGGCCCGAGATCGTGGGCGTTCCGGCGGTGGTCCCCTTGGCGTGGACCGCCGGCTTCTATCCGATCTGGTGTGCCGCGTCCTACGTCCTCCGGCATTCCCCGGTGCCGCCGGACAGGCGAGCGTTCGGGCGGGTCCTCATGGTTGCCGTGGGGATGGTGGGGTGGGATCTGTACCTCGACACCCAGATGGTGACCGACGGTCAGTGGACCTGGACCTCGGGCAACGCCGGGTTACCCGGCATTCCGTTCATCCCGTACACCAACTACCTCGGCTGGTTCGCTACCGCTCTGATCATGGCGATCGTCGTCGACAGGGCGGGAGGACGCGCCGAGTCGCCCAGGACGAGTGGCCGGCGAATCTCGGATGCGGCACCGCTGGTGCTGTTCCTCTGGACCTGGCTCGGATCGGCATTCGCGCACGCGTTCCTGCTCGAGGGCGACGAACTGCGCTATTCCGCGCTCTACGGGTTCTGTGTCATGGGGGTCGTGGGTGTCCCCGTGGTGGCCATGCGCATTCGACGAGCCGGAAAGGCCACGGTGAAGACATGATCGCAACGACTATGCCCGCTCCGGGAGAGAAGAGCCGAGGAATGACCAGCGCGATACCCAGCCGAGTCGATACCGTCGTGCCGACGGGTGGCCGATCATGAAGACGATCCCCGGGCCCGTCGATTCCGTGGTCGTGGTGGGGGCAGGACTCTCCGGTCTCGCTGCGGCGCTGTACCTTACGGGCGCGGGTAAACGCGTCACCGTGCTCGAGCGCGACGACACTGTGGGTGGCCGGGTCGGGACCTATCCGGTGTACGACGACTCCGGCAACCCCCTCTACACCATCGACAACGGCGCCAGCGTGCTCACGATGCCGGACCTGATCTCCGATGCGCTCGCCGCGGTCGGCGAGTCGTTCGATTCCACGACTCCCACAGTCGAACTGAGCGCACTGTCTCCCAGCTACCACGCTCGTTACGCCGACGGCAGTGCTCTCGACGTGTACGCCGATCCCACGGAGATGTCCGCCGAAGTCGAAAAAGTCTGCGGTCCAGGTGAAGTCGACGGGTATCGCCGATTGCGAGGCTGGCTCGCCAGCATCTTCGATACGGAGTTCGACCGGTACATCGCGTCGAACTTCGATTCGCCTCTCGACCTCGTCGGCTCGCGCGCAGCGCTGCGCGACACCGCCAGGCTGGCATTGATCGGCGGTTTCGGCCGCCTGGGCTCCCGGATCGCCTCGTTCGTCCGGGACGATCGGCTACGCCGGATCTTCACCTTCCAGTCGCTCTACGCCGGGGTCGCCCCGTCGAAAGCGCTCGGTGTGTACGGCGCTATCGCCCATATGGACACCTCGCTCGGGGTCTACTTCCCCGCGGGCGGAATGTCGGCTGTCGCAGAGTCCATGGCCGATGCGCTCACCCGTCACGGCGGAGCGCTCCACACCTCGGCCGAAGTGTCGGAACTGGAGATCCGCAACGATCGCGTGACGGCCGTCCTGACGTCCGACGGTCGCCGTGTCGAGTGCGACGCACTCGTCCTCACCCCGGACCTCCCGATCGTCGACCGCTTGCTCGATCGGGCCGGTGTGACGAGCAGCGGCAGGAAGCGGGGTTATTCCGTCGTGTCGCCGTCCGCAGTCGTCTTCCACGGCACCGTTCCCACCGAGGTCACGCAGTCGTGGCCGTCGAGCGCGCACCACACCATCGATTTCGGCGAGCAGTGGGCGGAGACCTTCGCACGTATCACCGCCGGTCCTGGCCGTGGACAGTTGATGGAGGACCCGTCGTTGCTGATCACCCGCCCGGCGGTCACCGACCCCGCCTTGCGGATGGTGCGTAACGGTGTCCTCAGCGAACCGGTGTCGATCTTGGCGCCGTGCCCGAACCTCGCGTCCGCGCCCATCGACTGGAACCGCCGCGCCGTGCCCTACATGCGAGAGATCCAGATCGTCCTCGAGCAGCGGGGTTACCGCGGCCTGACCGCTGCGATGGTGGTCGACCACCTCGATACCCCGCAGACGTGGCGCGACAAAGGCATGCTCGAAGGCAGCCCGTTCTCCTCCGCCCATGTGTTCCGCCAGACCGGACCTTTCCGGCGCAAGAACATGGTCGGCGGCGTGGACAATGTGGTGCTGGCGGGCTCGGGTACCACCCCCGGCGTCGGAGTACCCACCGTGCTCGTGTCGGGGCGCCTTGCCGCCGAGCGGATCGTCGGATCGGCGACGAGCGAGCGGCCGCGTCGGACCGCCGTCACACAGTCGGTGCGCTCCGAGGAGGTAGTCGAGCATGGGTGAACTCGCCGGAATCGATCCCGGACTGCACGAGGCGTACCGGGTGTGCCGCGAACTGAACGAGCGCCACGGGAAGACCTATTTCCTTGCGACAAGGCTCCTTCCGGCATCCAAGCGTGCGGGCGTACATGCTCTCTACGGGTTTGCGCGGATGGTCGACGACGTCGTCGATGTCGAGGTCGACTCCGATCGGGCGGCCGCCGCGAAGGTCGATGCCTTCGAGGATCGGATCCGGGCCGCTTTCGGTGGCGCACCCCTGGGGCGGAGCCGGCCTGATCTCGTGCTCGGAGCGCTGGTGGATACCACCGCGCGGTACGACATTCCGCACAGCTACTTCTATGCCTTCCTGCATTCGATGCGCATGGACATACCGGGGACCGTGATGTTCCGCCCGCGCTACCGCACGATGGACGAGTTGTCGGAATACATGTACGGATCCGCGGCCGTCATCGGTCTGCAGATGCTTCCGATCCTGGGTACGGAGACGGATCGGGACAAGGCTGCGCGGCCGGCCGCCGCACTCGGCGAAGCCTTCCAGCTCACGAACTTCATCCGGGATATGGGCGAAGACCTCGACCGCGACCGGATCTACCTGCCGACCGACGAGTTGAAAGCTTTCGGTGTCGACGAGGATCTTCTCCGATACTGCCGGACGACCGGCCGGAACGATGCCAGGCTCGAGCGGGCACTCGCGCACCTGATCGCGCACACCCGGTCGGTGTACCGCGAGGCAGACCCGGGGATCGACATGCTCGATCGATCGGTACGCCCGGGGATGCGCACAGCGTTCGTGCTGTACCGCGACATTCTCCGGGAGGTCGAGGACGGCGGATATCGTGTACTTCATCAGCGGGCACGCGTCTCCCGGCGGAGGCGCCTCGCCGTCGCCGCGCCACGATTGGCGGAGGCCGGATGGACCACCTTCCGTACGCGCGCGAAGACAGCGAAGAGCGTGGGTCAGCTGTCGAGCGGAGAGCGGACCCACTCACGACGAGGAACGGACAGAACAGGAACACCATGGAGCAAGTAGTGCTGCTCGACGAGGCGGGGCGCGCCGTCGGCACCGAACCGAAGGCAACCGTCCACACCGCGACGACGCCGTTGCATCTCGCTTTCTCCGCGTACGTCTTCGATGAGAACGGCCGTCTGCTCATCACCCGGCGCGCCCTGGAGAAGCGGACGTGGCCCGGGGTATGGACGAACAGTGGTTGCGGTCACCCGGCGCCGCAGGAGCCGCTCGAACTGGCCGTCCGCAGGCGGCTGGGCCAAGAACTCGGTATCGAACTCGACGACGTCGGCGTTGTGCTCCCGTCCTTCCGATACCGGGCGGTGATGGACAACGGGATCGTCGAGAACGAAATCTGCCCCGTCTACCGGGCCCTGTACCGGGGATCGCAGCCGGCTCCCGACCCGGCCGAGGTGTGCGGCGTCGACTGGGTGGAGTGGACCGCCTTCGCGGACGCGGTGGTGGACGGGACCCGCGACGTGTCGCCGTGGTGCTACGAGCAGGTGCAGCAACTCCGGCAGCTCGGCGCCGATCCCCTTCGGTGGCCGGTTGCGGCCGCCGCAGATCTACCGCCCGCTGCCCCCGACCGCCTGAGCGGGGATCTGCCGCGCCTCGCCTAAGCCTCCTGCACCTGCAGCATCCGGAGCGCCAGGTATACGTCGAGCCTGTCATCGATCTGGGACAGATCTCGCCCGGTGAGCTTCTCCACCTTGCCGATTCGGTACCGGACCGTGTTGAGGTGCACGTGGATTCGTTCTGCGGTGCGTCGCCACGAGCCACTGCATGCGAGGAACACCTCGAGGGTGGAGAGAAGCCCGCTATCGGTCGACAGGTCGTGATCGAGCACCGGCCCGAGGATGCGTTGAGCGAAATCGTGACGCAACCTGTCCGGTACCGCGGAGAACAACTCCGCCGCCGAGTCCATTGCTGCCGTGCGCACGGACACCGGTTCGCGAATGTCACCGTCGTCCGTGGCGAGCGCGGTGGCGGTGGCGACGGCACCCGCCAGCGATCCGAGCGTGCACGTGGCGCTCGTGCCCACCCGCAATCGCGTGCGCTCGAGCGCCGGGACGACTCGGGCGAGCCGCCGACGAAGCACTGAGTGAACCTCGTCGGCGTCACCGGCGACGGTCAGGACGACCCGGTCCCCGTCCAGCGCGCTCACGCACCCCGGCAGTGCGTCGCAGAGCGAGTCGCGAAGCGCCCGTAGCCGTTCGGCGGTGGCCGCAGCGGCCCGGTCGTCGTGGGACACCCGGCGCGCGACCACCGCGACAAGTGGACGTCCCGAATCGAATGTTGCTGCCGCAGTGGACACCAGCCCGGAACTGTCTCCGGCGTCCCAGGCGGTGC
This sequence comes from Rhodococcus sp. BL-253-APC-6A1W, assembly GCF_012843405.1. NCBI lineage: Bacteria > Bacillati > Actinomycetota > Actinomycetes > Mycobacteriales > Nocardiaceae > Rhodococcus > Rhodococcus sp. BL-253-APC-6A1W. The sequence continues at coordinate 343,514 of NZ_JABAFB010000005.1, forward strand.
GCCGGCGTTCGTCTCGGCGAACCCGGTCGAGTGCCGCCACCGTGGCGAGTTCCCGGAACGCCTCGAGGCAGTCCGCGCGCGCGTCGCCCGTGTGCCGTACCACCAGCAGCCAGCAGGATGTGCGGTCGCGAAGGCCACCGCCCACGGAGAGCACCGTGTAGTCGGCGGTCGCGTGGGGAAGCCGCTCGGCGGACAAGGCCGCCGCGACGAGCCGGTCCACGATGTCGTCGTCGAGGGGTGCCGCGCCGGCGAGAGGCACTCCGGTGGCGGTGAGCAGCCACGCCTGCGCCCCGAATTCCTGGGCGGTGCGGTCGAGCAGGTCGCCGATGCTGCGACCGTCGGCGACCGCTTCGAGCAACCGCCGCTGCCGCGCGAGTCCGTTCTGCAGACGGTCCATGCGCGCGCCGGACATGCGTGCGGTCATCCGCTCGATGATCCGGCTGAACGGCACGTCCGCGGGGACCGAGAGCAACGGCAGCCGATGCCGGGCGCACGCGGCGACCACGTCCTCGGGCACCTCACCGAGCAGGGCCTCCCCCGCGGCGAGCGCAGTCACGCCCACGCGCGCGAGGTGTTTGACGAACAGATCCGAGTCTTCGGCAGACGCCCGCCACACCAGCCCCGAGAACACCAGCGACCCCGCGCTGACGTACCGGGTGGGGTCGGGCATATCGGTGGTACAGGTTCGCAGTACCGGCCGTTCGAGCATCGCGGGGTCGCCGTGGAGAACCCGGATTCCGAGTTCGGCATCGTCGAGTACATCGTGAAGAAGCACTGCACCACCTCCGTGCGCGGGCCTTTGGACGATCGCACAATACGAAGCGGGCATTTCGTTGCGGTTTCGTACACGGTGCCCGGGGTGTTGCGTCTCGAGCAGGAGTTCACTGGTAGGTGCCCGCCGACGTGAGGAGCAACCGTGCACACTCGCCCTACCACCCGACCGATCGTGATCCGTGGTGCGCACGTGGTCACGATGGATGCCGGTCGCGCCGAATACCGCAGCGGTCACGTCGTGGTCGACGGAAACAGGATCGTCGCGGTCGGCGACGGCGAACCGCTCGGGTACGACGACGCGCAGATCGTGGACGGCGCCGGATGCATTCTCACTCCCGGGCTCGTCAATACCCACCACCACCTCTACCAGTGGATCACCCGCGGTCTGGCCGTCGATCACACGCTGTTCGAGTGGCTGACCACTCTGTATCCCATCTGGGGCGGCATCGACGCCGATATGGTGCATGTCGCGGCGAAGGGTGCCCTCGCGCACCTGCTGAAGACCGGATGCACCACCAGCACCGATCATCACTACGTCGTCCCCCGCGACGGGGGTGACGTCTTCGGGGCCGAGATCGCCGCGGCGGCAGAGGTCGGTATCCGGTTCCACCCCTGCCGCGGTTCGATGGACCTGGGCGCGAGCGCGGGGGGACTCCCGCCGGATCACATCGTCGAGGACCTCGACGCGATCCTCGCCGGCAGTCAGGACGCCGTCCAGCGGTGGCACGATCCGTCGTTCGATTCGATGCTCCGCGTCGCGCTGGCCCCGTGCTCCCCGTTCTCCGTGACCGGGGAACTGCTGAAACAGTCCGCGGTGCTCGCCCGCGATCTCGGCGTCCGCTTGCACACGCACCTTGCGGAAACCCTCGACGAGCAGGACTTCTGCCTCGAGAGGTTCGGGTGCAACCCCGTCGAGTACATGGAATCTCTCGGCTGGACTGGGCCGGATGTGTGGTACGCGCACGCAGTACATCTCGACGACCGCGACATCGGGGTGCTCGCGGCCTCGGGCACGGGTGCGGCGCACTGTCCGACATCCAACGCGCGTCTCGGTGCGGGTATCGCGCGCGCCGCCGACCTCTACGCGGCAGGAGTTCCGCTCGGACTCGGGGTCGACGGCGCGGCGAGCAACGAATCGTGCTGCATGCTCGAAGAGGCCCACCACGCCGCGCTGTTCGCACGCGCCCGGAGCGGACCGCGGGCAATGACCGTTCGGCAGAGTCTCGCGCTCGCGACCATCGGCGGTGCGCGCGTCCTGGGTCGTGAGAACGAGATCGGCTCTCTCGAGGTGGGCAAGCTCGCCGATCTCGCTCTGTGGCGGCTCGACACACTCGCTCATTCCGGGATCGCGGACCCGGTCGCGGCGCTCGTACTGGGGTCGCAGCCTCCCCTGGATCTGCTTCTCGTCAACGGACGCGAGGTGGTACGCAACGATCGGGTGCTCACCGTCGACACCGACGTCGTCGCTCGCGGCGTGGCGGACGCGCACACCCGCCTCGTCTCCAAAGCGGGGTAACGCCATGGATCTGCACACCGTGACGGACTACACCGTGGCGCGGACACGTGAGGATCTCACCTGGGGACCGGGCACGGCGTTCGTCGGAGGCGGCACGTGGCTGTTCTCGGAACCGCAACCACACGCGCGTCGCCTCGTCGACCTGTCGGGGCTGGGCTGGCCCGCGACGGTGATCGACGACCCCGGCCTCGAAGTGGCCGCGACCTGCACGGTCGAGGAACTCTCGAGGCTCTCCGAGACCACGACGTGGCAGGCCGCACCATTGTTCGGGCAGTGCGCCGACGCCCTGCTCGCCTCGTGGAAGATCTGGAAGCGTGCCACCGTCGGTGGCAACATCTGCCTGTCGCTGCCCGCCGGTGCCATGATTTCCCTCGCGGTCGCGCTCGACGCCGACGCGGTGATCTGGTCCCGAGGGGGCGGTGAGCGACGACTGCCGGTGGCGGAGTTCGTCACCGGCGTCGGCGGCAACCTCCTGCACGACGGAGACATCCTGCGCAGTATCCGTATCGAGGCACCGAAGCTGTCCTCACGCACCGCATTCCGGAAGATCGCCTTGTCTCCGCTGGGCCGCTCCGGTGCCGTGGTCATCGGTCGGCGCGACGCCGACGGTGCGTTCGCCCTGTCGGTGACCGCTGCCACCACCCGTCCCCACGTGCTGAGGTTCCCCGATCTGCCCGCTGCGGCGGACCTCGAGGCAGCACTGACCTCTACCGTCGCCGCGGACGCCTACCACGCCGATGTCCACGGGACCCCCCAGTGGCGCAGGGCGGTCACAGCCGTTCTGGCACAGGAAGTCCGGGAGGAGTTGTCATGAGACTGACGGTCAACGGTGACGAGGTCGACGCCGCTCCCCGCCCCGGGCAGTGCCTGCGCACGATGCTGCGAGACCACGAACACTTCGAGGTCAAGAAGGGCTGCGACACGGGTGACTGTGGCGCGTGCTCGGTGCTCGTCGACGGTGAGGCGGTGCATTCGTGCGTCTATCCCGCCGTCCGGGCCGAGGGGCGCGCGGTCACCACGGTGACCGGTCTGGGCACGCCCGACGACATGCATCCCCTGCAACAGCGGTTCGTCGACGCCGCCGGGTTCCAATGCGGATTCTGCACCGCCGGCATGATCGTCACGGCCTCGACGTTCACCGAGTCCGACCTCGACGACCTTCCGCGCCGGCTCAAAGGAAACTTGTGCCGCTGCACCGGATATCGTTCCGTCGACGATGCGCTGCGCGGCGTCGGCAACGTCGGGAAGACATGCGGAAAAGCTTTCGGCGCATCCCATCCCGCACCTGCGGGCCCGCGGGTCGTCACCGGTACGGAGCCGTACACGTTCGACACCGTCGTCGACGGCGTGCTGCATATCGCGACGCTGGGTAGCCCGCACCCGCACGCCCGGATCGTGTCCATCGACACCGTCACCGCGGAGCAACTGCCGGGCGTGCACGCGGTCCTGTGCTGGCGCGACGCCCCCCAGTTCGCATATTCGACAGCGAGACACGAGAACCGGGAAGAAGATCCGGACGACACCTACCTCTTCGACCGGACGCTTCGATACGTCGGGCAACGGGTTGCGGCGGTCGTCGCCGAGACGGAAGCCCAGGCGCAGGAGGCCTGCCGGCTTCTCCGCGTGGAATACGAGGTCCTGCCCTTCGTGCTCGACCCGGACGAGGCCGCGGCACCCGGTGCCCCGCTGCTGCACGGTGACAAGGGGCCGGAAGCGCGGATCGCCGATGGCTCCCGCAACCTCATCGGAGAGGTGCACGGCGGGTGTGGTGACGTCGAAGCCGGCATCGCCGCGGCTGCGGCCGTGGTGCGCGGGCGCTGGCAGACGCAGCGCGTCCAGCACACCCATCTCGAAACACACGGCGCCGTCGGCTGGCTCGACGACGACGGACGGCTGGTGATCCGCAGTTCCACCCAGGTTCCGTTCCTCGTCCGGGACGAACTGTGCCGGATCTTCGGGCTCGAGCGTCACCGCGTCCGGGTGTTCACCGCCCGCGTGGGCGGGGGATTCGGCGGCAAACAGGAAATGCTCGTCGAGGACGTCGTCGCGGCGGCCGTCCTGCGCACCGGACGCCCGGCGCGGTGGGAGTTCACCCGGGCGGACCAGTTGACGGTCGCGCCGTGTCGTCATCCCATGCGGGTCGACGTCACCGTGGCCGCGGACGCCGACGGAATCCTCACGGCCCTCGCCATCGACGTCCTCAACGACGGCGGCGCGTACGGCAACCATTCGGCGAGCGTGATGTTCCACGGGTGCGGCGAATCGGTCGAGGTGTACCGCTGCCCGAACAAGCGTGTCGACGGCCGGTCGGTGTACACGAACAACCGGCCGTCGGGCGCGTTCCGCGGATACGGTCTCGGACAGGTGGTGTTCGCGGTCGAGTCCGCAATGGACGAACTCGCCCTGGAACTGGACCTCGACCCGTACGAGTTGCGGCGCCGCAACGTGGTGGTTCCCGGCGACGAACTGGTCGCCGCCCATCCCGAGGGCGCCGACCTCGGGTTCGGAAGCTACGGCCTCGACCAGTGCCTCGACCTCGTGCGCAGTGCGATGTCGCGTGCGGACGGGCCACCCGCGCCGGAGGGTCCACGGTGGCGAGTCGGCGAGGGAATGGCGTTGGCGATGATCGCGTCGAACCCGCCCGGCGGGCACATCGCCGACACGTCGATCGAACTCCTGCCGGACGGTACGTTCGTCGCCCGGGTCGGTACCGCGGAATTCGGGAACGGTACGACGACCGTGCACACACAGATTGCCGCGTCGGTGCTCGGGATCGAGCCGGACCGGATCCGCGTCGAACAGTCGGATACCGACGTCACGACGCACGATACGGGCGCGTACGGATCGTCGGGAACGGTCGTCGCGGCGAAGGCCCTGCACGCCGCGGCCCACGCGCTGCGCGGCGATATGGCGAAATGGGCGGCGGAACTGACCGGCGAATCACCCGACGACGTGGAGTTCACGGCCGGCGGAGCCCAGGTGGGCGGCACAGAGGTGCCGTATGCGGACCTCCTGGAGGCGGCGGGCGGGACCCTGCGCGCCGAAGGCAGCCACGGCGGGCTCCCCCGCTCGTTGTCGTTCAACGTGCAGGGGTTTCGCGTCGCGGTCGACATCGGCACCGGTGAAGTGCGCATCCTGCAGTCCGTCCAGGCAGCCGACGCGGGTGTCGTCGTCAACCCCGAGCAGTGCCGGGGCCAGGTGGAAGGTGGTGTTGCCCAAGCCATCGGCGTCGCGATGTACGAAGAACTCGTCACCGATGCCAGCGGCACCGTCGTCACCGCGACGCTGCGGAACTACCACATTCCGCAGTACGCAGATGTGCCCCGCACCGAGGTGTACTTCGCGGACACCTACGACACCATGGGGCCGATGGGCGCCAAGTCCATGAGCGAGGCGCCGTTCAATCCCGTCGCCCCCGCGCTCGCCAACGCGGTCCGGCGCGCGATCGGAGTGCGGCCACACGAACTACCGCTGTCCCGGGACCGGATCTGGTCACTTCTTGCGGCACCCACTGCACGCTGAACGGTTCCGGCGCCGACGGCGGGACGTCCGGTTCAGGACCACCCCGACCACGAGCGCCACGGCGGCCACCACCCCCACCGGCACGAGTCGCTGGATCACAGAGCCTCGCGCGAACTCCATGAGATCGAGAGCCTCGGCTTCGGGTTGCGGATCGGCGGTCGCGTGCGCCGCGCCCGAATTCGCCGTTCCGGTGGCGGCATCCGCGGGCGGCGCCGGAGCGACGGCACCGGGCGTGGCCGCGGGTGCCGGTGTGGCGGTCTGCGCGGCGTCACCCGCCACGGGTGCGACGAACCCCGCACCGGCCGGTGTCGTGTCGGGAGGTGTCGGAGCCACCGCCGGCGCGCTGGACGGTACCGATTCGTTGGGAGTCGATTCGCTCGGCGTCGAGTCCGCGGCCTCCGGTCCCAGTTTCTTCGACAGACAGGACGCGAACTGTTCGAGGATCTTCCCGCCGACATCGGAGATCATCCCCCGGCCGAACTGAGCAGGCTTGCCCGTGACCGTCATATCGGTGTGGACCGTGCCGTCCGTACGGTCACCGTCGCCGGTGAGAACGATCGTGATGGTCGCGCTGACCGTGCCGTTGCCGCGCGTGTCCTTCGCGTTCGCCTCGATGACCGCCTTGCGGGCCTGCTCGTCCTTTTCGACGTATCGTCCGGTGCCCTTGAAGGTGAGCGCCACCGGCCCGAGCTTGACCTTCACCGTTCCCGTGAACGTGTCCCCCTCGGTCCCGGTGAGCTTCGCCCCGGGCATGCACGGTGCGACCTTCTCGGGGTTCAGCAAGGCGGTCCACACCTCTTCGACGGGTGCTGGAACTGACAAGGTGTGATCGAGTTGCATTGCGTCCTCTCGGATAGTGAAGGTGTCGGAAACGTCAGATTCCGGTTGCTGTCGTCACCGCCCGGCGAGTGAGCACCTGCGCCAGATGGCTGCGGTACTCGGCGTCGGCGTTTCCGTCGGTCATGGGGTCGGTGCCGTCTGTCGCGCGCTCCGCAGCCGCCCTGATCGTGTCCGCCGTGGCGGGCTGCCCGACGAGCGATTCTTCGACACCACGCGCCCGGATCGGCACCGCCGCCATGTTGGTCAGAGCCACCTTGGCGCGTTCGATGGTGCCGCCCGCGACCGACACGGTCGCGGCGACGCCGACGATCGACCATTGTTGTGCTGCGCGATGGAACTTTTCGTACCGGGCGGCCCACTCGGTGTGCTTCGGAATGCGGATCTCCGCGAGGATTTCCCCCGCGTCCAGCGCAGTCGTGAAGTAGTCCTGGAAGAACTCTTCCGCCGTCAGGGTGCGAATGCCCGCGGGGCCGACCACCCGGAGCGTCGCGTCGAGAGCCACGGCCGGAGCGGCGAGGTCACCGGCGGGATCGGCGTGCGCCAACGACCCGCCGAGCGTTCCCCGATGCCGGATCTGTGGGTCCGCGACGGTGGCCGTGGCCTCCGCGAGCAATCGTGCGTGCCGCGCGACGAGCGGGTCGTGCAGAACTTCGTGGTGCGTGGTGGTCGCACCGATCACGATCTCGTCGCCCTCCTCACGGATGCCGCGCAGTTCGGCGACGCGGCCGAGGTCGACGAGCGCCGACGGTGCCGCCAGACGCAACCGCAGGACCGGCATCAGGCTTTGGCCGCCTGCGATGATCTTCGAGTCCTCGCCTGCATCGCGCAGTGCCGTGACCGCCTCCTCGAGGCTGGTGGGCCGGAAATATTCGAACGCGGCCGGAATCATTGCGTGCCTCCCTGTGTACTCGTCCCGTCGCTGCGGGCAGAACGAATGGCATGCCACACCCGCATCGGAGTGCACGGCATCGTGATGTCGCGGACCCCGAACTGCCGTACGGCGTCGAGCACCGCGTTCACCACGGCCGGCGTCGACGCGATGGTGCCGGCCTCGCCGACTCCCTTGACGCCCAACGGGTTCCCCGGAGCCGGTGTGTCGGTGCGGTCGGTGGTGAACGACGGCAGATCCACGGCCGTGGGAAGCAGGTACTCGGCGAACGAGCCGCTGAGCAACGTGCCCGACTCGTCGTGCACCGCTTCCTCGTACAGTGCCTGGGCGATGCCCTGCGCCAGACCTCCGTGCACCTGGCCCTCCACGATGAGGGGATTGACGACGTGCCCGATGTCGTCGACGCAGACGTATTTCCGGATGCGGGCGTGACCCGTCTCGGTGTCGACCTCGATCGCGCACAGGTGGGTGCCGTGCGGGAACGAGAAGTTGTCGGGGTCGTAGGTCGCCTCCGAATCGAGGTTCGGTTCGATCCCGTCGGGCAGGTCGTGCGCGGCGAACACGGCGAGCGCAATGTCCGTGAGCCCCACCGACTTCTCGGTTCCCTTGACCCGGAACTGTCCGTCGGTGAAGTCGAGATCGTCCTCCGCGCACTCCATCAGGTGTGCGGCGATCGGCCGCGCCTTGGCCACCACCTTCTCGGCCGCCTTCACCACTGCGATTCCGCCGACGGCGAGGGACCGTGAACCGTAGGTGTCGAGACCCCGTGGGGACGTCTGGGTGTCGCCGTGCAGGACCTCGATGTCCTCGAACGGGATTCCGAGTCGATCGGCGACGATCTGGCTCCACGCCGTCTCGTGTCCCTGGCCGTGCGCGGACGCGCCGGTGACCACCTCGACCTTGCCGGTGGGCAGCATGCGGATCGCCGCGTGCTCCCATCCTCCGGCCCCGTACGACAGCGAACCGAGGACGCGCGACGGGGCGAGTCCGCACATCTCGGTGAACGTCGATACCCCGATGCCCAGTTGCACCGGGTCCTTGCGCTCCCGGCGCTCGGCCTGTTCGCGTCGCAGACCGTCGTAGTCCAGCAGTTCGAGCGCTTTCGCGGTGGCCGCCTCGTAGTTGCCGGAGTCGTAGGTCAGGCCCGCGACGGTGTCGAACGGGAACTCCTCGTGCGCGATCCAGTTCTTCTTCCGGAGTTCGATCGGGTCCATCGACAGTTCGACGGCGAGTTCGTCCATGATGCGTTCGATCGCGAAGGTGGCCTCGGGGCGGCCCGCACCGCGGTAGGCATCGGTGGGCACCTTGTTGGTGAACACGTTGGTGCAGGTGAATCGGTAGGCGTCGAACTTGTAGATGCCGTTGAACATGAACGCCCCGAGGATCGGGACGCCGGGCGTGACGAGTCGCAGGTACGCGCCCATGTCCGCCAGCAGGTCCACCTTCAGCCCCGTGACCGTGCCGTCGCGTCTCGCCGCGATGGTGAGTTTCTGGATCTGGTCGCGGCCGTGATGCCCGGCCATCATCGATTCGCTGCGCGTCTCGGTGTACTTGAGGGGCTTGCGCAACCGGCGCGCAATCAGCAGGGTGAGCACCTCTTCCGGTGTCACCTGGAGTTTGCCGCCGAATCCGCCACCCACGTCCGGGGCGATCACCCGCAGGGTGTGCTCGGGGATACCGAGTGTCATCGCGAGCATCAGTTTCAGGATGTGCGGGACCTGCGTGGACGACCACATCGTGGTCTGCGAGGCAGTGGGGTCGACGACCACCGAGCGCGGTTCCATGAACGCCGGGATGAGTCGCTGCTGGCGGAAGGTCCGCTCCACGACGACCTCCGCATCGCGGAGGGTGTCGTCGACGTTGCTCCCGCTCCCGGCTTCCGCCGAATCGAACACCCACGTCGCGCTGCGGTTGGTGCCGAGGTCGGGGTGGAGCACAACGGTGTCGTCGGCGGCCGCCGCGAGGTCGAGCACGACCGGCAGGTCGTCGTAATCCACATCGATCGCGTCGAGTGCGTCGTGCGCTTCGTAGTAGGTGCGGGCGACCACGACCGCCACGGCCTCCCCCGCGAACCTCACGGTGCCGACGGCGAGCGCGGGTGCGGGCGGCGTCAGCATGTCCTCGGTGATCTGCCAGGCGCACGGCAGGCTGCCCTGTTCCTCCGCGAGATCCGCGCCGGTGTAGACGGCGACGACACCCGGTTGCTTCTTCGCTTCGTCCACATCGATGTGGGTGATGCGTGCGTGTGCGAACGGGCTACGCAATATCGCCGCATGCAGCATGCCGGGGAGCACGATGTTGTCGGTCCAGTGGGTGCGGCCCGTGACGAGGTGCTCGTCTTCCTTGCGGCGGCGTGCCCTGCCGAGTTCGGATTCGGTACGTGGTTCGGCGGTGCTCGTCATCGTGTGCCTCCCTGCGTTGCCGCCGGTGCCTCGCGCAGGCGCTGCGCGGCGTCCTGTGCGGCGGCGACGATGTTCTGATATCCGGTGCAGCGGCAGAGGTTTCCCTCGAGGCTGTGCCGCACCTGTTCGTCGTCGGGATCGGGGTTGTCCGCGAGCAGGTCGATCGTCGCCATGATCATTCCCGGCGTGCAGAACCCGCATTGCAGAGCATGTTTCTCCCGGAATGCCTCCTGGACGGGATGCAGGGAGCCGTCGACGGACAGTCCTTCGACCGTCGTGACCTCCTGCCCGTCCGCCTGTACCGCGAGCACCGAGCACGACTTGACGCTCTGCCCGTCGAGCAGGACGGTGCACGCGCCGCAGTTGCTCGTGTCGCAGCCGACCACCGTCCCGACTTTTCCCAGCCGGTCTCTGAGATAGTGCACGAGCAGAAGGCGGGGTTCCACGTCGTCGGTATAGGGCGTTCCGTCGACGGTGACAGTGATGCGCATCGAACCTCCAGTGCATGACGCGAGCGACTCCGGTGATACAGATCACTGCCACTTTGCGTCACCGGAGGGGCACGATGGCCCGAATCGACGAAATCGGTCGCCACGGTTCGGGTGGACCAGGAAGACGAGGAACTCGCAGATGGGAATCGCAGCGGTAATCGGCCCCGAACGGGCGCTGTCGGTGACCGAGGTCGACCACTCGCCCCTTGCGCCGGGCGAGGTCCGCATCGACGTGGCGTACTGCGGAGTGTGCGGGTCGGATCTGCATCTGTTCTTCGACCCACCGGACCCGCTCACCGGGCACGTGCTGGGGCACGAGTTCGCCGGGGTGGTGAGCGAAACCGCCGCCGACGTGCGCGGATGGACAGTCGGTGATCGGGTGGCGGTCCGCCCGATCGACGAGTGCGGCGACTGCACAGCGTGCCGGAGCGACGACGGGGTGTGTCTCACCGGCGTGGTTCGAGGGCCGGGCCTGGGCCGGCCGGGCGGACTCGCGGAATCGGTCACGGTCCCGTCCCGAATGCTGCACCGGATCCCCGACACCGTGTCCTTGCGCGACGCGGCGCTCACCGAGCCGCTTGCGGTGGCGGTCCGCGCGGTCGGGCGGGCCGAGGTCGCACCGGGCGACGGGGTCGTGGTGTTCGGTGCCGGTCCGATCGGCCTGCTCGCCGTCGAGGTTCTCCGTGCCAGGGGCATCACCGATGTGCTGGTGGTCGAACCCCACGATGCGCGCCGTGCGCTCGCAAGCGGATCGGGCGTGCGGACGACGACGCCCGACCGGGTGCTCGAGGACGCGGCCGCGTTGTTCGCCGACGGTCCCCGGGCGGTACTGGAGTGCAGCGGAAATCCGAGTTGCGCACAGGATGCCGTCGACATCCTCGGATATCAGGGTCGTCTGGTGATCGTGGGGATTTCCGGGTTGCCGTCCGAACTCCTGCTGATGCGGTTGGCGATCTTCGAGACCGCGATCGTCGGCTCGACCGCGTACAGCGAGCGCGACTTCGGCGAGGCGCTGGCGCATCTTGCCGCCGGGCGCATCAGGGTCGACACGCTGGTGACGTCCGTGGTCGGTCTCGACGATGCCGACGAGAAGCTGCGCGAACTGTCCGGCGGCACCGGGTCGGACATCAAGGTGCTCGTGCAACCGACCGATCGTGGGTCACACGACCCTCGACATTCGACCTGAGGAGAACAGTCTGTGAGCCGATTCGACGGCAAGATCGCTTTCATCACCGGTGTGGCCCGAGGTCAGGGACGGGCACATGCCGTCCGGCTTGCGCGTGAGGGCGCGCGAATCGTCGGCGTCGATATTGCGGGCCCGCTGCCCGGGGTGCCCTACGAGTCCGCAACACTCGACGATCTCGACGAAACGCGCCGTCTCGTCGAGGCCGAAGGCGGGAAGGCGCACTTGGTGCAGGGCGACACTCGTGATCTCGAGGTGCTGAAGGAGGTCGCGCAGGAGGGCGTGGCACGATTCGGTGGCCTCGATGTCGTCGTCGCCAATGCCGGAATCTGCATTCCGGAGACGTGGGACGAGATCAGCCCCAACAGTTTCCGCGATACCCTCGACATCAACGTCACCGGTACGTGGAACACCGTCACGGCGACTGCACCGCACCTCATCGAGCGTGGCGGTGGCTCGATCATTCTCATCAGTTCACTGGCCGGCGTGAAGATGCAGCCGTTCATGGTGCATTACACGACCAGCAAGCACGCGGTGACCGGGATGGCCCGCGCCTTCGCAGCCGAGCTGGGCCGGCACAACATCCGTGTCAACAGTGTTCATCCGGGTGCGGTGAACACGCCGATGGGCTCCGGCAGCATGCGCGAACGGATCGCCGAAACCGCGGCGACCAACCCCAAGCTCGCGTCGATGACCACCCCGTTCCTCGAGAAATACATGGCGGAACCCGAGGAGGTCGCGGATATGGTGGCGTTCCTCGCCTCCGCCGAATCGACGTTCGTCACCGGACAGCATCTCGGCGTGGACGGCGGTGCTCAGTACTTCTGACCGGCACCAGGCCCGAACATCACAAGTGCTCGTGCGACCGGGTGGCCGGGCCCTACGACGCCTCGCGCATCGTGAGCCCGCCGAGTTCGACCGTGTACGTCTGCGTCGCTTCGTCCCACCGCACGGCATAGGTGGTCGGGTAGAGGCCCGCGCGCTGGTACGCGGCGGGCCGAGGCAGTGGTTCCTCGATCGTGGGCCGGGACGCGAGCCACTCCCGGGTCATCATGGGTTCGATGAACGCCTGCTTGCCGTCCCACGACCCGTAGAGCACCGACTCGGTGAAGTGGTGCTCCGTCTCGGTGGTGTCCAGCCAGTGCAGTCCCATGCCGGGGACAGTCGCTGTCAGCGGATTCCCGTCCGGTGCGTACTCCGGGGGCAGATACCGGGGGTCCGGCAGACGGGGGGCGGCCTGGAAATAACCGGGGGCAAGCGGGTGGATCGACTCCACGGTGGTCCTGTCCAGCAGATAGAAATGCACGTCGAAATGCGGTACGTCGAAACCGTGTTCGGGGTTGTGACCGCGAGAATTCCAGTCCACCGTGACGTGGTCGAACGGCGTCGCGTTCGCCTCCGCGGGCAGGTCGAGCACGTACGCCTCGGTGACGGGCAATACACCGTCCGGCAGTCCGTCGAGTGCGGCCGCGTCGAGTCGCACCCCGACGGTGGCAGGCGTGCCCTCCGCGTCGAGGGTGACGTAGGTGCGGGCGGTGCCGGCCCCGACCGGGCGCGCCGGCCCTTCGGCCGCACCAGGGGTGCCGTCGCCCACCGCGGGCGCGGGAGCGACGACCAATCCGACGAATCCCACGGTGACGATCACGGCAAGATGACGAACACGCGGCCGAATATTCATCCGGGGCCCTCGATTTCGGTCGTCGGGCGGCATCGTGTGGATCCTACCGAGGTGCTGATGACGACGAGACGAAGTAGACCGATTCGTGATGCGCGGGCACGGTGGATTTTTGGCGCACACTATGCCGGTGGTGGTGATGCGCCACATGGCCGTGGGCGAAAACGCGGTGCCAAGTCTATGATCTGGCCGACAGCGTCGCCGGTCGTGGTGGTTGGTTCCTCGTACCGAATACCTGAAGGGCGCAATGCAGTCCGATAACGAGACTCGACCCACCGCAGCCGAAGTCCCCCCACTCTCCGACGCCCGATTCCGCCGGTTTGCGGCAGGAAACGTGATCAACAATATCGGTGAGACCGCTTTCGTCGGAGTCGCTCCGCTCCTACTGGTCCAGGTCTACGGCCCGGCCGCAGTTGCGCTCTCGGTGGTGGCAACCGCGGTGTCGGGTCTCCTGGCGCCCTTCGTCGGCGCGGCGATCGACATGCGCGGTTGGCGCATGTTCTTCTATATCGGCCTGGCAGCCCAGTCCGCGTCGATTCTCGCTGTTGTCGCCTCGCTGGCCGTCGGCCGGCTTCCGCTCGCTCTGCTGGGAATCCTCCTGGTCGTGAACGCAACCGCGAGCATCAGCTATCTCTCGGCATGGAAAGTGGGCCTGAACGAACTCTTCCCGGACTTCCGCCGTCGTGCCCGAGGCACCCTGAACACGCTCTTCTACATGACGGGCGTGATCGGCCCTTTAGCGGCGTTCGGCATCATTTCGGTGAACGGTGTGACCCTGTTCCTCGTCTTCTACGTCGTCACGTCCTTTGCCCCCGTTGTGGCTCTCCTCCGGATCGACCGGGGACGGCCACGTACCGTGTCGCGCGCCGACGGGACCGCCATGGCGGCTCTGGCGGCGGGCGTGACGGCTATCCGAGGCTCGACGGTGTTGCGGCGGTTGCTGCTTCTCAGGTGCCTGGCTTCGGCGCTGCCCACGACGCTCATCGGCGCCCTCATCGTGCTCCGGTTCGAGTCGTACGCTGCCGCGCCCCTGCTGATCTTGGCTGTCTCCAACGTCACGGTCTATGTGGGGAATCAATACGTCAGCCGAATGGCGGACTTTCCGGAAGCCAGGATCGTGCTGGTGTACGGCACGCTGGGTCTTGCCGGAATAGCGATCCTGAACATCGACAACCTGTATGCATTCGTGATCGGGGTGGCGATTTTCGGAATCGCGACCGGAGTCGGACTCTCGCACTACGTCCTTGCCGTCGTCGTGTACTCGCCCACTCAGGTGTACGGATCGATAGGTGGCGTGGTCGGTCTTGCGTCGAGCGTTCTCGGTATCGCGGTCGGGCTTGTGCTGTCGATGGTGGACATGATCGGCCTCACGGCGTTCTATCTCATCCTGACGTTGCTGGCACTGGCCACTTTCGCAGCGGCAATCCGCTATATCCGTACCCCGGAAATATCTTCGGCGGCTCTTGTGAGCGAACAGTAGGACACGATTTCCGGTCGCAACCGAGTTGCCGAGTTCGAACGGTCATTCGCGCCTCGTAGGCAGCGACAAAGTGCGCGCAGCATCCCTTGCCCGTGCAGACCACCGGGGAGGTTCAGAGCCCCTGAGCGGCGCCATCTACGGATCGGACCGGTTCGTCGTGGGTGTGGATCGGTCCGTCGGTCTCCCCGAGTCGCTGCCCGCCGCCACCCCACCGCAGGGCGATGATCTCGGCAGCGATCGACACCGCCGTTTCCTGCGGGGTCCGGGCCCCGAGATCCAGCCCGATCGGTGAGGACAGGCGCGCGAGATCGTCGTCCGTCATCCCCGCTTCACGCAACCGGGTCATCCGGTCGTCGTGCGTCCGGCGCGACCCCATCGCGCCGACGTACGCCACGTCGAGCCGGAGCGCGACCTCCAGGAGAGGCACATCGAACTTGGGGTCGTGGGTGAGAACTGTGATCACGGTGCGCTTGTCGATCCGTCCGGCGTCGGCCTCGGCGGCGAGATAACGGTGCGGCCAGTCCACGATCACTTCGTCCGCGCCGGGAAACCGCGCTTCGGTTGCGAAGACGCCGCGCGCGTCGCACACCGTGACCCGGTACCCGAGGAAAGTTCCCAGATCTGCCATCGCTGCGGCGAAATCGATTGCGCCGAACACGATCAACCGAGGCGGTGGCTGGAAGACGTTGACGAACACCGACATTCCCTCGCCGCGACGCTCACCGTCGGTGCCGTAGTGCAGTGTCCCGGATCGTCCGACGTCGAGCAGACCACGTGCGTCGTCGGTGACGGCATCGTGCATCCGGGAGGACGGCAGCGTCCCGGCATCCCGGTCCGGCCACACCACCAGGCGTCGCCCGAGCACCGCCGGATCGGGATGTTCGGTGACCGTCGCGATCGCCACCGGTTCGCCGCCGCGTACCGACGCGACGACGTCGGCGAAGGAGGGAAATCCGGCGCTGTCGATCCGTTCGACGAAGACGTCGATGATTCCACCGCACGTCAACCCCACGCTGAACGCGTCGTCGTCGGATACCCCGTACCGCTCGAGCACCGGCGTTCCGTCACCGATCACGTCCTGAGCCAGTTCGTACACCGCGCCCTCGACGCACCCGCCGGACACGCTGCCCGCCACCGTGCCGTCTCCTGCGACCAGCATCGACGCTCCCGGCGGGCGCGGCGCGGACCGGAACGTCGACACGACGGTGCCTACCGCGACGGCCTCGCCCGCCCGGTAGCGGCGGTCGAGTTCGTCGAGAACCTCACGCACGATGGACCTCCTCGAGCAATGTTTCCAATGTCGCGAGGCTGTGTCCCGCGAGCAGACGATCGATATGTGGCAATGCCACCGAGATACCCGATTGGATCGGTTCGTACCCGGCGTGGCCGGCGTGCGGATTGACCCACAGGATCGCGTGCGCGAGCCTGCGCAGTTGTGCCATCTGCTCTCCGAGCAGTACCGCGTCGCCGCGCTCCCAGCCGTCCGAGAAGATGACCACGACCGCGCCCCGGGCCAGTCCACGGCGTCCCCAGCGGTCGAGGAAGGCGCGCAGTGTGTCGCCGAGCCGAGTGCCTCCGGCCCAGTCGGGCACGGTGCGGGCGGCCGCGGCGAGGGCATGCTCGGGGTCGCGGGCGCGCAGTGCCCGCGACAGCCGGGTCATGCGTGTGCCGAGCGAGAACACCTCGGTTCCGCCGGGGTGGGAACGGGTGACGACGTGCGCGAACCGCAGCAGAGCGTCGGCGTACGGAGCCATGGAGCCCGACACGTCGATCAGCAGCACCACCCGGCGCGGCCGCGTCGCCCTGCGGTGTCGCACGGGCCGTACCGCCTCGCCACCCGCGGCGAGCATCGCCCGCAGGGTGCGTCGCGCGTCCACCTGCCCGGCTCGGGAGGGACGCCTCCGCGCGGCGGCCCGCACAGGAGGACGGGGCCGCAATAGTGTCAGCATCTCCGTCAGGTGAGCGCGTTCGGCGGGTGTGAGTTCCGCGATGTCGCGATTCCGCAGCACTTCGGTATCGGTGGCCGCGACCTGCAACTGGGGAGCATCTTCGCCCGTGCCGTCCACTGTTCCCTGCGTCCGGGTCAGCGCGGCGATCCGCGCGGTACGGGTGCGCTGCCCCCGGGTCCGCGACACGCTCGGCACTGCGCCTCCGAACCAGCTGCGGAAGGCCGCGTCGTAGCGGGGTAGATCGTCGGGGTCGCGGCACAACGTCGCCCGTCCCGCCCAGTAGACCTGCGCCGGATCGCCGATGTCGAGTTCACCGAGCGCCCGGACATACGTGTCGGTGGCGTCCGGAGTCACGGGCATGCCGGACTCGGCGAGCGCGCGGGTGAACCCGGCGAAGCCCACCAGCGTGCCGTGCGCCGTGGTCGTCATCCGGCGAGAACCCGGTCGAGACCGGCCCGCGTGACGCGCTCGACGTCTTCCCGGTATTTCAGGACGGCGCCGAGTGTCGCGGCTGCCGTCGCGGCGTCGAGCACCTCGCGGTCGAGTTCACGCAGCGCGCGGGCCCAGTCGAGGGATTCCGCCACCCCGGGCGGTTTGAGCAGGTCGTAGTCGCGCAGCGCGTGGACCGCTTGCGCGACCTGCGCGGCGAGGGAAGCGTCGATATCAGGCAGGCGACGACGCAGGATGGCGATCTCGCGGTCGAGATCCGGGTGTTCGACCCAGTGGTACAGGCACCGGCGTTTGAGTGCGTCGTGCACTTCCCGGGTGCGGTTGGAGGTGAGTACCGTCAGCGGCGGCACCGCCGCGCGGATCTCTCCGAGTTCGGGAATCGTCACGGCGTTCTCGTCGAGCACCTGTAGCAGCAGCGCCTCGAATTCGTCGTCTGCACGGTCGATTTCGTCGACGAGCAGCACACAGGGTGCGCCGGTGAGGGCTGCCAGCAGTGGCCGGGTCAGCAGGTAACGCTCGGTGTAGAGGGACCGTTCGGCGGTGTCGGCGTCCAGAGCGCCCCCGCTCGCGGCCTCGAGGGTGCGCAGGTGCAGCAACTGCCGGGGAAAGTCCCAGTCGTAGAGTGCCTGCGACGCGTCGATGCCTTCGTGGCACTGCAACCGGACGAGCGGCAGGTCGAGCGCCTCGGCCAGCGCCGTCGCGAGGGAGGTCTTCCCGGTGCCGGGTTCGCCCTCGCAGAAGAGTGGCCGGCCCATCCGCATCGCCAGAAATGCCGTGGTCGCGAGGCCGTCGTCGGCGAGGTAACCGGTCGATTCGAGCGCCGTCACCAGGTCCTCGGGGGACCGTACCTCTGTCACCGCACCTGCCATGGGCTGAGCCTAGGACACCTGGGCGTGCCGCGACGGTGACTCGGAGTCACGGGGTGAGGCCCTGGTCCACGAGGCGACCGTGCACGCGTAGCCGTGAGATCCCTCCGTCCGGATATACGTCCAAGCGTACGAACGAGAGCGGCATGCTCGAATCCACACGGAACCGGTGCCGGCAATCGGGCAGCAGCGCAGTCTTCGGGAGCAATTCGACGAACGCCGATGCGTCGGCAGGGTCCGAGCCGTCCGGGAGGCCCGACAGTCGTGCCCACCCCGGCGCGTTCCCGACGTAGTACGACGTGTCGATCTCCACGTGGTCGATCAGTGCGGTGCCGGCCAGGCGCACCACGACGTAGTCGTTCCCGTCGTCGCGCCGTCGTGCGTTCTCCCAGCCACCGCCCATGTTCACAGCCCTGCCGGGAGCGATGATGTTGCGCGGCGACGAGTAGAAGCGGTTCGAGCAGTCCGCGATGTCGCCGCCGTTCTCGAGTGCTGCGAGATCGACCGTGCCGGTGAGGAACATCGGGTCCGGGCGAACTTCCCCGTGGACCCGGAAGCGGGCGACGCCACCGTCGGGAAAGATGTTGAGACGCACGTGGGTCCAGCGTCGCTCGCTGTCCACGGCAAAGGCATTCGCGGTGTCACCGAGCAGGGCCACCTTGTCGACGACGGGTTCCCAGGGCGCATCGAGGAGGTCGGCGACACCGGGATATCCCTCGAGGCATACGGCGTCGACCGACGCGAACGGTGGGAAGTTGCCGGTGAACCACGCCGTGTCGATCACCACGCCTCGGATCACGCCCGGGACACCGAGACGCACGATGGCGACATCGTGTCCGGGTTCGCGCCGCCTGCGGGTTTCCCAGCCGTCGTACACCTTTCCCTTGTGCCCGAACGCGGACAGATCGTGCAGCGCCGGGCCGGGCGCGATGAGATTCTCACGCTGGGCGAACAACTCGTCGTTGGCGTACATCACCGAGCCGGTCAGTTCGCGGGAGGCGAGGTCGGGAAGTTGCCGGAAATCGGGCGATGTCATCGAATGTCCTTCCGGGACAGCAGTCGAGCGCGAGGAGCAGGGTCGTGGCGGCGATCACCGGTGACCGTGAGGGGTTCGCCGGCCAGCCATGTCTGCCGCACGACACCCGCCAGCGCCATTTCGGCGTAGGGGGTGACGGCGTTGCGGTGGTGGAGTTTGTCGGGGAAGACCACGAACGCGTCGTCGGGGGCCAGGACGCACAGGTCGGCCGTGTTGCCGACGGCGATGTCGCCGCGGTCGGGTAGTCCGGCCAGGGCGGCGGTGTTGCGGGCCATCCACCGCGTCACGTCCACGAGGGAGTGTCCGCGCCGCCGTCCTTCCGACCAGACGATCGGCAGTCCCAGTTGCAACGAGGAGATTCCGCCCCACGCTTCCCCGAAGTCGCCGATCCCCAGTTTCTTCAGTTCGGGGGTGCACGGCGAATGATCGGACACGACGCAGTCGATCGTGCCGTCCGCCAAGCCTCGCCACAGGCCTTCGCGGTTGGTGGCCTCCCGGATCGGCGGGCAGCATTTGAAATGTGTCGAGCCGTCGAGGATTTCCTCACTGAACAACGTCAGGTAGTGCGGGCACGTCTCCACGGTGATGCGAACTCCCGCGTCCTTCGCTGCGGCGACGAGCGGCAGGCTCCCGGCGTCCGAGAGGTGCAGAATGTGGACGCGGCAACCCGTTTCGGCGGCACCGTCGATCACCTGCGCGATCGCCCGTGCCTCGGCGACGGGTGGACGCGAGTGCAAAAAATCGGCGTAGCGGCGACCCGACGGTGCGGGCTGGGCGTCGAGCGTGGGGCCGTCCTCCGCGTGGACGATGAGCAGGCCGTCGAATCCGGCGATGACGCGCATCGCTGCGATCATCTGGTCCCGGTCCAGCGGGGGATATTCGTCGAGTCCGGAATACGCGAGGAAGCATTTGAATCCGTATACACCGGCGTCCCAGAGGGGTTCGAGATCCGCGAGATTGCCGGGGATCGCGCCGCCCCAGAACCCGACATCCACGGTCACCTGGCCGGCGGCGACTTTCTGCTTGACGGCGAGCGCAGCCACGTCCACGGTCGACGGAATGGAATTGAGCGGCATGTCGATCAACGTGGTGACCCCACCGGCGGCGGCGGCGCGGGTTGCGCTCGCGAATCCTTCCCACTCGGCGCGGCCCGGGTCGTTGACGTGCACGTGGGTGTCGACGAGGCCGGGAAGCAGCGCTTCGTCGTCGGCGAGGATCACCTCGCGTGCCCCGGGCACCGGTGCCGCATAGTCCTCGACGGCGGCGATCCGCCCGTCCCGGATGACCACGGCGCACGCACGCTCACGATCGCCGACCACGGCGCGGCGGGCCCGGATGACGGTGCTCATTCGAATCGTCCATCCTGAGCGCCGAAGCCGGCCAGTGCTCGTAGCCGATCCGGCGTGATTCCGGCGTGCTCGTGCACTTCGGCGTCGGTGAGGGCGCCGCAGCCGAGGCCACGATGCAGGAACGACGTGAGTGCCCTCGCGGTGGCGGGTTCGTCGAGGAAACCGCTGTCGGTGCGGGCCGAGTAGGCCGCGATCCGTTCCGCTGCGGACGGGAACGAGCGGCGGTAGAACGCGAAGGTCGCGGCATAGCGGGTGGGCAATTGTGCGGGATGGAGGTCCCAGCCCTGGTAGAAGCCGCGGCGCAGCGACCGATCGACGAGCCGGGCGTGCAGCGCCCACGCGGCGCGCACCTCGTCGGCGGTGCCGACGGGGAGGCGGTTGGTCGAGCCGTCCGACAGGTGCACGCCGGTGTCGGCCGCGGCGACCTGCATGGTCGCCTTGGCGTGGTCCGCAACCGGGTGATCCATCGCTTGGTATTCGGCGGCGATGCCGCAGGCCGCCGAATAGTCGTAGGTGCCGTAGTGCAGCCCGGAGCATCGCCCCTGCGCGGCGTGGATCATCGCCGCCACCTGCGCGGTGCCGTCGGGTCCGCAGACAGCCTGTGGCGTCTCGATCTGGATTTCGAAGCGCAGCGGCGAGGTGAGCCCGTGCGTGGTCTCGAGAAATTCGCACACAGTGACCATCGCCGCGACCTGTTCCGGTGCCGACACCTTCGGCAACGTGACGACGAA
Organism: Rhodococcus sp. BL-253-APC-6A1W; assembly: GCF_012843405.1. NCBI lineage: Bacteria > Bacillati > Actinomycetota > Actinomycetes > Mycobacteriales > Nocardiaceae > Rhodococcus > Rhodococcus sp. BL-253-APC-6A1W. Next base: position 364,667 of record NZ_JABAFB010000005.1, read on the forward strand.
TCCGTCAGGGAGACAACCGTCGTCGGCAAGTTCTCCGATGAACATGTCCAGGGTGCGTACCGCGCGTGCCCGGACGGCAGGTTCGAGGCATTTCACGCGGATGCCGGAGAAGGGTGTCGGGTCCGGCGTGCTCCGGAGCGCTTCGGCGGCGCGCACGAGATGGGCGTCTTCGTCGGCGTCGCGTGCGCCGGGTGCGATGCCGGATTGGGGGAAACCGTCCTCGAAATCGATTCGCAGGTCTTCGATCGGTTCCGTGGCGAGTTTCGCTTCGACCAGGGGCAGGACGGCGCGGGCGAGAGCGGGTTCGACGCCGATCAGTTCCGCGAGATCGTCTGCTCCGGAGATGTACCGGGAGAACGTGTCCCGCGCCTGCGCGCCCCAGGAGAGCACCGTGCCGGCGTCGTACCGGTCGACGGGCACGTACACGGTGTGGACGGGTTGCCGAGTGGGTCCGAGTCCCGGGTAGGCCGCCGCGTACCGGGCATCGACGGCGCCCAGCGCAACATCGAGCGAGTCGAGCAACCGCTCGCGTCCGTCTGCCATCCGGTCTCCCCGTGTCTGCTCGGGTGTATCCACCCTTGTATACGTGCTCCGGGCGCAGACGGTAGTGCTCTCGGATCAACCGTTCGATTACCCCGGGTAACGACTGCGTTACGGGCCTTCCGGTGTGCCGGGGCGCACGGTGAGGACCTGCGACATCGTGCCGATCGGGCCGGACGTGTCGTGCAGCACGGTGCTCGTCAGACCGATCCCGTCGGCTCCGAACGAGACCGAGGTATCGAAACCGACCCAGTCGCCGCGGGGTTCGGCGAACAGGTGGACGGTGAGGTCGAGGTTGGGGAACGCGACCTTCTGCGGATCCGCCCGCACCGCCATGCCGTTCGCGATGTCGAACAGTCCTGCGGCAGCGGCGAGGGTGCTCACCTTGTCGTCGTCGACGAGCGTGATCGGTGTGCGAACCCAGAAGGACGCACGCCCGGGCCCGGCGCTCGTCCGGCGAACCTCGACCGACTCGATGAAACCGCCCGGCCACACGGTGGTGGGATCCCACGGTTCGGTGTCCTCGGGCGGTGCGATGCGCGACAGCGTCGAACCTGCGAGTTCGGCGGTGGGCCGCGGCTGCATGAGCCATGCGCGTGCCCGCACGACGGTGCGGCCTCCGTGGCTCAGTGCGGCCTCGACCAGTTCGATCGTGCGTCCCGGCCGCAGGACCTCCACGGCGGTGTCGACGGGGCCGACGGGCACGGTTCCCAGGATGTCGTACGACAGGCGGGCCATCACCAGCCCGTCGTCGCGGCGGGCGTCGCGGTCGGATTCGATGACGTGGGCGAGCAGGCCCAGCGCGGGGGCGATGTGCTGTTCGGCCTCGTTCCACGCGCCGCTCACATGGCGGGTCGCGCGGAAGGACGCGGGGCCGAGTCGTTCGAAGTAGCTCATGAGTCCTTCGTGGGTGTCGTCGGTCGGAGGAGCGGGGCGGCGTCGAGCGCCGAGAGGGCCATCAGGCGGAGGACGGCACGGGTGCCCTCGGGTGAGCGCGGGTCGGCGCTGTGCGGTGTGGAGTTGATCAGGCCGAAGGTCGCGTGAGCCATCGTGCGTGCATCCGACTCGGCCAGACCCGGGGTGATGCGGCAGAGAGTCCCCACCCAGATCTCGACGTAGCGACGCTGGGTGACGCGCACTTCGCGTCGCGCGTCGTCGGGAAGCGAATGCAGTTCCCGGTCCTGGACGCGGATGAGGTCGGGGTCCCCGAGGGCGAAGTCGAGATGGAAGTCGACGAGTCTCCCGAGCGCGTCACGCGGGTCGGTGGTGTCGGCGACGACCGCGGTGCCGCCGGCGAGCAGCCGTCGGCTGATGTCGACGAGGAGTTCGACGAGCAGGGCGTCCTTGTTGGGGAAGTGCCGGTAGACGGCCGGGCCGCTGATGCCCACGGCCGCGCCGAGGTCCTCGAGCCGGACCCCGGCGAACCCGCGCTCGGCGATCAGGCGGGCTGCGGCACGGAGCAGCTGCGCGCGGCGCTCGGCTTTGGCGAGGCTCCGCCGGGTCGGCGCGGGAGGCGCCGCTTCTTCGGCAGGCTCATGCATGGCGGGAAACTCCACTCGTCTGTGATCTGGACAACTCGGTTAATCATAACTAACCTAGATTTCAGTTAATGGCGATTAGTTCAATCTACCGAGGATGGTGTCCGTGACGACCGCTCAGGCGATCTCGACAACCAGCCGCGACCAGCACGAACAGCTGGTCGGAGAGCTCCGCGACAGGCTTGCCGCGGCAGCGCTCGGCGGCAACGAAAAATCCCGTGAGCGGCATGTCTCCCGCGGCAAACTGCTTCCCCGCGACCGCGTCGACGGTCTCCTCGACACCGGCAGCCCGTTCCTGGAACTCTCACCGCTCGCCGCCACCGGCATGTACGGCGACGAGTGCCCCGGCGCCGGCATCATCACCGGAATCGGCCGGGTGGCCGGTCGCGAATGCGTGATCGTCGCCAACGACGCGACCGTCAAGGGCGGCACGTACTACCCCGTCACGGTGAAGAAGCACCTGCGGGCGCAAGAGGTGGCGTTGCAGAACAACCTGCCCTGCCTCTACCTCGTCGACTCCGGCGGCGCGTTCCTTCCCCGGCAGGACGAGGTCTTCCCGGACCGCGAGCACTTCGGCCGCATCTTCTACAACCAGGCGACGATGAGCGCCAAGGGCATTCCGCAGATCGCCGCGGTGCTCGGGTCGTGCACCGCCGGCGGCGCCTACGTGCCCGCGATGAGCGACGAAGCCGTCATCGTCCGGAACCAGGGCACCATCTTCCTCGGCGGCCCCCCGCTCGTGAAGGCTGCGACCGGTGAGGTGGTCACCGCAGAGGAACTCGGCGGCGGCGACCTGCACTCGAAGGTCTCGGGCGTGACCGACCATCTCGCCGAGGACGACCGCGACGCACTCCGCATCGTGCGCGACATCGCCTCCACCTTCGGTCCCCGGGCGGAGCGGCCGTGGGACGTCGAGCCCACCGTCGAACCCGAGAAGTCCCCGGAGACGCTGTACGACGTGGTCCCCACCGACTCGCGGATCCCCTACGACGTGCACGAGGTCATCTCCCGCATCGTCGACGGCGCCGGCGGTGCCGGCGGTGCCGGCGGTGCCGGCGGTGCCGGCCAAGGGTCCAGCAGCTTCCACGAGTTCAAGGCGGAGTACGGCAAGACGCTCGTGACCGGATTCGCGCGCATCCACGGGCACCCGGTGGGCATCGTCGCAAACAACGGCGTGCTCTTCGGCGAATCCGCCGTCAAGGGAGCGCATTTCATCGAACTGTGCGACAAGCGCTCGATCCCGCTGCTGTTCCTCCAGAACATTTCCGGCTTCATGGTCGGCCGCGACTACGAGGCCGGTGGCATCGCCAAGCACGGCGCCAAGATGGTCACCGCCGTCGCGTGCGCCCGGGTTCCGAAACTGACCGTCGTCATCGGCGGCTCGTACGGCGCCGGCAACTACTCGATGTGTGGCCGTGCGTACTCGCCGCGATTCCTGTGGATGTGGCCCAACGCGCGCATCTCCGTGATGGGCGGCGAGCAGGCCGCATCGGTGCTCGCGACCGTACGGTCCGACCAGCTCGACGCCTCGGGCAACCCGTGGACCGCCGAGCAGGAAGAGGAATTCAAAGCGCCGATCCGCGCGCAGTACGAGGAGCAGGGCAACCCCTACTACTCGACGGCCCGACTCTGGGACGACGGCATCATCGACCCTGTCGATACCAGAAAAGTTCTCGGACTGGCACTTTCGGTGTGCGCCAACGCGCCCCTCGAGCCGGTCTCCTACGGCGTCTTCCGGATGTGAGCGACATGAGCGATACGAATCGGATCGATACGGTCCTGGTAGCCAACCGCGGTGAGATCGCCGTGCGCGTCATCCGGACCCTGAAAGATATGGGACTGCGCTCGGTCGCGGTCTTCAGCGAAGCCGACCGCGACGCGCGGCACGTGCGCGAGGCCGACACCGCCGTTCTGCTCGGTCCTGCGGCGGCACGCGAGAGCTACCTCGCGATCGACAAGGTCATCGACGCGGCCGTCGCGACGGGTGCGCAGGCGATCCATCCGGGATACGGGTTCCTCTCGGAGAACGCTGCATTCGCCGCCGCCTGCGCCACAGCGGGTATCGCATTCCTCGGCCCGTCGGCGCATGCCATCGAGACGATGGGCGACAAGATCACCGCGAAGAGCGCGGTCTCGGAATTCGGGGTTCCCGTCGTGCCCGGCATCTCGCGGCCGGGACTGACCGACGCCGACTTGATCGCCGGAGCCGACGAGGTCGGCTATCCGGTGCTGGTCAAGCCGTCCGCCGGTGGCGGCGGAAAGGGCATGCGTCTGGTCACCGATCCGGCGGACCTTCCCGCCGCGCTCGCGTCGGCCCGTCGTGAGGCCGCGTCGTCGTTCGGTGACGACACGCTGTTCCTGGAGCGGTTCGTCCAGCGCCCCCGCCACATCGAGGTGCAGATCCTCGCCGACACGCACGGCAACGTCGTCCACCTGGGCGAGCGCGAATGCAGTCTGCAGCGCCGCCACCAGAAGGTCGTCGAAGAGGCTCCGTCGCCGCTGCTCGACGCGGTCACACGCGCCCGCATCGGTGAAGCGGCCTGCAACACCGCCCGCAGTGTCGACTACACCGGTGCGGGCACCGTCGAGTTCATCGTGTCCGCGGACCGGCCCGACGAATTCTTCTTCATGGAGATGAACACCCGCCTACAGGTCGAGCACCCCGTCACGGAAATGGTGACGGGTCTCGACCTCGTCGAATGGCAGGTCCGGATTGCCGCCGGTGAACCGCTGGGGTTCGGCCAGGAGGACATCACCCTCAACGGTCACGCCATCGAAGCGCGCATCTACGCAGAGGACCCGGCCCGCGGCTTCCTGCCCACCGGCGGCCATGTCGCCGACGTCGTCGAGCCTTCCGGACCGGGAGTGCGGGTCGATTCCGGCGTGCAGGCCGGCACGATCGTGGGCAGCGATTACGACCCGATGCTGGCCAAGGTCATCGCCCACGCCGCCGACCGCGCGGGCGCACTGCGCCGCCTCGACCGGGCACTCGCCGACACGGCCGTCCTGGGCGTGGTCACCAATGTCGACTTCGTGCGTTTCCTGCTCGCCGACGACGAAGTCGTCGCCGGTGCCCTCGACACGGGCCTGCTCGACCGGCGTCTCGAGGACTACGCCGCCCCGGGTACGTCGGACACCACGTTCGTCGCGGCTGCCGCACACCTCTGGTTGCAGCACTGGTCGGCCGCGAACTCCGACCCGTGGTCGGTGCCGGACGGCTGGCGCGTCGGTACCCATCTGCCCGCGACCTTCCGTCTCACCTCGGGCGATCGCACCGTGCACGTGGGGTTCAGCGGAACGCCCGCCGCCGGAGTCGCGAGTGTCGAAGACGGCGAACGTAGTTCGGTGTCCGTGACGCTCGACGGATCTGTGCTCGCCGTCGTGCTCGACGGACGCCGCCACGTCTTCCGCGTGGCCGAGTCCGACGGCGCGATCTGGCTCGCCGACGGCCACGGCAGTGTCTCGGTCCGTGAAGTCGCGGAGGCAGGGGTACGCGGGGACGACGCGCACGCCGGCAACGCCGACATCACCAGCCCGATGCCCGGCGCGGTCATCGCGGTCGCGGTGGAATCAGGCGCCGAAGTCGCTGCCGGAGAGACGATCGTGGTCGTCGAAGCCATGAAGATGGAGCATTCGCTCACCGCGCCGGTCGCCGGCACCGTAGAGCTCTTCGCCGCTGCGGGTGAGCAGGTCAAGGTCGATCAACTTCTCGCGCGGGTCACCCCGCACGCCGATACGAAAGAGGCAACGGAATGACGGAATATCTGGCAACCGGGCAGCTTCCCGACGAGTACGAGCAGCTGCGCAAGACGGTCGCCGACTTCGCGCGCACCGTCGTCGCGCCGGTCGCGGCCAAGCACGACGCCGAGCATTCGTTCCCCTACGAAGTGGTCGCGGGCATGGCGGACATGGGTCTGTTCGGTCTGCCTTTCCCCGAGGAGTACGGCGGAATGGGCGGGGACTACTTCGCTCTGTGCCTCGCGCTCGAGGAACTTGGCAAAGTCGACCAGTCGGTCGCGATCACGCTCGAGGCCGGCGTGTCGCTCGGCGCCATGCCGATCTACCGGTTCGGTACCGAGGCGCAGAAGCAGGAATGGCTTCCGCAGCTCGCGAGCGGCCGGAACCTCGCGGCCTTCGGCCTGACCGAGCCCGGCGCGGGTAGCGACGCGGGCGGGACGAAGACCACCGCGAAGCTCGACGGCGGCGAGTGGGTCATCAACGGCAACAAGCAGTTCATCACGAACTCCGGCACCGACATCACCTCGCTCGTCACCGTCACCGCGGTCACCGGCGTGCGGGACAACGGCAAGAAGGAGATCTCCACGATCCTCGTTCCGGCCTCCACTCCCGGATTCACCGCCGAACCCGCCTACAACAAGGTGGGATGGAACGCGTCCGACACCCATCCGCTGACGTTCAGCGATGTGCGGGTGCCCGAGGAAAACCTGCTGGGCGAACGCGGCCGCGGGTACGCCAACTTCCTGCGGATCCTCGACGAGGGCCGCATCGCGATCGCTGCGCTGTCCACCGGTGCCGCGCAGGGCTGCGTCGACGAGTCGGTCAAGTACGCCAAGGAACGCGAGGCATTCGGCAGCCCGATCGGCAGCAACCAGGCAATCGCGTTCAAGATCGCCCGGATGGAGGCGCGTGCCCACACGGCGCGCACCGCGTACTACGACGCCGCCTCGGCGATGCTCGCGGGCCGTCCGTTCAAGAAGCAGGCCGCGATCGCGAAGCTCGTGGCGTCGGAGGCGGCGATGGACAACGCCCGCGACGCCACCCAGATCCACGGCGGCTACGGATTCATGAACGAATACGCCGTCGCGCGGCACTACCGCGACAGCAAGATCCTCGAGATCGGAGAGGGCACCACCGAGGTGCAGCTCATGCTCGTCGGACGGGAACTGGGACTGTGAGCGACACGGCGCCCGCGGAGAACGCGAAACGCATCACGCAGCGTGGACTGTGGTTCGAAGAATTCGAACTCGGCGCGGTCTACGAGCACCGGCCCGGCCGCACCATCACCGAAGCCGACAACGTTCTGTTCACCACGCAGACCATGAATACTCAAGCGCTGCATCTCGATGCCGCGTATGCGGCGGGCACCGCGTTCGGGGAGCGGCTGGTGAACTCGATGTTCACCCTGTCGACCATGATCGGTCTCTCCGTCGCGCAGCTGACGCAGGGAACGATCGTCGCGAACCTCGGTTTCTCCGAGGTCTCCTTCCCGAAGCCGTTGTTCCACGGCGACACGCTGTACGTGGAGACCAAGATCCTCGACAAGCGTGAATCCAAGAGCCGCCCGGGCGAAGGCATCGTCACCCTCGAGCACACCGGGCGCAACCAGCACGGTGACGTTGTCGGGATCGCGGTCCGCCAGACCCTCGTGCAGAAGAGGCCCACGACATGACATGGACACTTCCCGGCCCGGCGTGGCTGTTCTGCCCGGCCGACCGACCCGACCGCTACGCCAAGGCTGCCGCCCGTGCCGACGTGGTCATCATCGACCTCGAGGATGCCGTGGCGCCGGCCGACAAGCAGGCCGCGCGCGACGCACTCGTCGCCACACCGCTCGATCCCGAGCGCACCGTGGTGCGGATCAACCCGGTCGGCACCGAAGACCACGGACCCGACCTCGAGGCACTGAGCCGCACGCCGTACACGCGGGTGATGCTGCCGAAGTGTGAGAGCGGCGAACAGGTGCGATCCCTCGCGCCGCTCGAGGTGGTCGCGCTCGTGGAGTCTCCGCTCGGCGTGCTCGCGGTCGAGAGCATCGCGCAGGCCGACAACACCATCGGAATGATGTGGGGCGCCGAGGATCTCGTGGCGGGACTGGGTGGCAACTCCAGCCGCGCGCCGGACGGGCTCTACCGCGGGGTCGCCCAGCACGCCCGTGCGGTCACGTTGCTCGCGGCGAAGGGCTACGCGCGCTGGGCACTCGATTCGGTGTACCTGAACATCAAGGACACCGACGGTCTGCACGACGAGGCACTCGACGCCGTAGCGGTCGGATTCGACATCAAGGTTGCGATCCACCCGGGCCAGATCGACGTGATCCGCCGCGCCTACGCACCCACGCCGGACGAAGAGGCCTGGGCGAGACGGGTACTCGACGCGGCCGGATCGGAGCGCGGGGTGTTCGACTTCGAGGGCAAGATGGTCGACGCTCCGGTATTGCGCCACGCCGAACGGCTGCTTCAGCGTGCCGCCGCGAGCACGGCGTCGTGATCCGGAGGCGTCAGCGCGTGCGGTGACGTAACAGCTGGGTGAGGCGGTGTGCCCCACCGAGCAACAGAGCCCCGACGTCGGGTGTGCGATCGGCACGGAAGCGACTTTCCACGCCGGTCAGGCTCAGCGCCCACGTCGGGGCTCCTCTGTGGTCGAAGACGGCCGCGCCCATCCCCCAGCTGCCCTCGACGATCAGTGCGGGATTGACGGAGTAGCCGGCCAGGCGTGTCGCGGCGATCCGCTCTTCGACGGCGTCGCGCGAGTGCTGTGCCCCCCACGTGGCCGTGAGGTCGACGCGGGAGAGGTAATCGTCGATGTCCTTGTCGGACATGTGGGACAGGATGGCGAGCCCGGCGGACGCGACCCCGAGCGGAAACCGGATTCCGATGTGCAGCACGTGTGAACGCAACGGGAAACTACCTTCTTCGCTTGCCACGCACACCGTTTCGTCTCCACGGCGCGCGGACAGGAACGCGCTTTCCCCGGATTCGCGGGCAAGGTCGCGAAGCACGTCTCCGGCCAGGTCGGTGATGTCGTATCGGGTGGCTGCCACCGAACCCAGCAGGTACAGCTCGGGCCCGAGCGACCATCGGCCCGACTTCGGGTCCCGGTCGACCAGACCTTCGTCGGCGAGCGAGCTGAGGAGCCGGTGGACGGTCGGCCGGGCCAGGTCGGTCGCCCGGGCAAGGTCCGATGTCGAGGCCCCGTCCGGTTCGTACGACGACACGGCCCGCAGCAGCGCGCTCACTCTGCCGATCAGCTGTCCTTGGGCGGTCACGGGCTTATCCTACGTCCACTGAATGAACGAATCTTGTCCGTGTGTCCGGATAGCGAGCAATTTTCGCATTCTCGGCGCGCTCACTTGTGAATCTCACCTGCAGCAACTTTATTGGTGGGACGAGAAGGACGACGTTCATTGAATGGACGTCGGCGGCCCGACGAGGTCGCGGATTCCCCTGACCCGAGAGGTGTGCGTTGGCAACGAAAGTGTTCCGGTCCGCGGTGGAGGCCGTCGCGGACGTGACAGACGGTTCGTCCCTTGCGGTGGGCGGGTTCGGCCTGTGCGGCATCCCCGACATTCTGATCCAGGCGCTCGCCGAGGCGGGCGTGACCGACCTCGAAGTGTTCTCCAACAACTGTGGGGTCGACGGCCACGGACTGGGAATACTTCTCGGCGACAAGAGAATCCGCCGGGTGACCGCGTCGTACGTGGGCGAGAACAAGGAGTTCGCCCGTCAGTACCTCTCCGGGGAACTCGAGGTGGAATTGACGCCACAAGGCACGCTGGCGGAGAAGTTGCGTGCCGGTGGCGCGGGCATTCCCGCGTTCTTCACCCCGGCCGGCGTGGGAACTCCGATCGCGCTCGGTGGGCTGCCGTGGCGGTACGACGCCGAGGGAGGCGTCGCGGTGGCGTCACCGGCGAAAGAGGTCCGTGAGTTCCGGGGCAAGAAGTACGTGCTCGAGGAGTCGATCACCGCGGACTTCGCCCTGGTGCACGCCCTGAAGGGGGACACCGAAGGGAACCTGGTGTTCAACAAGGCGGCGATGAACTTCAACCCGTTGGCCGCCATGGCCGGGCGGGTGTGCATCGCGCAGGTCGAGGAACTTGTCGAGCCGGGCGAGATCGAGCCCGGAGAGGTGCACCTGCCGGGGATCTTCGTCGACCGGATCGTGCACACCGGGGCGCAGGACAAGCAGATCGAGAAGCGGACCGTCAAGGCAGGAGCGGCATCATGAGCGTCGAGGTCGAACGGGCAGTGGGCTGGACGCGCACGCAGATGGCGGCGCGCGCCGCGCAGGAGCTGGAACCCGGCGAGTACGTGAACCTGGGGATCGGGCTGCCCACGCTGATTCCGAATTACCTGCCCGACGGCGTGCGGGTCACCCTGCACAGCGAGAACGGCATCCTCGGTACCGGCCCGTACCCCGAGGAAGAGGCGATCGACGCGGATCTGATCAATGCCGGCAAGGAGACCGTCACGGTCAACGCGGGCGCGGCGTTCTTCGACTCCGCGCTGAGCTTCGGGATGATTCGCGGCGGGCACATCGACACCGCGGTACTCGGCGGCATGGAGGTCTCGGCCACGGGCGATCTGGCGAACTGGATGGTGCCGGGCAAGATGGTCAAGGGCATGGGTGGCGCGATGGATCTCGTGCACGGTGCCCGCAAGGTCATCGTGCTCATGGAGCACACCGACAAGACGGGCAAGCCGAAGATCGTCGAGCGGTGCTCGTTGCCGCTGACCGGCGAGGGCGTGGTCCAGCGGATCATCACCGACCTCGCGGTCATCGATGTGACGGACGCCGGGTTGGTCCTGCGCGAATGCGCACCGGGTGTGACGGAAGAACAGGTGGCCGCCGCGACCGGCGCGCCGCTCACCGTCGACCTCGCATGACATCGCCGGTGGTTCCGGTGCCGGTCATCCGGCGCGGAACCACCGGAAGAGCGACCGCCTCCGTGCCGGTCGTGCGCGGCTGGACGGGGGATCCGAACGGCCTTCCTGGGCAGCGAGGAGGGCGCGCCGGGCTTCTTCCCGGCGTGCCTGTCTCCCGGCCCGCCAGGTTTCGACCACTGCGTCGACGTCCACCTTGTGGACCGGGATCGGTAGCTGACCAGGCTGGAGCATGTATTCCACCACCCGCCGGTTGAGCCCCGCGACGATCTCCCGGACCGACTGCTCGGACGGCACGTTCGCCACGGTCTCGGGTAGCCGCTCGATTTCCCGGCGCAATTGGAGGGGCAGCGGCAGCAATGCCTCCGTCGCGAGTCCCTGCCGGGCGAGGTAGGCCTTGACCCACCACAATTCGTCGTCGCCGTGATCGGGGATGGGTTTTCCCGCACCCGGGAGGTCGTCGAAGTCGCCGCGCTCCTGCGCGGCGCGGATCTGCCGTTCGATCCACGTCTCGAAGGAGATGTCCGGTCGTTTCCGCTCGGTCACCGGTCCAGGATGCCACCGCGACCCGGCACCGCGCGGACGATGCGTTGCGGTTCGGTCTCGGCGGTGGCATACCCTGTGGCACATGGAAGGACAGCGGCCGACGCGCCGGGCGGCCGACCCGCCCGTGGACACTTCGACCGTGCTCGGCAAGGTCGTCACCGTCCTGCACGCCTTCACCGCCGACGACCACGGAGTGACCCTCGCCGAACTCGGCCGTCGCACGGGTTTGGCCAAGGGCACTCTCCACCGCGTGGTCAACGATCTGATCGACGTCCGCTTGCTCGACAAGGATGCGTCCGGGTATCGGCTCGGCGGCCGGATGTTCGAACTCGGCATGCGCGCGTCGGTGGAACGACGACTGCTCGAGGTCGCCATTCCGTTCATGGAAGACCTGTACGAGCGGACCCATGAAACCGTGCACCTCGGAGTGCCCGAAGGCACCGAAGTCGTCTACGTCTCGAAGATCGGTGGCCATCGCCCGGCCCCGGCGCCGTCGCGAGTCGGTGGACGAATGCCCATGTACTGCACTGCCATCGGCAAGGCGCTGCTCGCGTTCTCGTCGCCGGCGCTGTTCGTGGACGTCGTGGATGCCGGGCTCGCCCGCAAGACACCGCGCACGATCACCGCGCCGGGCCGGTTCCGCGACCACATCGATCGCATCGCGAGCACGGGCGTCGCGTTCGAGCACGAGGAATCGGCGGTCGGGCTGGTGTGTGTCGCCGCACCCGTGCTTCTGGGAGACGAGGATCCGGTCGCCGCGATCAGCGTCACCGGGCCCGCCACGCGGTTCCGGCCCGAGAAACACGCGGCGGCGGTGAAGGCGGCGGCGGCGGGCGTCGCATCGACCCTGGCCCGTCGTGCGGCCCTGCGGACTCTGTGAGCGGCTCCCGGATGATCCGGCGCCACGCGTTCCACTGAGCGGAACCTACGGCTAGGTAAGCGGTACTCGTACCCCCACGATGGAGTTACCCATCGATCGACGAGGACCTGATGACCACTACTCCCCATTCCGCGGGCGATGCCGCATCTCTCGACACCGTCAGCGCAGCGGCCGGCCGGCTCATCGATGCCGCTCGCACCGCCGTGCCGTGTGCGCCGGTGCGGGATCTGCTCGGTGAAACCGACATCGACCTGGCCTACGCGGTGCAGCAGCACCTGACCGAGCACAAACTCGCCTCCGGCGCCCGCATTGTGGGGCGCAAGATCGGCCTCACCTCCCCGGCAGTCCAGCAGCAACTCGGCGTGAACCGCCCTGATTTCGGGGTGCTGTTCGACGATATGGATGTCACCGATCTCGACGAGGTCCCCAGCGACCGGCTGCTCCAGCCGAAGGCCGAGGCGGAGATCGCGTTCGTGCTCTCCGCAGACCTCGATGACGACGATCTCGACCTCGACAAGGTGCGGGGCGCCGTGGACTATGCGGTCGCGGCGCTGGAAATCGTCGACAGCAGGGTCGCCGGATGGGACATCAAGATCACCGATACGGTCGCGGACAATGCGTCGAGCGGTCTCTACGTGCTCGGCTCCCACCGCGTGTCCCTCGCCGATTTCGAGCCGATCGACACGACCATGCGGATGTACATCGACGACGAACTCGTCTCGGAGGGCACCGGGGCAGCCTGCCTCGGCGATCCGTTGAACGCCTTGCTGTGGCTCGCCCGCACTGCGCGCGAATTCGGACAGCCGCTGACCGCCGGCCAGGTGGTGCTGTCCGGTGCACTCGGACCGATGGTGTCCGCCCCTCCCGGGGTCACGGTGCGCGCCGAGATCTCCACTCTCGGCTCCGTCACCGCCCCCTTCTCGACCTCACCGTCTTCGGCACAGGAGAACTGACATGACCACGACCAAGGTCGCCATCATCGGGCCGGGCAACATCGGCACCGACCTGCTCATCAAGATCAAGAGGCTGGCGGACAGCGAACTCGAGACGATCGCCCTGGTGGGCATCGACCCCGAGTCCGACGGCCTGGCCCGCGCGAAGCGGCTGGGCATCGACGCCATCGCCACCGGCGTCGAAGGCCTCATCGAGCATCCCCGGTTCGGCGAGATCGAGATCGTGTTCGACGCGACCTCGGCGAAGGCGCACGAATACAACGAGAAGATGCTGCGCCCGCACGGCAAGATCCTGATCGATCTCACGCCCGCTGCGATCGGCCCCTACGTGGTGCCGCCGGTGAACCTCGACGAGCACCTCGACGCTCCCAACGTCAACATGGTCACCTGCGGTGGCCAGGCGACCATCCCGATCGTCGCTGCCATCTCGCAGGTGACGCCGGTGTACTGGGCCGAGATCGTCGCATCGATCTCCTCCAAGTCGGCCGGCCCCGGCACGCGCGCCAACATCGACGAGTTCACCGAGACCACGTCGCAAGCGATCGAGAAGATCGGCGGCGCCGCCCGCGGCAAGGCGATCATCATCCTGAACCCGGCCGAACCCCCGATGATCATGCGCGACACCGTTCTTGCGCTGGTCGGCGAAGACCGCAAGGACGAGATCGTCGCGTCGGTCGAGGCGATGGTCGCGAAGGTGTCCACCTACGTGCCCGGATACAAGCTCAAGCAGGAAATCCAGTTCACCCCGATGACCGAGACCGTCGGAACGCTGACCGAACACACCGGACCGATGTGGAAGGTCGCGGTGTTCCTCGAGGTCAAGGGCGCAGCGCACTACCTGCCCGAGTACGCGGGCAATCTCGACATCATGACGTCCGCGGCCCTGCAGGTCGGCCGGGCAGTCGCGGCACGCAAGAAGGAGCAGGTTTCGGCATGAGCGAGACGACCACCAACGACGCCGGACAGCGCGAGTACGCGAGTCACGGCACGGCCCTGTACATCCAGGACGTCACCCTGCGCGACGGCATGCACGCCATCCGTCACCGCATCACCCCCGACGACGTCGCAGCGATCGCGGGCGCACTGGACCGTGCCGGCGTGGACGCGATCGAGGTCTCGCACGGCGACGGGCTCACCGGCCATTCCCTCACGTACGGCCCGGGTAGCAACACCGACTGGGAATGGCTCGAAGCCGCAGCGGGAGCGATCAATTCGGCCATCCTGACCACGTTGCTGCTGCCGGGTATCGGCACCGTGCACGAGCTGAAGCGCGCCTACGAACTCGGTGTGCGGTCGGTGCGTGTGGCCACCCACTGCACCGAGGCCGACGTGTCGGCCCAGCACATCGCCGCCGCCAAGGAACTGGGCATGGACGTGTCCGGCTTCCTGATGATGTCGCACATGGCTCCCGCGGAAGAACTCGCTCGCCAGGCCAAGCTCATGGAGTCCTACGGCGCCGACTGCGTCTACGTCACCGACTCCGGTGGACGGCTGACGATGGACGGCGTCCGTGAGCGTGTCCGCGCCTACCGTGACGTTCTCGAGGAGGGCACGCAGATCGGTATCCACGCCCACCAGAACCTGTCGCTCTCGGTCGCCAACTCCGTCGTCGCCGTCGAGGAAGGCGTCATCCGCGTCGATGCGTCACTGGCCGGGCAGGGCGCGGGTGCGGGCAACTGCCCGATCGAACCCTTCGTCGCGGTCGCCGATCTGCACGGATGGAAGCACTCGTGCGATCTGTTCGGCCTGCAGGATGCTGCCGACGATCTCGTCCGTCCGTTGCAGGACCGGCCGGTCCAGGTGGACCGCGAGACCCTCACGCTCGGCTACGCCGGTGTGTACTCGAGCTTCCTGCGTCACGCGGAGACCGCTGCGGACATCTACGGCCTCGACACCCGCGACATCCTCGTCGAGATCGGGCGTCGCGGGCTGGTCGGCGGCCAGGAGGACATGATCACCGACGTCGCACTCGACCTGCGTAACCGCGCGGGGCACTGACCGTCGCGTGTAAGGCGGGTCGTGGCAGGACCTCTCAGGCGACGAGGTCCTGGTACTCCGGATGCTTGTCGATGAAGCTGTCGACGAACGGGCATACCGGCACGACCCGCTTTCCACGTTCGCGCACGTCGTCCAGCGCGAACCGAACGAGTTTGCCGGCGAGGCCCTGACCGGAATAGGCGTCGTCGACCACGGTGTGGTCGAACACGAGCTGAGTGTCGTCGGCGGGGTGATAGTCGGCGTAACCGATGACGGAACCGTTGTCGTCCAGTTCGTATCGCTGCCGGTCGGGATTGTGAACCACTTTCACGGACGAATCACTCACGGTGTTTCCTCACTCTCGAGACCAGATGACCGAGCACGTCGAAGATACCTGCACGTGAAGACGGGCCGCGACATCTGTCGCGGCCCGTTTTCACGGCGAGGGCGCTGCGTGCCCGTAGCTGGTTACTCCGGGGGCGAGATGTGCTGAGCGATGTAGAGCGGTTCGCCCAGCTGCTCGAGCAGGTCGAGCTGGGTTTCGAGGTAGTCGATATGTTCTTCCTCGTCGGCGAGGATCGCCTCGAAGATGTTCGCGGAGGTGATGTCGCTGACCGACCGCATGTACTCCGATCCCTTGCGGAGCCGGTCGCGAGCCTCGATCTCGACCTGGAGATCCGCCTGGAGCATCTCCTTCACGGTCTGTCCCAGACGCAGCGAACCGAGCCGCTGGTAGTTGGGCAGTCCGTCGAGGTAGAGAATGCGATCGGTGAGGGTCTCGGCGTGGCGCATTTCGTCGAACGACTCGGCGCGGGTGTGTGCCGCGAGCTTCGACCAACCGCGGTCTTCTTGCATCTTGGAATGCAGGAAGTACTGATTGATGGCGGTGAGTTCCGCCGTCAACTGCTCGTTCAGGTATTCGATGACCTTCTTGTCGCCCTTCATGGCACCTCCCGGGGTGAACCATCAGGTTTACCGCCGGGCAGGGGCTGGCTACACGGCGGTCTCGAGCTCGATCGTCTCATTTCGGACGCGCGCCTGCCGGATGATCGCCGAGATGTTGCGTACGCAGTTGCCGCAGTCGGTTCCTGCGCGGCACGCGGCGCTCACTTCGCGGGTGCATCGTGCGCCCGCTGCCACCTCTGCTTCGATGTGGTGGTGCGTGAGGGCGTGGCAACTACAGACGATCATGTGAGCCACCATCCTGAGGTTGTTAGGTTGCCCAAACCTTACCTCTGGTTAGGTCTGCCTATCCTGTGAGCGTAGTCACAATTCGATCTACTTTGCTCCGCGCGGTGTCCGGTCTCACGTCACCGTCCGGTACCCCTGTTAGCCCTGTTGCATCTGTTGCGAAACGACGTGATTGATGCGGTGCAGACCGCCTTGTGAGAGGCCCGGAATTTGATGCTCGAGGGTACGGACCAGCGATGAGTCGTCGATCACCTTCTCGCTCGACTGGACGAGCACCGTCCCGGCGCCGGTGAAGTCGAACTGGCGTTCCTCCCCCGACTGGACCCCGAACCGGCGTGCGCCGGCGGAGACGAATCCCGTGATCCACGATTCGTCGTAATGGTGGCTCGGGGACGGACAGTCGGCCCAGCCGACGAGTGCCTCGGGATCGACGCGCAGCGGCGGTTCGGCGAACATCACCGGTCCGTTCGACGACGCGAGGAACCGTCCCGTCCCGATCAGCGTGAGGAATCCCGGCACGATCGACTGATTCAGCGACAGACCCGGCTCGAAGGCCAGCAGGTTCGACTGCCGGATCGTGAGGTTGCCGTCGTCGAGATCGTAGGAGTTGATGTCGTAACCGCGGTCCCCGAGGATCAGCTTCCCGAAGCCGTCCGCCACCACGTAGTCGCCGAGATACATCGGTGCCGAGAACCGGCGGGCCACCATGTCGAGCAGGCCACCCTGAAGTCCGTGGGTGAGGGCGGAGAACCGCACCTGCCCGTAGTACGCGATCATCGCGCCCTTCGACAGGAACCACGGCGTCTGCAGGTCGATGCAGTAGGCGTAGCTGTTTCCGGGAACGTTGTCGCTCTCGGTGAAGCTCGCGGGATTGAGGACGACGCTCACAGTTTCTCCTCCGATGCCTGCACGTAGACGATGCCTTGACCGGTGCACTCGAGTTGCATGGCCTCTCCGCCGCTGCGGCCCACATTGCGCCAGCTCATCGACGATTTCAGTTCGGTACGGACCGCACCGCTCGCCGCGACGAAGGCCTGGGGATCGACGATCACGGGCGCAGGTCCACCCACACGAAGTTCGAAGACGCCGCCGTGCGCGAGCAGCACCGCGGCGCCGTAGCCGGACAGCTGTGTCGTGAACATTCCCGTGCCGGTCACCGCGCCCGTCGCGGCGCCCCGGAGTGCGCCCAGCAGGCCGCCGCCTCCCCCACCCGCCTGCGCGGCACCCGACGACACCACCGTGCTCTGCAGCCCCGCCGTGTGTGCAAGCAGCCGCGACGCATCCACGCGAAGCTCCCCGCCGGCGGACATGTCCACCACATGGGTCTCCAGTCCGCGGAATCCGTAGTGCACGGTGCCGTTGCCCTGAGCGAGCATGGTCGACTCGTGCTCGCCCTGCATCATCCGCCCGGCCATGCCGGCGAGCCCGCCGAGACCGGGAGCGCTTCCTGCCCCGCCGGGCACGCCGTGGGGAGCGAAGCGAACGTCACCGGTGTAGAAGAGCATCGCGCCGCGACGAGCGACGACGGGTCCCGACCGGTTCAGGTCCACGCTGACGACCTTGCTGTTGACCTTGGTGAAAGTCACTCTCGCCCCTACCGTTCCGCCGGCTGGATGGACACCACGCCCGTGCCGTCCCATTTGAGGGAGAAGGCTTCGCCACTGCCCTGTCCGACCACCGACCGCCACGACACGTCGGTGACGAAGGACTGCGTCAGTTGTCCCTTGGCACAGACGAATGCGTCGGGATCGACGACGAGGGGATACTGCGGCGACACCTCGAGATGGATCAGCGGACCACCCGCGGACAGCAACGCGACCTGACCCGTGCCCGACACCGTCGTGGTGAACAGGCCCTGCCCGCTCATGCCGCCTCGCAATCCTGCGAACGTCACGTTGGTGTTCAGGTTGCCGTTCAGCGCGAGCAGTTGCTCGGACTCGACCTGCAGGGTCTCGTTGTTCAGTTCGAGAATCGTGACGTCCTGCCCCTGATGTGCGAGGTAGACGACGCCCGTCCCGGTGCATTCCATCAGCGACAAGCCCTCGCCCGTGGCGCGCTGGCGCAGACCCGCGAGGACGCCTTCACCACCGCCGAAGCCTGCCGATTTGAACGCGACCTGTCCCTCGTAGGCCACCATCGAGCCCGACAGGGCCCGGATCCCGGAGTTGCTCAACTGGGCCTCGATGACCCGTTTCGATTTCACGAGCAGTCGCATGTCGCGAACGATATCGGGTGGGCGATCGCACCGCGCAGCCGCATTCGCGACCGACGGCGCCGCCCACTCCCGGAGCGGGCGGCGCCGTCGCGGCAGTCGTCCTACAACCCGAGATCCTTCGCGATGATCGTCTTCATGACCTCGCTGGTACCGCCGAAGATCCGGGTCACGCGCGTGTCCGCGTACAGGCGCGCGATCGGGTATTCGGTGATGTAGCCGTAGCCACCGTGCAACTGCAGGCACTTGTCGATGATGCGACCGGCCGCTTCGGTGGAGAAGAGCTTCGCCCGCGCCGCGTCGGCCACCGACAGTTCGCCGCGGTCGTTGAGTTCGATCGCGTTGTCGACCATGATCTGCATCGCCTGCAACTCCGTCGAGCATTCGGCGAGCACGAACTTCGAGTTCTGGAACGAGGCCACCGGCTTGCCGAACACCGTGCGTTCCTTGGTGTATGCGATCGCATGATCGATCGCCGCGGCTGCCGTCGCGGCCGCGCCGAAGGCGATGGTCAGCCGTTCCTGCGCGAGATTCTGGGTCAGGTACGAGAACGCTTCCCCTTCGTTGCCGAGCAGGTCGGTCACGGGGACCTTCACGTCGCCGAACGACAACTCGGCTGTGTCGGACGTCTTCAGCCCGATCTTGTCGAGTTTGCGCCCGACGGCGAACCCTTCGCTCGTGGTGTCGACGACGAGCATCGACAGGCCACCACGGCGGTTCTCCGGGTCGAACGGCGAGGTCCGGCACACCAGCAGGATCCGATCGGCGAGTGCGCCACCGGTGATGAACGTCTTGGAGCCGTTGACGACGTAATGGCTGCCGTCGTCCGAAAGCTTCGCGGTGGTCGAGATGTTCGCGAGGTCGGAGCCGGTGCCGGGCTCGGTCATCGCGATCGCGAACATCAGGTCACCCGAGGCGAATCCGGGAATCCACCGCTGCTTCTGCTCTTCCGTCGCGTGCTGCATGATGTACGGCAGGATCAGGTTCGAATGCACCGAGTACGAGCCGAACGTCACGCCCGCAGCGGCGGTCTCCTCCGTCACCACGACGTTGAACTTCAGCGACGACTCGCCACCGCCGCCGTACTCTTCGGGCGCCTGGATCCCGAGAATTCCGAGGTCACCGAGGCGGTTGTAGAACTTGCGGGGAGGATGACCCTCGATCTCCCACTCGTGGTAGACGGGCGTGACCTCTTTGGCGATGAAATCGCGGACCGTCTGACGGAACGCTTCGTGGTCTTCGTCGAACACCGTACGCTGCACGCGGATTCCTTCCGGAGTTGAAGTGGGGCAGACGGTTACAGGGCGTAGTCGCGGAGGACACCTTTGCTGATGATCGTCTTCTGGATTTCGCTGGTGCCTTCCCCGATGAGCAGGAAGGGTGCCTCGCGCATGAGGCGCTCGATTTCGTACTCCTTGGAATAGCCGTACCCGCCGTGGATGCGGAAGCTGGCCTGGGTGACTTCCGAGCAGTACTCGCTCGCGAGATACTTCGCCATCCCTGCCGCGACGTCGTTGCGCTCGCCCGAATCCTTGAGGCGCGCCGCGTTGACCATCATCAGGTGCGCTGCTTCGACCTTGGTGGCCATCTCGGCGAGCGAGAACGAGATCGCCTGGTGTTGTGCGATGGGCTTACCGAAGGTGCTGCGCTGCTGCGCGTACCGGGCGGCGAGTTCGAACGCGCGGATCGCCACACCGCAGGCGCGGGCGGACACGTTCACGCGACCGACTTCCACTCCGTCCATCATGTGGGAGAACCCGCGACCCGGGATGCCGCCGAGGATCGACTCGGCCGGGGCCGCGTAGTTGTCGAAGACGAGTTCGGTGGTGTCGATGCCCTTGTACCCCATCTTGTCGATCTTGCCGGGGATGGTGAGACCGGGAGCGACTTCGCCGAATCCCGCCGGCTTCTCGACGAGGAAGGTCGTGAGGTTCTTGTGGGGTTTGTCGGCGCCTTCCTCGGTCTTCACGAGTGCTGCGACGAGTGTCGAGCTACCACCGTTGGTCAGCCACATCTTCTGTCCGTTGATGATGTAGTTGCCACCGGCGTCGCGCTTGGCTTTCGTGCGGATCGCCGCGACATCCGAACCGAGTTCGGGCTCGGACATCGAGAACGCACCGCGCACCTCGCCGGTCGCCATGCGCGGCAGGAAGTGTTCCTTCTGGGCGTCGGTTCCGTGCTGACGGATCATGTACGCCACGATGAAATGCGTGTTGATGACCCCGGAGACACTCATCCATCCCCGAGCGAGTTCCTCGACGCACAAGGCGTAAGTCAGCAGGGACTCGCCGAGTCCGCCGTACTCTTCGGGAATCATCAGACCGAACAGGCCCATCTCGCGCATCCGGTCGACGATCGCCTGCGGATAGGTGTCCGAATGCTCGAGTTCCTGTGCATTCGGGATGATGTCGCGCTCGACGAACGTGCGGACGGTATCGAGTATCTCGGACTGGAACTCCGTGAGTCCGAGGGTCTGGGCGAGGCGGGTCATGCGGGGTCCTTCTGCTGGGTGCGGACGGCGCCGGCGGCGACGAGCGCATCGATTTCGTCGTCGGTCAGACCGAGATGCTCGGACAGGACGGCGGCAGTGTCGTCACCGTTGGCGGGTGCGGGCCGGACTGTCGGGTGAACTCCGTCGAACGACATCGGTGTGCTCGGCGCGAGGTGTTCGCCGATGCGAGGCTGGTCGAGTTTCTGGAACATCGGGTTGTCGGTCACGCGCGGGTCGCGCGCCAGTTCGGCGAAGGTGCGGTACCGCTCGTGCAGGATCGAGGTGGCACCGAGAGCCGCCTCGACCTCGGTGGCGGTCCGCTTGCCGAACCACGCGCCGAACAGGCTGTCGAGCACGTGGCGATGTTCGAAGCGGGCGCCTTCGTCGCGGAAGTCGACGTCGAGCGCGGCTTCGAGTGCGGTGACGGCGGCGGCGGTCCCGGTGAGTTCGGTGAGGTCGCGGAAATGCCGGGGCGTCAGGGCGACGATCATGAAACGGGCACCGTCGGCGGTGGCGAAGTCGCACCCGTAGGTGCCGTAGACGGCATTCCCTGTTCGGGTGCGACCGGATCCTCCGAGCTGAGCTTCGGCGAGGTAGCCGAGGTTTCCTACGGTCGCGAATGCGACGTCCTCCAGTGGAAGCACGATCCTCGTTCCGGCGCCGGTGATTTCGCGGCGGTACACAGCGGACGCGATCGACAGGGCGGCATAGAGACCGCAGGCGACGTCCCACGCCGGCAGGACGTGGTTCACCGGATCGGAGAGGTTCTCGGGTCCGGTGACCCGAGGGAAACCCGCCGCGGCGTTGACGGTGTAATCGACGGCACCGGTGCCGTCGGCGCGACCGAGGACCTGGACATGGATGAGGTCGGGCCGGATCGCGGCGAGTTCGTCGTAGTCGAGCCACTGCCGCCCCGCGGCGTTGGTGACGAGGATCCCGGCATCGATCACGAGATCGCGGATCAGTTGCTGAGCATCGGGGTTGCGGAAGTCTGCGGCGAACGAGCGCTTGCCTTTGTTGAGACCCGCCCAGTAGATGGACTCGTTGTCCTCGGTGAGGGGCCAGCGCTTGTAGTCGGCAGCGCCACCGATCGGGTCGACGCGGATCACGTCGGCCCCGAGATGCGCGAGCGTCATGCCGCACAGAGGCGCGGCTACGAAGCTCGATACTTCGACCACGCGCACGCCCGCGAGGGGTGCGGTGGACGAGGGCAGCCCGTCGGTGGAAGCGGTGGAGTTCATGCCTGCTCGCCTGTCCTGGTCGCGGTCGTTCGGGTCGTGCTGCCCGAACCTGATGTCCAGTCAGCATGCAACAGGGATTCACCGGGGACCAGAGCCGGCTATCGATCGGTTAGCGCAGACCAATACCGTTCGAGCGCCGTTCGGTGGCGGCTGCTGTTCCGTCATTCCGGCCGGCATAGAGTAGTGCCCCATAGAGTGGTGTAACTCGGTGGCCGAGATCGTGCCCGTCAACCGTGTCGGGACGGATGTAGAGCGGCCACCGTGTGATCCTTCGAGTCAACCGTCTAAAGAATCCTCGAGGAGTCATCACGATGACCGCACCCCATATTGTCGACCCTGCAGGCCTACTTGGCCAAGCCCTGGCTGATGCATCTCCGGATTTGATGCGCGAGCTGCTGCAGACCATGATCAACGCCCTGCTGTCCGCGGACGCCGACGCCGTGTGCGGGGCCGAGTGGAACGCCCGCTCGGCTGAGCGCACTAACTACCGCAACGGCTACCGCCACCGACCGCTGGACACCCGCGTGGGCACCGTCGATGTCGCGATCCCGAAGCTGCGCTCGGGTTCTTATTTCCCGGAGTGGCTTCTGGAGCGCCGCAAGCGGGCCGAGTCGGCCCTGATCACCGTCGTGGCCGACTGCTACCTCGCCGGGGTCTCCACCCGCCGCATGGACAAGCTCGTCAAGACCCTGGGCATCGACTCGCTGTCCAAGTCGCAGGTCTCCCGCATGACCCAAGACCTCGACGAGCAGGTCGCCGCCTTCCGCCATCGCCGCCTGGATGAGGCCGGCCCGTTCACCTTCGTCACCGCCGATGCGTTGACGATCAAGGTCCGGGAGAACAAGCAGGTCGTCAAGGCCTCGGTGCTGCTGGCCACCGGCGTCAACGGAGACGGCCACCGCGAGGTGCTGGGGATGCAGGTGGCCACCAGCGAGACCAAGGCCTCGTGGAACACCGTCTTCGCCGACCTGGTCGCCCGCGGCCTCGGTGGGGTGAGGCTGGTGACCTCCGATGCCCACGCCGGCCTGGTGGAGGCGATCGCGGCGAACCTGCCGGGAGCGGCGTGGCAGCGCTGCCGCACCCACTACTCGGCGAACCTGATGGCAGTGTGTCCCAAGTCCATGTGGCCGGCCGTGAAGGCGATGCTGCACAGCGTCTACGACCAGCCCACCGCGGAAGCCGTCAATGCTCAGTTCGACCGGCTGCTGGAGTACACCGAAGGCCGGCTGCCCGACGTGGCCGATCACCTCGGCGACGCCCGCGAGGACCTGCTGGCGTTCACCGTCTTCCCCGACGACGTGTGGCGCCAGATCTGGTCTAACAACCCCATATCGGTTAACCGGCTCTCTCACGACACGATCATGGTTGCGGCGTGAGGTCCGGAGCCGCCGGCGATGAGGGGCGCA